>CAZHRH010000120.1:0-6862 GCA_964534475.1 uncultured Wenzhouxiangellaceae bacterium
CTAGGGCCTGTTTACACTCACAAGCTGTTTCAATTTTCCTCGACGTTTTCAGCAGGCCGTCTGGTCAACCAGCGCCAGATTTTGCGCCTTGCCTGAAACGCGGTAACACCCAGTACCGCAGCGGCGAGCCAGAAAAACCCTTCGGTGGCCACTGCCGCCACGGTGACCAGCACAATCAGCGTATGGCGTGGCGCGTCCATGAGCAATCCGATGCCCAGCGCAAGCCAGCACAGCAGACAGATGATCCCACCGCCGATGAGTAGCCAGCGCTTGCTGCTCGACAGGTGGCTTTTACCGCTTGCTGGACGCAAGCTTTGCTGTTCGTTGCTGGCGTTCATTCGCTGATCTCCGCATTACTTTCCGGAACAAACGCTGGCGGCAGTTTCCAGTCACCGGTCTCTACTGTGGAAATGTTCGAGACGATCCACCAGCGCTCACCGTCATGCAGCAACTGGAAGTGGTTCAGGCCACGCATCAGTGGTGCGGCATCATCGCGTCTGAGTTTGACCTCAAAGCTGTTGCTGACCAGCGCCATGGCACCGAATTCCTCGACCTGATAAACCAGCGGGATCTCGTGAAACCCGGTCGAGGCATAGTTGGATTCGGTCTGTTGAATCAGTTCCTCCGGGGTGGCGACGATGATGCCGGGTGCACGGGGTGATCTGACCGCCATCGACACCATGGCACCCTCTAGAAACAGCTCGCGAAAGCGATCCCAGTCGCGTGTTTCGCCAGCTTCAGCCGACACCAGTTCATGCAATGCCTGGACAATACCTCGCGGTGTTTCCCAGTCCTTTGCTGCGGATTCTGCAGCGATCACGGGCGTGAGCCAGACGCTTACCGTGAGCAGTAGCAAGACAACAATGATGGGCTTGGAGTATGTGGGAAGTGATTTCATCATGATTCTCCTGTTGCAGTCAGTTTGGATAAGTGGCTGGCATCGAGCCAGCGCCCGTTCAGCAGCACGGCAGCAATGGCCTGTGCATTGCTGATGTCGGCAAGTGGATTGGCTTTGAGCACGATCAGATCGGCCTCGTAACCGGGCCTGACTCGACCCAGGCGATCACCGGCATCCAGCGCCTTGGCGGCATTTACTGTGGCTGCGGCGAGGATAATTTGATGACTGATACCGGCCTCGGCGAGCAGAGACATTTCACTGTGCATACTGCTGCCAGGCGCAATCCAGGGGTTGCTCATGTCGGTACCAATGGTGACGCAGGCACGACTGGTGTACACGCGTTTTGCCAGGCGTTGTACCTTGGGCCAGATGGCGCGTGCGCGTTCAAAGTCTTCGGCTTTCCAGCCCACGGCAAAGGTAAACCAGTCTTCCCAGTTGGCACGCAGACGCGGATGCGCCAGGCGTCGGGTGTCCTGCTTGTAGTGGTTGTCCTGATCTTGCACAAAGGCAGCGTGAAAGGCCACCAGGGTGGCATCGAAAATCGGCCGATGGGTGTCAAACGATTCGATCAGCCGGTCAGCCTCTGGCCCGTCGGGATCGAAATGCTCCCACCATTCAAAAAAAGCAAACGTGCCGGGGCGTGCTGTTGCCTGCCATGCCTGGCGCGACGCCTCATCCAGCAGATCAGGACTGATCGGCATCAGATGGACAATGCTGTCCAGACCCATGGCCAGTGCATCCGGCCAGGCAATATGATCAAGATGAGCAACGGCCGGCAGTCCGTGTTCATGCGCGGCAGCAATGCCGGCTTGCAGCAGTTCCGGGCTGAGTCCGGTGTAGAGCTTGATCCATTCGGCACCTTGCGCGGCCTGTGCCGCCACCGCCTGGTTGATATCTTCAGTGTTGTGCACCACTGCGGTTAGATTGCGGATTTCGGCGTTGTGCAGAATCATGCCGGCATCAAAGCTTTCCGGGCCAATCACATCACCACGGCTCAGGCGCTGCTGGTAGCGTTTGGCGGCTTGCAGATCACCACCGGGGTTGCGGATGGTGGTGACTCCGTGGGCCAGCAGACGTTTGGCATTGTGATCTGCGATGTCATCGTCTGCTGCTGCGGACATGGTCATGCGACCGCGTTCACGCTGAATCTCCAGTGGACCCAGGGTGAGGTGGGCATGCATATCGATCAGACCGGGCATGAGATAATGCTCATCCAGATCCAGCACCCGGGCATCATCCAGGCATTGCTCGCTGCCGGCTGCGGTGACTGCGACGATGCGATCTCGTTCGATGCGCACGCAGCGCGCCTCGGTGATCACGCCTTGTCCGGTGTCAACGACGCTGATCTGATCCAGCGCCAGAGGCTTTGCCGCTTCGGCGGCGCCAGCAGAAATCCAGCAGACCAGGATCAACGGCAACGCTTGTATAGAATGTTTCATCGGGCAAGCTCATTGGTTTGGAGTTACCCGTTCAGTCGTTGCTGCATGATGGTTTCTTACACGGCTCGTGCAAAATAATCCGGTATGACTGTGGCTGATCGCAAGCTCAATTTATCGTGTAAGAAATACTGCAGTGCAGACGACTTAAGTGCAGACAACCTAATCGACATGCTGTATCACTGAAGCTCTGCAATGCATCCGCTGTGGCCCAAAATCGAGGAATGTCATGCGCAGTTATGGCGTGCGGTGTGCGGCTATGAGCTCAATCCGGCTTTGCGCGAGGAGTTGTATCAGGAAGTGCTGCTGGCCATATGGGAAAGCCTGCCGCGACTGCGAGATCCGCAGCGGCTGCAGTTCTATGCTTTGCGCATTGCCCACAACCTGGGTGCCAGTCATGCCCGCACAGCGGCCAGAACACCGGCAACAGCCAGCTTCGATGAAGCATTTCACGGACTTGCTGACAGCCCGACCGCTGCGGATTCGATGGCATCCCAGCGCAACTGGTTGTTTGAAGCTCTGAATTTACTCCCACTCAACCTGCGTCAGGTCATGATGCTGCAACTGGATGGCTTCGACTACAGCGAGATGGCAGAATTTCTCGGTATCAGTAGCGAAAATGTGGGTGTGCGGCTGCATCGAGCACGCGAGCGACTGCGCCAGTTATTGCATGAGGACGATATCAATGAACATTGAAGATAAACTCAGCGAGGCCTGGAACGCCACAACTGACAGCACCGTGAGCCTGGCCGCACTGACCGCCAAAGTACAGCGGCAACAGCGCCGCCGACAACTGCAGCGGGCGCTGGAGGTGTTGCTGAGCCTGGTCGCCATTGCCGTGTTCAGTCATGCCATGATCACGCACAGCATGCGTCCGGCACACTGGCTGCTGTTACCGTTTTTTGCCGTGTTTCTGCCCATGGTGTGGACACTGACGCTGCGTGCCCCAAAGCTGGACACTGACGCCACCAGCGCCGCCGCCAATGTCTATGCACAACTGCGCATGGCGCAGTTGAAAACCAGTCTTCGCGACCTGTGGCTGGCCAGACGGACCTCCCAGGGCCTGTTGCTCTACGCGCTGCTGGCTGCTGCAGGCAGCATGCTGTTTGGCGATGCGCAGTGGCGCGAGTCGGCGCTGGTGTTGCTGATCTATGCGGTGATATGGTGGCTGGTCACCCTGTTGCTGGCGCGCCGGCTTGGCCAGCGCTGGCTACGCGAGCAGCACAACCTGCAGGCGCTGCTGCATGATTGAAAAGCAGATTTACAGCGTATGTTTGTCACGCAACAAAATTAACGACCGATCTAAAACAATAATCACTTGATACAAGACAACGGTGATTTTGTATGGGCGCGTGTGGCCACTGCATGTAGATCGGTAGCGCATAAACCGGGTTAAGTATCGCTACTTATAAACCTTGTCTCGTTGTCCGACACGGACGACCAGAACAACAAGCCGATCATCCTGAATCTCGCAAACCAGCCGAAAGTCTCCCACTCGATAGCGCCAGAATCCCGCTGATGGACCCTGTAAAGCCTTGCCCAGTTGGCGGACATTCGATAACGGACTGACGCGCTGGCGCAGGAAGTCAAGAATGCGCTTGGCATCGCTACGAGCCATTTTTTTGAGCTGTTTGCGCGCCCCGGCGGTAAATTCAATCTGCCAGACCAAGTTCCTGCTCTACCTCGTCAAGACTCCAGGTGCGTTCCTTGCCCTGACGCAGGCGCGTCAAGGCCTGCTCAGCCAGGTAGCTATCCTCAAGATCTTCCAGATGCTCTTCAATCGCCTCGCGGATGTAGAAAGTTGCGGTGCGGCCGGTGTTATCGGCCAGGCGCTTCAGACGGGCATAAGTATCGTCAGACAATCTGACCGCTGTCTGTTTGCTCATGGTATTCTCGTCCAGTTGGTATACATGTATACCTTATAGCAATATCACATCCTGGTAAAGCGGCTGTCCGGTAGCGTGCCAGAAGATTGAATGGCTGTGGGGGTTGCTGGGTGCATGCTGGATCAGCGCCAGGTAATCCATGGCTTACTGCCGCTAACAAGCGCACCGATACGGTTACTCCAGCGCGCATACAGTACACTTTTTGCTTTGGCTTTCTGCTGCTAATAAGCCCTGCAGCCGCTCGGCAAAAATGTATGTGTAAAACCGCTTGCATGTACTATATTTGTACTATAAGCTGGAACCATGAAACCAGCAGAGCGCAAGATTCTTGATTACGTCACCACGGCGATCCGCGAGTGGGGGTTCAGCCCCACTTTACAGGAAATCACCGAGGCGATTGGCTACCGTTCGCGCGGTTCCGTCCGGCATTACGTCAATGCCCTGATCGAGGCCGGGCACCTGCAGCGCGATGATCACCGCTCGCGCGGGCTCACGTTGCCGCCGGATGACGACGGGCGCAAGTTCCCGGTGATTCCGCTGGCCGGGCGCATTGCCGCCGGGCGGCCGATCGAGGCGATCCCGGAAAACGAGCATGTCGATTTCCACGAGCGGCTGGATCAGCCCGGGCTGTACCAGTTGCTGGTGAGCGGCGATTCGATGATCGATGCCGGCATTTACGACGGCGACACGGTGCTGATCCGGCCGGCGCAATCGGCCTCCAACGGCGCCATTGTGGTGGCGCTGATCGATGGTCAGGAGGCCACGCTGAAGCGCATTTACCAGCGCGATGGCCGCATCACGCTGCAGGCCGAGAACCCGGACTATCCGGCGCGTCATTACGATCCCGACCGGGTGCAGGTGCAGGGCATCCTGCATTCCGTGCACCGGTTCTTTTGAGGTGTTGGCGATGCATTCTGTTGCCAGCAAACCCTGGAAGCGCGCCATTGCCCTGGCCGACATGAACGCGTTTTTTGCCAGCATCGAGCAGCTCGATGATCCGTCGCTGCGCGGGCGACCGGTGGCGGTGACCAACGGCCTGCGCGGCAGTTGCATCATCACCTGTTCGTATGAGGCGCGCGCGCACGGCGTCAAGACCACCATGCGCCTGCGCGATGCGCTGGAATTGTGTCCGGATCTGGTGCGTCGGCCGGCACGGCCGCAGCGCTATGCCGAGATTTCCTCGCGCATCATGCACGCGCTGGGCTGCATCACGCCGCTGATCGAGGTGTTCTCGGTGGACGAGGCGTTTCTCGATGTCACCGCCAGCCAGAAAATGTTTGGCTCGGTGGAAGCCATCGGCGAGCACATCAAGGCGGTCATCTACCAGGTATCGGGCGTGCGTTCCAGCGTCGGCATCAGCGAGGGCAAGCTGAGCGCCAAGTGGGCAGCCAAGCAGCACAAGCCGGATGGCTTGACCATCCTGCCTCCGGAGCAGGTGCGTGCAGCATTGGCCGAGCGCCCGGTGGATGAGCTGTGCGGCATAGCGCGCGGCATCCGCGAGCACCTGGCGCAGTATGGTGCGCACACCTGTGGCGATGTCGCCAATATGCCGATGAGCGTGCTGGCCGGGCGCTGGGGCAGCATTGGTCGGCGCTTGTGGTCGGTCTGCCGTGGCCACGACCCGGCACCGCTGGAGCTGGAAGTGGCCGCACCCAAGTCGATTGGTCACGGCAAGGTAATGCCGCCGGACACGCGCGATGCCGACACCGTGCACACCTATCTGATTCACATGGCCGAGAAGGTCGCTGCGCGGCTGCGCAAGCACGACTACGAGGCCAGCCGCTTTTATATCGGCCTGCGCACGCGCGAGCGCTGGCTGGAATACCAGTACCGCGTCATGCCCACCGACAGCAGCAGCAAGCTGCGGCGCATGTGCCAGCATTTTCTGCAGCAGCACTGGCGTGGCGAAGGCGTGTTTCAGGTACAGATCACGGCGCAGGATCCGCAGGCCAGCGGCCAGCAGCAGGACTGGCTGCGGCCACAGCGCGATCAGCAGCGCGCACTGCATCAGGTGGTTGATACAATCAACCAGCGCTATGGTGAATTCGCCATCGCGCCGGGCGTGCTGCTGGGCCGCTCGGACATGCCCAATGTGATCGCACCGGCGTGGCGGCCGGACGGTCATCGGGCCACGATTGAAGGAAAACGTCATGTGCGGAAGACTGGGCATCACGGCCAGCGCCGGGGAGCTGCAGGATTACCTGAACGCATCAGTTGAAGCGGCTGCTGATCATGCCGCCGACGGCAGTCTGCAGATACCGTCCACCGGCATGCAGCGCTACAACCTGGCGCCGAGTCGCCAGCGCGGCGGCCACACCATGCTGGAACGGCTGCCGGTGCTGCGCCAGATCGACGGCCAGCGCCGACTGGACCTGCTGGTGTGGCCGCTGATACCGTTCTGGGCGCACGGCGCATTGCCGAAGTATCACACCGCCAACTGCCGCAGCGAGGTCGACTGGCCGTTTTCGGTGACCGTGCGCGACAAGCCGGCCTATCGCGGTGCCTGGCAGCGCGATCAGCGCTGTCTGATTCCGGCCTCATGGTTTTACGAGTGGAACCAGCACACGCAGCCGAAAACGCCGTACCGCGTGTATCCGCTGAATCAGCCCATGTTCACTTTTGCCGGCTTGTGGGATCGCTCC
>CAZHRH010000121.1:0-6817 GCA_964534475.1 uncultured Wenzhouxiangellaceae bacterium
AGCACCACCTCGCCAGTGAGGGTCTGCTGCGGATTGTTGATGTCCATGCGCAGATCACTGTCAAAATTGGCAACCCCGCTGAGCAGGTCACGCCCGGCCACATCGGCCAGCATGGCACCGGCCAGCACCTGATCCAGATTGCCGCTGGTGCCAAGCATTGGCGAGCTACCGCTGGCATCAATGTTCACCCCGCCGGCCAGTTGGCCGTCGTAGAAGTTGGCCGTGATCGGCTGCAAGCGCCAGCCGTTGCGATCGGCATTGATGCTGACTTCAATATCGGTCATGTCGAGCTGGTTGAAGGTGAGCTGACCGACACCGACCTCGCCGCGTGCGTTGATGCCGCGAAACAGCGCCACCTCAAGCGGCGGCATGGGCTCGTCGCTGGCCGGCGCGGCCGGCATGTAATCGTCCAGGTTGATCTGGTCAAGCTGCAGATTGAACACGTAGCTGTTGCTGCTGCCACCCATGCTGGCGCTCATGCGGCCATCGACTGTGGATTCATCCAGCGTCGCTTGCAGCTGGCTGATTTGCACGCGCTCGGCGGTGGCATTGAATGCCAGTTCGGCGCTGGCCTGGCGCAGGGCATCATCGCTGCGCAGTTCAGGCAGATCGATGTTGAAGGTGTTGGCCAGCCGCTGTGGGTTAAACGTCGCCAGCTCGGCCTTGCCGTTGATCGCCGGCGCGCTCAGCATGCTGCTGCCCTGGGCAGTTGCAGACAGTTGCAGATCGCCAACTTCCAGCGTGAGCGGGTCCAGCGTCAGCGACTCCGATGGCTGGTTGAACATACCGCTCAGCGTCAATGCCAGCGCCGGCAGCGGATCATTGCCCTGATCTGCCAGCGTCAATTGCAGTTGCTCAAAATCAAGCTGGCCGGCGTCCTGATCAAACTGCAGCCGGCCATCGAGCTGCAGACGATAAGCCAGATTTTCACCGGCGTTGGTGTACAGCAGGCCGCCATCCAGATCGAACGGCTGGCCGCTGCTGATGTTGTCGGCGCTGAGCTTGATTTCGCTGATGGTGATGTCCTGGCCGCTTTGCTGGTGCAGATAACTGACCTGGCCGTTGCTGATGTCGATGCCTTCGATGCTGAATGCCTGCAGGCCGTCGCCACGGTCTGCAACGGCATCGGCGCCAGCGCGGTCATCGCCATCGTCTGCGGCGCCAAGATCACTCCAGTTGTTGCTGCCGTTGGCTGCGACCTGCAGCCTGGCATCCAGGCCATCGAGTACGATGCGGCTGATCTGCAGATTACCGCTGAGCAGTGGCAGCAGCCTTACCGCCGCACCGGCGTTGTCCACGGTAACGAAATCGCCGTCAAAACCGGGCGCATTGCCGATGCTGACACGGCCGATTTCAAGGCCGATCCACGGGAACACCGACAGCGAAAGATCACCATCGATAACCAGTTCGCGGCCAATCGACTTGCTCGCCTGGCTGGCAATCTGCTCGCGATAGTCGTTCGGATCGACAAACAGCTTGGCGTAGATCAGCACAGCCGCGATCAGTGCGAACACGGTGACGAAGGTAAGGGCGAGGTATTTGATCAGCTTTTTCATGGTCGCTCCGGTGTTTGTTGTCGACAACGCGTCGACCAACACATCGTTAAAGCCTTCAGTATCTCAAATACTGTGTGTCAAGTCAGTTAAATCGCCGCTGGGTTCGAACTTATTCAGGTGGCGACGCTGCCGGCTTAGCCGCATTGGCGTAACTGACCAGACGACGGCGCAAATCGGCTTGCGCTGCATCATCGTCCAGGCGCACGCGACCATTGCGCTCAATGACACCGAGGTTGCGTAGTGCAGGCTCCACGTGGGGAAAGCGATCCGAGAGGGCATACTCGTGGTAGATGCTCATGAACACGTCATCACCGGTCAACTGATCCAGCTTGCGCATGATGTCACGGGCATACCAGACCTTGCCGGGATCGTCCATGCAACATGCAGCCAAAGCCGCCAATGCAGTATCCAGACTTTGCTCGCCAGCGCTTGTCTCACGCAACTGCTTGTCGGCCAGCAGCAGCATGGCTGCGCCGCTCCAGTACACGCGCATGTAGGAACGATTGCGATGCATGCCGCTGGCTTCCTCGGCCAGCGTGACGTTGCGCTTGCGCTCGCGGCGGCCACGCTCGAATCCGGCCAGCAGTTTTTGCCAGGCTTCGATCTCGCTCAGCCGGCCATCGCGGGCGCGCAGAATGTTCTGATAATACGAGGCCAGACCTTCCGACAGCCAGGCATCGTCGCGGCTGATGTAGGGAAACAGCAGATGACTGAATTCATGCGTGGGTTTCCAGTCCTGCGCAAAGTCATCTGCTCTGCGCCCGGGGTCCACATAAAACTGCAGGCCAATGCCACCACCACGCATAACTCGGGCAAAAGGGATCGCCTCGTCCTGGCGACCCACCGGTGTGATCAGCACCTGCGGATCGGTTTGCGGCATGCTGCCGTGCACGCGAATCACCGATTGCGCCGAAGCCTGCAGCCAGGGTTTCACCGCAGCCAATGTCAATGCCGGTGACGAGGGCAGGATGGCAACGCGCAGCGTGGTTTTACCCACCGGCAGCGGTTCAACCTCGAAACGGCCAAACACCACATTGTTGCTCCACCACGGGTCGGTCTGGCCCAGCAGCATCCAGTTGTATGCATCGCCATCCCCGGCAAGCGGCGGCCACGGTGCCGACACCGCCATGCCCTCAGGGGCTTGAAAGCGAATCCAGGCGCGCTGACCGTGCCGTGGTGCCAGCAGCCAGTCCTTGCTGCGGGTGAGGCGATAATCATCGCTGTCAGCAGCCCAACTGCGACCCGGCTTTTGCAAGCGGGCGCGGTAATCCAGGCAGTTGTCGTCAGCATTGCTCAGGCGCAGACGCTTGAGCTGACGCACAGAAGCCATGCTCTCGCCATTCCAGCGCAGTCGGCTGAGGTTCGATCTGGCATCATCATCGATATGCAGATCAGCCGGTCGCAGGTCATCCTCGCGATCAAAGCAGATATGCACATCGACATGCTGCAGGGAGGTATCGAAGCGGACTGTATAGGTGCTGACGGCGACACAGTCGCTACAGACAAGCAGCAGCAGGCAGAATAAAACGTAGGGCATGGTGCTCCCGGATTGATTGTATGCCAATCGATTCGATGGCAAATGTCCCAATGGGTTCAAACCAGAATCGTCGCAATTGTAATTCGCGACGAAGTCAGCTGCTAACAGGCCGGTATGCTGAAACAGACACACATGCGTTTGACCTTGCGCGCATGACAAGCTAAATTGATACGCTTGAGTAATGACCGCAGCACAGCGGCATTGATGACACAGGGCGTCTCATGCATAAACATGATGACATCAGAAAAGACGCGCAGATTCGCGGCATTCAGGCAGACGAATGGAAGCGAGTAGTCCAGGCACCTGGGAGCGCCGGCATCTTGCCGGCCAATGAACCTGCTCAGGCTAAATCGGCAAAAGGCTGGTATTCACGCAATTATCTGCCGCACCTGGACGCTCCTGGCTTGCTGCAAATGATCACCTGCCGCCTCGCCGATGCACTGCCCGCGCAGGCAATCGAACGCATTAAACAGCAGACATCAAATGACATCGAACGCCAGAAAAAAATAGAGGCGTGGCTGGATGCTGGTCATGGGAGCTGCCATTTGCGTGATCCCGCAAACGCAGCCATCATCGAGCAGGCATTCTGGCACTTTGACGGTGAACGCTATCACCTGCTGGCATGGTGCGTCATGCCCAACCACTTTCATGTCTTGATCGAAACCCTGCCGCAGCATCCCCTTGCCGCAATCATCCACTCATGGAAGTCATACACCTCAAGATACATCAACAAACGATTGGGTAGAACTGGCACGTTCTGGCAGCGTGAATACTTTGATCGCTATATTCGCGATGACCAGCATCTGGCTGCCGTGATCAGATACATTCATCGCAACCCTGTGCAGGCCGGGCTGTGTCAAAACGCGGCGGATTGGCCTTTTGGTAGTGCTCGATTTGAGCGTGATTAGGTCGGCTAGACGCCTGCGCTTTAGAGCACGATAGGGCCGGCAAGATGCCGGCGCTCCCAGGTCGGCGAGACGCTGGCGCTTCTAGATAGGGCCGGCAAGATGCTGGCGCTCCCAGGCCGGCGAGACGCCGGCGCTCCAGAAGGCCGGCTAGACGCCGGCGCTCCCACAGGCCGGCGCTGCCATTGATTCAGCCTACTGTCTCCAGGCCTGAACAAAGCTGATAACACCAACCAGCCAGCTCAGCCAGCTTGGCCAGCCGATGTTCAGCAGTTGCCAGTTGGCAGGTGTTTGCAACAACAGGGTGCCGATCAGCAGCAGGCTGGCGCCGAAGATGGCGAGCACGCTGCTGCGGCGCCAGCGGCGCATCAGCTCGGGCAGTTTTGCTGTGGCCGGGTCGTGCTGGGTGATCTGCAATTCACCACGCGCCAGGTTGCGCATGGTCTGGTGGATCAGTTCCGGCATTTCCGGAGTGGTTTCCAGCAGTCGCGGCAGGCGTCGGCGGATTTGTCTGAGCGTGGCGGTGGGGCCGCGACGCACTTCGATGATGCGCGCCAGCTCCGGCTTGGCAATCGCCCACATGTCCAGTTGCGGATACAGATCGCGCGCCAGTCCTTCAATGTTGAGCAGGGTTTTCTGCAGCATGATCAACTGCGGCTGGATGGTCAACTTGAAGCGGTGCGCCACCTGGAACAGTTGCAGCAGCAACAGTCCGAATGAGACCTCGCTCAATGGGCGGGTGAAGTTGGCCTCGCACACGGTGCGCACGCTGGCTTCCATTTCATCCACGCGCGTGTCTGCAGGTACCCAGCCGGCCTCGATGTGCAGTTCGGCCACGCGCCGGTACTGCTGCTCGAACATGGCGGTGAAGTTTTCGCCGATGTAGTACAGATCGCGTGCCGGCAGCGAGGCGACTATACCGAAGTCCAGTGCAATCAACTGCGGATCATGCGGGCGTTCGGTGGATACGAAGAGGTTGCCGGGGTGCATGTCGGCATGGAACAGATTGTCGCGAAATACCTGCACATAGAACACGCGTATGCAGCGGCTGGCCAGTGCCTTGAGATCAACGCCATGATCGAGCAGCGCCTTTTTGTCGCGGATGCTGATGCCATAGACGCGCTCCATGGTGAGAATGCGCTCGCTGCAGTACGACCAATGGATGCGCGGTATGTACAGCTCGGTGGAGTCCTCGTGGTAGCGGCGCAGCAGGCTGGCGTTGGCCGCCTCGCGCTGCATGTTGAGCTCATCGAAGATGAAGGTCTTGAACTCGTTGACCACATCCACCGGGCGGATGCGCTCGCCTTCCGGGTGATATTTCTGGCCAAGCGCGGCCAGGCTTTCCAGCAGTGCAACATCGTGCTTGATGCGGCGGCGAATGCCCGGGCGCACGACCTTGACCACGACTTTGCTGCCGTCTTTCAGCGCCGCCGCATGCACCTGGGCGATGGAAGCCGATGCCAGTGCTTGTGCATCAAATTCAGCGAAAATTTCAGCCACCGGCGCTTGCAGATCGGTTTCGATGATGGCCTGTGCCTGCGCGCCGGGGAAGGGTTCTACCTGGTCCTGCAGTAGTGCCAGCTCATCGGCAATCTCCGGCGGCAGCAGATCGCGGCGGGTGGACAACACCTGACCGAACTTGACGAACACCGGCCCCAGTTCCTGCAGCGCCATGCGCAGGCGTGCACCGCGCGGCTGCTGGCGGATACCGCGTTTGCCCGGGATCAGCCAGGTCAGCGGACGAAACCAGTGCGCGGCCCGGCTGAGCTCATCCAGTCGATAGCGCGACAGGGTGATGACAATGCCCATCACGCGCATGCCGCGGGCAGGGTTAAGCATGCTCATCGCAGGCGTGCCTGCAATCGCTCGATGCGCTCGCTGAGTTCGTCGACCTGATCCAGAAACTGCTCCATCTCTGCAGCCGTCACCAGCAAACCGGATTCTTCCTGCAGGTACTCGCGCACGGTTGCCGCGCCGTGCTCGCTGGCCATTCCGGCCCAGTCCTTGAGTCCGTTCAGCACGCGATTGAGTTGCACGCCCAGCACCGGCCCGAAGCGCTCGCTGAGATGGCGTTCCGGGTCCTGCAGCGGCAGCGCAAACAGGTCCCGAAGCCACAGTTGCCAGGCTTGCGCCAGCGTGGCGTCACCGCGGATATTGACGCTGCGACCGGCCGGATTACCCAGGCTTTGCATTACCAGCGTTACCGGGGTGGCGGCGATGCTGGTGGTATTGGCCTGATCCTGATTGTCGTCGGCTTCCGGCTGCGGCAGGTGTGCGGTGATGACGAGTTGCTGTTCGGCATCGCCGGCAAAGCGCAACATCAGACCGAGTCCCTGCAGGTGGACGATAAATGCCTGTTGTGGTGGTGCAGCAAGTGCCTCGTTGCGGCGTTGCACGCTGCGCAGGCTGCGCTGCATGGCCGCAGCCAGCAGGCGCGGGAATGGCGTCAGGAAACCGGTCTCGGCGGTGTCTGCTGTCGGAGTTGCGGATTCGCTGTGGCTGTCGGATTGGTTCATCGCTGCTTATCAGGCGCTGACGCCACGATGTATAGCGACCATGCCGGCGCTCAAGTTGCGGTAGTCGGCGGCGGCAAAGCCTGAATCAAGAAACATCTGCTTGAGCGTTTCCTGATCAGGGTGCTTGCGGATGGATTCGGCCAGATACTGGTAGCTGTCGCGGTCACCGGCGATCATCTGCCCCAGTTTCGGCAGCACGTTGAACGAATACCAGTCGTAGGCGCGCGCGGCAGCGGGTTGTGTGACCTGGGAGAATTCCAGCACCACGGCGCGGCCGCCGGGCTTGAGCACACGGCGCATTTC
>CAZHRH010000122.1:0-6792 GCA_964534475.1 uncultured Wenzhouxiangellaceae bacterium
TATGAAAGCAAAAAACACGACGGCAGCATGCCGCTGATCGGCGTCAACACCTACCTGCCGAACAAGGACGCAACAGAAGACAAGCCGGAGATTGAACTGATCCGCGCCAGCGAGGAAGAAAAGCGAGACCAGATCACCGGCGTGCACCGGTTCCAGCAGCGCCACGCCGAAACCGGCCCCGAAGTGCTGAGGCAGCTACAACAGGTCGCCCGCGAGCGGGGTAATATCTTCGAGTCACTGATGGAAGCGGTCAAGGTCGCCAGCCTGGGGCAGATCAGCGCTGCCTTGTATGAGGTTGGTGGCGAGTATCGGCGGAATATGTAATCTGCTGTCGCCTCGTTCTCACGCTCTGCCTGGGAATGCAAGGGTCTGGACGTCCCCGCGCAGGAGCATGGGAACGAGGTGGTAACTGACAGGCCTCGTCCCCACGCACTGCGTGGGAATGCATAGGAGATGAGCAATGGGGAGAAGTCGCTACAAAATCATCCATCCACAACAGCCGCACTTCGTCACGTTCACAGTGCTGCATTGGATTCCGGTTTTCACTCGACCGAGCACTGTTGATATTCTGCTGGACTCTCTGCGCTTTCTTGGCGCTGCAGGCCTGAAGATCTATGCCTATGTTGTGTTGGAAAACCACTGTCACTTTATTCTGCAAAGCGATGTTCTGGATAAGGATATCTCTCGTTTCAAATCCTGGACGGCGAAGCAGCTAATTCAGTATCTTGTTGAAAATAACGTTAGGCAAATATTGGATCAGTTGGCATTCTACAAGAAAGCTCATAAACAAGATCGCGCCAATCAGTTCTGGCAGGAAGGTGTGCATCCTGAGTTGATTCAGAGTGCAGATATGATGCGGCAGAAGGTTGATTATATTCATCATAATCCAGTCAAGCGTGGATATGTCGATCAGGCTGAACATTGGCGCTATTCCAGCGCACGTGACTATGCAGGCCAAGCAGGCTTGCTTGAGGTGTGCAGGCAATGGTGATTGGTATGCATTCCCACGCAGAGCGTGGGAACGAGGTCATCCTCTTCACTTCTCGCTCCCACGCTCCAGCGATTCTCGTTACCACGCTCTGCGTGGGAACGCATAGGTCTAGATGTCCCTGCGAAGGTGCGTGAGAACGAGTTCACTCCGCCAGGGCAACGCATGCCGGACGATGTATAGGCCATCAGCGATAAGCCCTGGCCTGCAACTCAAACAAACTCGCATACTGTCCGCCAAGTGCGATCAGCTCATCGTGACTGCCCAGCTCTATGATGCTGCCCTGATCCATCACCGCGATCTGGTCGGCCTGGCGCACGGTGGAGAAGCGGTGTGAGATCAGGATCAGGATCTGATGTTTGGCCATGGCCTGGAAATGCTGAAACACTTCGGCTTCGGCTTTGGCGTCCATGGCGGCGGTGGGTTCATCGAGGATGAGGATATCGGCCTGTTCGCGCATGAACGCCCGCGCCAGCGCAATTTTCTGCCACTGACCGCCAGAGAGCTCGCGGCCGTCCTTGAACCAACGGCCCAGTTGCGTGGCATAGGCTTTGGGCAGTGACTGGATGAACTCATCGGCCAGTCCCTTGCGTGCTGCCTGTTGCCAGCGTTTTGCGTCATCAAATGCGCTGACGTCGCCGGCGCCGATGTTTTCGCCCACCGGCCACTGGTAGCGGGCGAAATCCTGAAAGATCACGCCAATGCGCGCCTGCAGGGCTTGTCGATCCCAGTCTTTCAGCGAACTGCCGTCAAGCAGAATGTCGCCTGATTCGATGCGGTACAGCCCGGCGATCAGTTTGGTCAGCGTGGTTTTGCCGGAGCCGTTTTCACCCACCAGCGCCAGACTGGTGCCGGGGCGCAGCGTGAGGTTGATGTTATCCAGCGCCAATGTGTCGGTGCCGGGGTAACGAAACGATACCTGCCTGATCTCCAGCCCGCTTCCCGGTTCGCTGCCTGCAGTCAGGGTGCCGCTGGCACCCAGCGCCGGCTGTTCCAGAAACTCATACAGGCTGGTCAGATAGAGGTGATCCTCGTACATGCCGTTGATCGCGGTGAGGCTGGCGCTGACCGCCGACTGGCCCTGCTTGAACACCAGCATGTACATGGTCATCTGGCCCAGAGTCAACACGCCGCCGACGGTGGCCACGACCACCCAGGCATAGGCACCGTACAGCGCCAGCGTGCCGACCAGTCCAAGCGCAAAGGTCCACCAGCCGCGGCGAATGGTCAGCGCGCGGTCTTCCTGGAACAGCTTGCCGAAGATATCGCGATAGCGCTGTAGCAGTCGCGGTGCCAGCGCAAACAGCTTCACCTCCTTGGTGTAGTCCTCGCGCGCCAGCACCGATTCCAGGTACATCATCTCGCGCGATTGCGGCGAGCGCCAGCGAAACAGCCGGAAGGCGTCACCGGCGAACTTGGCTTCGACAAAAAACGCCGGCAGGCCGCCAAGGATCAGCACCAACACCGCCCACGGCGAAAACGCCAGCAGCAGGCCGCTGAAGCTGAGGATGGCAATGCCGTTCTGGATCACGCCAAAGGTTTTCTGCACCAGCGACAGCGGCCGGGTGGAAGCTTCGCGGCGGGCGCGGGTGAGGCGGTCGTAGAACACCGCATCTTCCAGTTGCGCCAGTTCCAGCGTCTGTGTTTTGTCCAGAATCATCATGTTGACGCGATGACCGAGCTGTGCGCGCAGCAGATTGTTGCAGATGTTCAGCGCCGTCTGCGCGCCGGCCATGGCCGCCACCAGCACGGCTTCGATGCCCAGCCAGAACCACACCTGCCGGGTCATGGCCTGGCCCTCAATCGCCGCCACCACGCTGTCCACCAGCCACTGACTGACATAGGCAATCGAAGCCGGCAACAAGCCAGCGAGCAGCGTCAGAGCGGCCAGGGCGATGGTCAGCAGCGGACTGGTCGCCCACACCAGCACCATGGCGCGGCGGCCATAGGTCGCCAGTGGCCTGATCTGGCTGAAAAAGCCGGGGGTGGGTTCGGGCGTTGCGCTCATCAAGGCTTAGTGGTGTTGCGTGGTGATGCTTTTAATGCAAATAAGCATTGTGCAGGACTATCAATGTGATGCGCTATAGTAATGCGGAAATGCTCATATTTTTGTCTAAGCCACCCCATGATTTGTTTAAACCATCGCTTTGGATTGACCAGCAATAATGCAGCGGTTGCCTACTGACCGCACCGGCATCGCACGTGCTGCAAAATGGCTGCGTGCAGGCCGGCTGGTGGCATTTCCCACCGAGACCGTCTATGGGCTGGGCGCGGATGCCAGCAATCCCGCGGCCGTGCGCCACATATTCGCGGTCAAGGGTCGGCCAGCCGATCATCCTCTGATCGTGCATCTGCCCGCTGCTGCAGCCATGTCCGAGTGGGCTGCAAGCATGCCGGCAGCAGCGCAACGTCTGGCACAGGCTTTCTGGCCCGGGCCGCTGACGCTGGTGCTGCCGCGTCGGGCCGATGTGGATGCTGTCGTCACCGGCGGACAGGACACGATCGGCTTGCGCGTGCCCGAACATCCGGTGGCGCAGGCCTTGCTGCAAGCATTCGGCGGTGGCCTGGCGGCACCCTCGGCCAATCGTTTCGGTCATGTCAGCCCGACCACAGCAGAGCATGTCATGAGCGAGTTTGCCGACAGCGATGTGGCCGCCGTGCTGGATGGTGGTGCCTGCAAGGTGGGCCTGGAATCGACCATTGTTGATGTTTCCACCGACTGCCCCCGGCTGTTGCGTCCGGGCATGATCGCCCATGAGCAACTGCAACGGGTGCTGGGCGCGCCACTGGCTATCGCCGCCGATGACGAAGGTCCACGCGCTTCCGGACGGCTGATCTCGCACTACGCACCCACCGCTGCGGTGGCGTTGGTCGAGTCAGCGCAGCTTGCTGCCAGCGTTGCCGCCGAACTCAGCGCCGGCAAGCGTGTGTGTGTGCTGGGTTACTCAACATGCCCAGATGCACAGACACAGCTTGGCTGGATTGACATGCCGACAGCACCCGCAGACTATGCCCGGCGGCTGTATGCCGAGCTGCGCCGGGCCGACAGCAGCAATCCGGATCTGATCATCATCGAGCGACCGCCCGACAACAGCGGCTGGTGTGCCATCAATGACCGCCTGCAGCGGGCTGCGGCGGCTTGAATCAATTTGTGTGATGCCCTGGTCAAATGTTACCCGCTGCCACTATCTGCACAGCCGTGGCGGATATTGCAGCGCTGGCCGTTATATGACTGAACTTCGCGGTCAGCACTGATTCATAGTGATCATCAGGCGTTTATCCGATGCTGCCGACCACCGGTCGCGTCACTGCGCGGGCAGCCGCTGTAGTGGGCCCTGATTTGCTAAAATGACGAGTTGTTTTCCCGCAAAGAGATGAATGTCAACATGAAACAAATTATGAACCAGATCCTGGTCATGTCTGTAACGCTGGCTCTGTTGAGCGCTTGCGGTAACGATCAGGCTGATCCTGCTGCCGACAGCAGCGATTCCGAGCAGACAGATACTGTGACTGAACAGGACAACAATGCTGCTGCTGCCGACGCTGAGAATACCGCCGGCGACGATGATAATCCTTTTTATCAGGCATCCACATTGCCGTTCCAATACCCGCACTTTGATCGCATCACCGACGAACATTTCGTGCCGGCCATGGAGCGCGGCATGAGCGAGCATCTGCGACAAGTTGAGCAGATAGCCAACAACCCCGAGCCGGCCACGTTCGACAACACCATCGTTGCCATGGAACGCAGCGGCGAGTTGCTGGATCGCGTCACCACGGTGTTTTTCAGCCTTGCCGGTGCCGACACCAACGATAAGCGCCAGGCCATGCAGCGCGAAATGTCGCCCAAGCTGTCAGCCCATCGCGATGCGATACAACTCAACGCGCATCTTTTCGGCCGTATTGATGACCTCTATCAGCGCCGTGAACAACTGAATCTGGATGCCGAGCAGATGCGTCTGCTGGAAGAGTACCGGCGCAACTTTGTGCGCGCCGGAGCCGAACTCGACGATGAGCAAAAACAACGCCTGCGTCAAATCAACGGCGAACTGGCGCGTCTGGGCACGCAGTTTTCGCAGAACGTGCTGAAGGAAGTCAATGCTTCTGCGGTGGTGGTCGATACTGCCGAGGAACTCGCCGGCTTGACTGAGACACAGATCGAAGCCGCTGCTGCAGAAGCGCAAAGCCGCGATCTGGAAGGCCAATACGTGCTGACGCTGATGAACTACTCCAGTCAGCCGCAACTGGCTTCGCTTGAAAACCGTGCCGTGCGCGAAAAGCTGATGCAGGCCTCTTTGGCTCGTGGTGGCCGTGACAATGAGTTCGACAACCGCGAGATTGTCGCAACCATGTTCAAACTGCGTGCGGAAAAGGCCAATATGCTGGGTTACGCCACCCACGCCGACTATGTGCTGGAAGAAACCACCGCCAAGACCATTCCCGCAGTGCAGGATTTGCTCGGCAAGCTGGCACCGGTGGCGGTGGCCAACGCACGCAAGGAAGGCGTGGAGTTACAGGCCAGGATCAATGAGGTTGAAGATCAGCCATTCGAACTGCAATCCTGGGACTGGCCCTACTACACCGAACAGGTACGGCAGGAAAAATACGATTTTGACGAGAGCCAGATCAAGCCGTACTTCGAGCTCGACAGCGTGCTCAAGAATGGCGTGTTCTACGCCGCGGAAAAGGTCTACGGCATTACCTTCAAGGAGCGTCCGGATCTGCCGGTGTACCATCCCGATGTGCGCGCCTTTGAAGTGTTTGATCATGATGGCGAAACGCTGGCATTTTTCATCGGTGATTTTTACGCACGGTCGTCCAAGCGCGGTGGTGCCTGGATGAATGCCTACGTGTCGCAGTCAAAGCTGCTTGACAGCAAGCCGGTGGTGGCCAACCACCAGAACATCCAGAAGCCACCCGCTGGCGAGCCGACCCTGATGACCATGGATGAAGTGACCACCATGTTTCATGAGTTCGGCCATGCATTGCACGGTCTGTTCTCGAATGTCACCTATCCGAGTTTTTCCGGCACCTCGGTGCCGCGAGACTTTGTTGAATATCCGTCGCAGGTCAACGAAATGTGGGCCACCTGGCCGGCGATCCTGGAAAACTACGCGCTGCATCACGAAACAGGCGAGCGCATTCCGCAGGCATTACTGGATCGCGTCATCGAGGCGGAAAAATTCAATGAAGGTTACCGCACCACCGAATATCTGGCGGCATCCATTCTCGACATGTGCTACCACACGCTGGGCGTGGACGAGATTCCGGCTGCCGATGAAGTGCTGGATTTTGAAGCCAACTGCCTGGAGCAGGCCGGCATTGCCTATGATCCGGTGCCCAGCCGCTATCGCACGCTGTACTTCTCGCACATCATGGGCGGCTACTCGGCCGGCTACTACTCCTACATCTGGAGCGAAGTGCTGGATGCCGAGAGCGTCAAGTGGTTCAAGGAAAACGGCGGCATGACGCGTGAAAACGGCGACCACTTCCGCGCCACACTGCTGTCGCAGGGCGGCAGCAAGGACGCCATGCAACTGTTCCGCGATTTTGCCGGCAAAAAACCGGACATTCAGCCATTGCTGGAGCGCCGTGGTCTTATCCTCGAAGAATAACGGCCGTCAGTTGATCTTTACCAAAACGCCCGGCTGGTCCGGGCGTTTTTTTAGAGTCCCCGATAGGGGATCAGTAACCACCCCCGCCTTTAGGCGGCGGATGATATTCTGAGAGGATGAAAGACTACAAGAGTGGCAGCCATACGGTATGGGATTGCAAATATCATCTTGTCTGGACAACGAAGTACC
>CAZHRH010000123.1:0-6740 GCA_964534475.1 uncultured Wenzhouxiangellaceae bacterium
ATCAATGCCGATCTGGCATCTTCATGGACCATGGGCGAGGTGCTGGAGCGCTGGACCAGGCTGTTTGCCGGGCATCCGCTGGTCCAGCGTTACCTGGCCAAACCATCCATGAGCTCGGCTGAGCTCGACAAGGTCAAGGCGTTTGTCGAACTGTATTGCACCAGGCTTTGTGACCTGTCCTGGTTTATGCGTTGTCTGAATGAAACGATAGCCAGAATGGCGAATGAGGAAGACGGCTGTAGCGGACGTGTCTGACTCGAACCATCCATGGTTCTCGGTCCTTCGGACCAGCTAAGCTGCCCAATTTGTTCCTGACAAATTAATGGGAAGGCCGGTTCAAATCCCAGGCACTGCTGGATGAGGCGGCTTTGATCGCGTGCATGGCTTATGTGGATCTTAACCCGATCCGTGCAGCTTTGGCTGAGACGCCGGAAGCATCTGACCACACGTCGATTCAGCAGCGGATCAATGAGATCAATGCAAGTGAGCCGGTTGAGACCGAAGATCTAGAAGTGGTCATCCCTAAAGTGATGGAGTTTGCCGGCAAGCTCGACAGTGAAACGCGAGTTGGCCACCCACTAACACAAGCGCCGCGCGATGTGCCGGCCGACGAGCAGCGGCTGGCTGACACGGATTTTGAGTATTCAGGCCGCGCGGGTACCGAACGACAAGTGAATTTCAACTGAATCGAAGGGTACATGAACGCGATCATCCTGGTTGCGTTCTATCAGCCCCAGCACCATGAGACGCTGGACGTCGCCATGGACGTTGCTGTAATTCCGGCCCAAGCGTTTGGCCAGCGCATAAATACTCTGCGCACCGCTGCGCTGGAGCGTTTCCAGAGTGCGCATGCGCTCGCCGGTCAGTTCGGCAAAGACCTGAGCCGAACTCTCGAATCCCAGCGTAAAATTGGCCGCCTTGACCGTGCGGCCCGCACTGATTTCGCGGGCGGTATCCATTGCCCGGCGATGCAGCTCGTCATTGTCGGCAATTTCGATGATCGCTTTCCTGGTCATAGTCATTTCTCCTGGATCAATCGTTTCACATCAGATTGAAAATCGGCTAGTAGTGCGTCCAGCGTCGTGAACGTATAGGCATCCTCGCAGTGGCGATGGTCGCCCTTGCCAAGTTCGTTGTCGTAACGCACCAGGCATGTCGCCGAGTCGCCGCAAAAAAGGCTGTATTTCAAACCATGTGGACGCTCGGCGCTCGGCTTGGGCAAGAGCCAGACCTTGCGCTGGACAATCCAGCGGCCCATCAGGACTTTCGAGTCAATGATGAGTTTGGCTTTTCCCGTATATTGCATTGTAAGATATATATTGTATTAAATGCAATACATTCTGCAAACTCACCCTGACCCCCCGCACGGGCCAATTCCGAGGACGGCCCTCAGCTTGGGCCGACAGGCCTACGTTGAGGATTTCACGACCGAGGAGCGGTGAGCGGGCGGCGTGACAATGGGATGCGAAAATCGGAAGGACATATCGTGCCTTGCGCAAATCGTCATCAATGAAACCCATATGACAGCAGCCAGTTGCATGATCCCGGCCAAGTCAAGGTGGTGCTGGATCACGCCCAGCGCGCCTTGCTGTTCAGTCGCGCCGCGCTGCCCTGGGTGGCTGGTGTCGACGCCGGGCAGGCCGCTGTCACCCTGATCGGTGAGCAGGCGGTATACCTGCACCACGGTCTGTACGCGTATACGGCCGCCACGCTGCGTCGCTGGCACCAGCTCAAACCCGGCAAGCTGGAGCAGCTCGAATCACTGGAGCAATTGCGCCTGCTGGAGAACGGACTGGCCATATCGATGCTGGTCAGCACACTGGATCACGCTGAGCTCATGCGCCTGCGTGGCGTAGATACGGCAGCGGATCTGCAGCGAGTGCGCGATCTGCTGAGTTAAAGGCCCTAACACGTGTACAATGCTTGCCAGAACTCATGGCAATGCTCACATGCACAGCATGTTTCAACCGCCACGGAGCATTCATGTCCGACATGCGCAAAGCGAATAAGCATCTGGCCACATCGCTGGGGCCGTTCAAGCGCATGCAACCTACGGTGTTTTTTGGCTCGGCGCTGGTGGTGGTCGCGTTCTGTGTTTTCGGCGCTGCATTCACGGACCTCGCAGGCACGGCCTTCAAAGCCACGCAAAGCTGGATTGTGGCCAATCTGGGCTGGTATTACATGCTGCTCACCAGCGCTCTGGTGGTGTTCGCGCTGCTGGTCGTGGTGAGCCCGGCGGGCAAGCTCAAACTTGGTCAGGCAGACGACAAACCTGAGTTCGGTCGTGCCAGTTGGCTGGCCATGCTGTTTGCCGCCGGCATGGGTACCGGGCTGGTGTTCTGGGGTGTGGCTGAACCCCTCAATCATTACCTGCAGCCGCATACAACGCAGCCGGAAACAGCGGCTGCCTTGCGCGAAGCGATGCAATATGCGTTTTTTCACTGGGGTTTGCATCCGTGGTCGATCTATCTGGCACTGGCACTGCCAATTGCCTATTTTCATTTTCGTATCGGCTTGCCGCTGGCACCGCGCGCGGTACTCTGGCCGCTGATCGGCGAGCGCATTTACGGCATGCCCGGGCACGTCACGGATATTCTCTGCACGGTGGGGACGCTGCTTGGTGTGGCCACTTCGCTGGGACTGGGGGCGATGCAGATCAATGCCGGCCTGGGCATGTCATTGGGTATTGACTCGTCAACCACAATCCAGGTTCTGATCATTGCCGTGATCACACTGGTGGCCACCGTGTCCGTGGTAGCGGGTGTTCAACGAGGCATTCGCAAGCTGTCGGCGATCAACATCGCGCTGGCATTTGTGTTGCTGCTGTTCGTGTTTCTGGTCGGGCCCACTGCGCGGATTCTGCAGACCTTCACTGGCGGCCTGGGCATTTATCTGCAAACGCTGATTGCCACCAGCCTGGAAACCGACTTTGCCAGTGCTTCGGAGTGGCGCGCGCGCTGGACTCTGTTTTACTGGGGCTGGTGGATATCGTGGTCGCCGTTCGTGGGCATCTTTGTTGCCCGTATTTCCAAAGGCCGCAGCGTGCGTGAATTGATCATGGCGGGCTTGCTGGTGCCGTCACTGGTCACCTTTTTCTGGATGTCGACGTTCGGCGGCACGGCCTTGCATCTGGAGCGGTTTACCGATATCAGTATCGCGCAACGGGCGGTTGATGATGTCGCTGTGTCGCTGCACCTGTTGTTGAGTGAGCTGCCGCTGGGCGGTATATCCACGGTGTTTGCAACACTGGTCATCATCATCTTTTTTGTCACTTCATCAGATTCCGGTTCACTGGTCGATGACATGGTGACTTCCGGTGGTCATCCGCACCCGCCGGTTGCGCAGCGGATATTCTGGGCCTTTTCCGAAGGTGCCGTGGCCGCCACGCTGCTGGTCCTGGGGGGACTGGTCGCCATCCAGCAGGCGGCCATCGCCATGGCCTTGCCCATGACCCTGCTGCTGATCGCCGGATGCTACGGCATGCTGCGTGCATTTCGCGCTGATTTACGCAGCAGTGGTATTCCTGCGGCCAGCAGTATGATTGATGATGAGTAGCTAAGCTATGCGCGGCACGATGTAAACAGCACATTTGTCTTTTTTAATCCAGTCGGCGCGAAAACTGTCAGCAAACCGTCAGGCTTTGCTCAGGCGTTTATCGATTCCTTTTTGCATCATGACCAGTGTCCGGATCTGATCTTTTAGCCACAGGTCTGGCAACGGTTCAACACAAAAGGAGAATTTTATGAACGCCAAGATATCATTGATTTTAATGCTACCCTTGCTGATGCTTGTGAGCAAGCCGGCATGGGCACAGGATGATGACAGCGACTGCGGGCTACTGGAACTGCTGATCGGCATCCCCTGTGATGTAGATGAAGAAGACGATGAAGCGGATGTTGCGCCCAGCAACAGCGCAGCCATGGGCATGGTGAGTCACAGCGAAGTACTGTCGCTGCTGCCGGATTCGTTTTTCGAGGTGGTACCACGCTCCAATTCGACGCTGATACGCAATGTCCATGGACTGATCGGTACGCTGGATCTCGCCCAGCAACTGCCCAACCAGGCCACGACCATGTGGTGGATTGTCTACAACAACCCGCAATACTGTGCATCCACGCCCTGTACCTTTGACGACTTTGCCAACGAGCAGGTAGAGGCATCGTTTTTCAATGTCACCGGCCGGGTGTCTGATCGCTTCGGCCATGTGAGTTTGCACGGCGTTGTCACCGCTGACAGCGGTCGTCCGGGTCCGGCGGAGCCGGAAGGCATTGGCCCCGGCCTGCTCAATCCAATGCAAGCCGAGGTGCATCTTGCCTCGCGCACGCATGGCCGTGACGCTGATACGCTGGCCGATCTCGGTGAGCTGGAAGCGGCCCTGTCCACATTGTTTGGCGGCGGCTGTCCGTTTGATGCGCTGGACCCGGAGGCTGACAACCCCCATGACTGTATCGATCAGACCATCACCTTTCATCTGCCCTGAGTCCAGGTTAATGCAATGCAAGGCCGCCAGGTGTGAGCCTATGCTCAACTGGCAACGGCTGGAGGCTCCCGGCAGCATGTCGGGAGCCTTTTCTGCTGCCACCGTCAGATGTTGCAAGCTGTCTGAATTTGCGCAGTTTTATACACCATGCCACAGTGTGTTTTTATATCTGGATATGGTGCAATTTGCCGTCTGCATCCAGGCCATAGTAAGCATGCAGCGAGGCGCTTATCGCAATAAAGCGTGCATCGCTGCGCAATGGACCGATCACGTCCGGATAAAAATGGTGCATGACCAGAGCCGGCCATTGCCCCCATTGCCTGATTTGCTCAAACTGTGCCAATGCCTTGTCGGTGTGTCCAAGCGCGGCTTGTACCAGACCGACACAGAAAACATCACCGCTGTGTTCCAGGGCCTGCAGCAAACCATTAGCCGCATCGACATTGCCGCTGGCAATTTCTGCCAGCGCCAGCGCCGCCTGTGGGCCAGCACCGGCCCATTCCACCTGCAGGCCTTGCAGCAGGTTGATGGCATCCTGGAAACGGCCGAGATGATGCATGGCGATGGCTTCGTAGAACTGCGGCGTGTTGTCGTACATGCCCAGTTCCTCGATGCGCCGGGCCTCACGCAGGGCGCGCCCGAAGTGTCCTTTGACCATGTTGGAAGACATGACATTGTGAATGGTTTCCGCAGACAGCGGGTTCAACTCGATGGATTTGTGGGCGCAATGCAAGGCCTGGTCGGCATCACCCAGCAATTGCAGCACCCAACTCAACCAGTTATAGGCTTCGGCATAGCCGGGCTGCAGCTTAACCGCCTGTTGCAGCCAGCGCAGCGCTGCAGGCCCATCCAGGCCATCAGCGCGCAAGGCGCCGGCTGCTGCGTGCGACATGTGATACAGGCCGCTGGAGGCATGTGCGGCAGCCAGCTTCGGATCAATCTCCAGCGCGCGCCGCAGAGCCATTTCAACCTCGCCACGCAGCCGCTCTGGCTGACCCTGATCGTAGTAGTCGTACAGCAGCATCAAGCTATCGGCAAGGCCCACCCAGGCAAGCGCATAGTCGTTGTGGCGCTCCAGCGCGTTGCGAAAATACGCCAGCGCCTGTTGCATGCCTTCTCGCGTGCGCGTGTCCAGCAGCGAGCGACCCTGCATGTAACGGGAATAAGCTTCCAGGTTATCGGTGGAGATGTGTTCTCCGCGCAGCCGCTGTGCGCTATCCAGACTGGCTTGTAGCGAAGTGGCAATGTCTTCCATGATCTCGCCCTGGAGAGCGAAAAGGTTTTTCGCCGACCAGGGGCGTCGATAGGTGCGCGCCCACAGGTGGTGATCTCTGCTGGCGTCAATCAACTGGGCATTGACCTGCAGATGGTCACCGGCTTGCTGCACCGCGCCCTCGAGGATCCAGGCAACACCCAGTTGCGCGGCAATCTCGGGCAGTGAGAGCAGGGTATCCCGATAACGGCGAACCGAGGTGCTGGAGATGACTTTCAGATCGGCGATCGCTGCCAGTCGGGTCAACAGATCCTGGTGAATGCCATCGGCCAGTGGTGCTGCCGGCATATCCCCGATGGTCTGAAACGGCAGCACCGCAATGGAATTGAGGCCAAGTGGCCGGGGCGTGTATGTCAATTCTTCAGCGTGACTAACGGCATGCTTGTCGGTATCCTTATCGGCATGCTTATCGGTAGCAAGAGATGCTGAGTTGTCGTCGGCGATGGCTGTCACCGGCAGCAGCAGGCGGTAGCCGCGCTTGGGGATGGTTTCTATATAGCTGGGTGCATCGGTGC
The DNA here is from genome assembly GCA_964534475.1 of uncultured Wenzhouxiangellaceae bacterium. GTDB lineage: Bacteria > Pseudomonadota > Gammaproteobacteria > Xanthomonadales > Wenzhouxiangellaceae > JAHJQV01. Next base: position 6,269 of record CAZHRH010000123.1, read on the forward strand.
GATCGCCAAGCTGTCGCCTGAGCTCGGAAATGCTGCGTGTCAGCGCATCGTCGCTAACGATGGCTGGACTCCACACATGCTTGCTGAAATCATCACGGCTGACCACCTTGCCGGCATGCTCGGCCAGACAGACCAGCACTTCCATGGCCCGCGGCGTCAAGCGCACATCGCAGTCACTACCGGTCAGACGATTCTGATCCGGCTGCACCTGCCAAGTACCCAGTTTGAACCCCGCTTGCAAGCTCATTTCACTTTAATACTCCTGACCCTGTACTCATATTAGCAGCTTTTATCTAGCAGCCTGCCGGACTTAACGCTGACCTACTGCGGAAAAGCCGGATTGGGCCAGCTTTTCCACTCTTCTTCGTTAAATAGGCGCACTATTCGCCTCAAAAGACCGAAAATCTGGCTCCAACTGGCTTTCCCTCGCGACGATCGGTTAAGTCCGACAGGCTGCTAGAAGTCCCTGGCG
>CAZHRH010000124.1:0-6722 GCA_964534475.1 uncultured Wenzhouxiangellaceae bacterium
CGGCGCACCTGCTCACGATCACCGATGAACTGCTGTGTTCCCAGCAGCACGTCCCGGCCCTGCAGATACCAGCCGAAACAGACCATGCCCACCGGCTTGTCGGCACTGCCGCCGCCCGGCCCGGCGATGCCGGTCACGGCAACACAGGCCTGGGTTTGCGTGGATCGGGCGCAGCCCTTGGCCATGGCTGCTGCCACCGCCTCGCTCACCGCACCATGCTGTGCCAGTGTTTGCGCGCTGACCGCCGCCAACTGTTGTTTCAGTTGGTTGCTGTAAGTTATCAGCCCGCCGGCAAACCAGGCCGAGCTGCCGGACACATCGGTCAGGCATTTGCTGATCCAGCCACCGGTGCAGGACTCGCAGGTGGACAGCAACCAGCCTCTGTGTGTCAACGCCTGAGCAATGTGATGGATATTTTCGAGCACCTGAAATTGCCAGTCTGTATCTCAACCAAGTAGCATATTACACGATGAATCAGAGCACACCCGCCAATGCCCCACTGCTGCCGGATGCGCACAGCGGGCACACGCCGATGATGCGCCAGTATCTGCGCATCAAGGCCGATCATCCCGACACCCTGCTGTTGTACCGCATGGGCGATTTCTACGAGCTGTTTTTCAACGACGCCAAGCGCGCCGCGCAACTGCTCGACATCACGCTGACCAAACGCGGCAGCAGCAATGGCGAACCCATCCCGATGGCCGGCGTGCCCTATCATTCAGTGGACAGCTACCTGGCGCGGCTGGTGCGCCAGGGCGTCAGCGCCGCCATCTGCGAGCAGATCGGTGACCCGGCCAGCAGCAAGGGCCCGGTCGAGCGCAAAGTGGTGCGCGTGGTCACACCCGGTACGTTGGCCGATGATCACCTGCTGGATGCACGCAGCGATGCATTACTGGCAGCGCTGGGCTATCATCGCCAGCAACTGGCGCTGGCCTGGGTCGATCTCGCCGGAGGCCGCTGCGGTGGCCGCCTGCTGCGCGATGAATCCGAACTGCGCGCCGAACTGCAGCGGCTCAACGTGGCCGAGCTGCTGCTGCCGGAATCACTGCCGGAAAAATTGCCGGAGCTGTTTCCGCCGCGTGAGCAAAACGCCGCTGCCGGCACAAGCCAGGACGCAGACAAACGCAACCCGCTGCAGCAACTGTATCAAGCGCGCGCTGACTGGCATTTCGATGCCGAACGCGCAGCCGGCATGCTCTGCGAGCAGTTCCAGACCGCCGATTTATCCGGCTTCGGGCTGGATCTTGTGCGGCATGCTGCGGTCATCGGCGCCACCGGGGCGCTGTTGCATTACCTGCATGAACAGCAGCACACTGAGCTGCCGCATCTGCGCAGCATGACGCTGGAACACGGCGAAGATTACCTGCTGCTGGATGCCATCACAAGACGCAATCTGGAGCTGGACCAGCATCCCGATGGTCGTCGCGAACACACGCTGACCGCACTGCTGGATCACTGCAAGACTGCCATGGGCTCGCGTTTGCTGAAACGCTGGGTGCTGTCGCCGCTGCGCGACCGGCTGCGGCAGCAGCAACGCCAGCACAGCATCACCGAGTTGCTGCAAACCAACCTGCACGCAGAACTGCAGGAACAACTTGCCGGCATTGGCGACATGGAGCGCATCCTCACGCGCGTAGCAATGCAAAGCGCCAGGCCGCGTGATCTGCTCGGCCTGCGCCAGGCACTGCAGCAACTGCCGGCAATCCATGTCCTGCTGCAAACCGCACAATCCAGTCAAAACCAGGCCAGGCTGCCAGCCACGGAGCAGTCCTCTCCGCTGTCCGCACTCGCCGCCAGTCTGGATCTGCATGACGAGGTGCAGGCTCTGCTGCAGCGTGCCATCAGCGCAGAACCGCCGCTGCAGATACGCGATGGCGGTGCCATTGCCGCCGGTTATGACGACGAGCTGGATCGCTTGCGTGCGCTGAGCCAGCAAAGCAACGATTATCTGCTGGAGCTGGAACAGCGCGAGCGCGAACAGACCGGCATTGCCAACCTCAAGGTCGGCTACAACCGCGTGCACGGCTACTACATCGAAATCAGCAAAGCCGAGGCGCGCAAGGCTGAAGGCGAGCGCATCCCCACCCACTACAGCCGCCGGCAGACGCTGAAAAACGCCGAGCGCTTCATCACCGAAGAGCTGAAGCAATACGAAGATCAGGTGCTGGGCAGTCGCGAACGCGCGCTGGCGCTGGAACAAAAACTGTATCAGGATCTGCTGCAGCAACTGGCCCAACAGCACGCCGCACTGCGCCAGACCAGCGATCTGCTGAGCCGACTCGATGTGTTGAGCTGCCTGGCCGAGCGCGCCGCCACCCTGCGTTTCAATGCGCCAGAGTTGGTCGCCGCACGCGGCATTGACATCCGCGCCGGTCGCCATCCGGTGGTGGAACAGGTGCAGCAACAGAATTTCACGCCCAACGACTGTCAGCTTGATGCAGACCGGCGCATGCTCATCATTACCGGCCCCAACATGGGTGGTAAATCCACCTACATGCGCCAGACCGCGCTGATCGTCATCCTCGCCCACATCGGCAGCTATGTGCCGGCCGAGGCCGCGCGCATCGGGCCGATTGACCGCATCTTCACGCGCATCGGTGCCGGTGACGACCTCACCCGCGGTCAGTCCACGTTCATGGTGGAAATGAGCGAAACCGCCAACATCCTGCATCATGCCGGTGACGACAGCCTGGTGCTGATGGACGAAATCGGCCGCGGTACCAGCACCTTCGACGGTCTGTCACTGGCCTGGTCGGTGGCCATCGCACTGGCCAGTGAATGCCGCAGCATGAGCCTGTTTGCCACCCACTATTTTGAGCTCACACAACTCGCCGACGATTATGACGGCATCGCCAATGTACATTTGGACGCGGTCGAGCACGGCGAGCGCATCGTGTTCCTGCACGCCCTGCGCGCAGGCCCGGCCAGCCAGAGCTACGGGCTGCAGGTGGCGGCTCTGGCCGGTGTTCCCGGCCATGTTGTGCAACGCGCCCGGCAACGCTTGCAACAACTGGAACAACAGGCGCGTCACAGCAGCGAACAGCAATCGCAGGCTGATTTATTCGCTGCCGTCAGTGCGGCTGAAAGCAGCGCTAGTGCCACTGATCAGCTCGATCAAACCACCTCCAGAGTGCTGCAGACGCTGACCGAAATCGATATCGACGAGCTCAGTCCGCGCCAGGCGCTGGATCAGCTCTATCGCCTGCGGCAACTGCTCGATGAGATTGAGTGAGGATTCGTTGCGTATTGCTATAAAGGCAATTAACTTTATGGTAGCGATTCAGCTATCAATGCCAGCGGGACGCTGGCGCTCCATTGGTTGTACTCAGCACACAAACAACGTTCGACTCGTTCCCATGCTCCCGCGTGGGAATGCATAGAACTCTGACGATCCAACACCAGATAATGCGTACGACTTGACGGTTTCGCACCAGAGAACGCAACAAGCTGATTAACGATCATGCTGTAAGGACTTTCAAACTGGACCCCGGCCTGCGCCGGGGTGACGGTGGTGTCGCTGCGCAACATTGAATAGCGTGTTTAGCGACACGCAACACGGATTGCGCCGGAGTGATGATCGCGTTTACGGCGCCTAAACGAAGCCGTCATACCGGCGAAGGCCGGTATCCAGTCAATTTAACTCTACCTCGTTCCCACACTTCCGCGTGGGAATGCATAGACCACTGACTTTTCCACTCGGGGAAGTGAGAACGAACACGTCCGGTGATTAACGTCGCGCAATGGCCCTGCACACAACATCTGCAAGCGTGCCACGACAGAGACAACGCCTCTGTTTTCGCAACCTTAGTTGAAATTTAGCCATATTCACCAAATCATAGCTTCAATATTGCCATTCAAGCCTGATCAAGCCATTGGCACAATAATTGCATCACATATAACATGCAAACAGGAGAGCACATCATGGGACAAGGTTCCGCAGGCAATGTCATCGCCGCACTGGCCAGTTTCTTCATCCCCGGACTGGGACAGTTGCTGCAGGGGCGCTGGATCCTGGCCGGGTTCATGTTTGTTCTGGCTGCAGTATTGTGGCTGATTCTGCTTGGCTGGATCATCCATCTCTGGTCGATCATCGACGCAGCCGTGTATGACCCGCCGCAAAGTCGCGGCTACCGCTACTGAGATCTCAATATAAGGCAAGCAAGTATGCCACTGCTGACCCCGGTCTTGCTTCTGCTGAGCGATATGCCACTAAGACTGCATCATCAGGGAAACTCCAGCAGCACTTCGAGTCCGCCCAGTTCACTGCGGCCAGCGTCCAGTCGGGCATTGTAGGCATCGGCAATCTCCGCCACGATGGCCAGCCCCAGACCATCGCCTTCGATACGCTCATCACCCCTCAAACCGCGCTGCAACATTTTTTCAAACTGCTCGGGGGCCAGCGGCTGGCCGCTGTTGCCGACGCTGATCAGCAGGCCCGGCTTGCGCTTGCTGCTGCTTAACTGACGTGTGCGCAGCAACACCTTGCCAGTGCCGTATTTGCAGGCGTTTTCCAGCAGATTGCCCAGTACTTCGAGCAGGTCGCGCTGCTCGCCATAGAACTTGCTGCCGGGTTCAATATCCTGGCGGATTTCTGTCTGCGGATAGATTTTTTCCAGACTGCGAATCATTCGCTCCGATTCAACCATTACCGCCACCGGCTGCAGCATGGTTCGGCGCGCCGCAGACGCAGCGCGTTCGATCTGGAAACGAATCACGCTGTTCAATTCCCGCACTGCACTGTCAGCATGGGCAAGATCCTCCTGGCTGATCTTTTCCTGCTGCAGAATGCTGCTGAGCACGGCCAGCGGCGTTTTCATGGCGTGGCCGAGATTGCCCAGCGCCTGACGATACTGGCGTTGCCCGATCTGTTCGCTGGCCAGCAGCGCGTTGAGATTTTCGGTGAGCGCGGCAAGCTCGACCGGATAGGCACCATCAAGAGATGATTTATCGCCTTTTTCGATCGCCTGAATCTCTCGCTCAACCCGGCGCAGCGGCTTCATGCCCAGCCAGCCGGTAAGCAGTTGTACGCTGACCAGCAAGGCACCGAGTATGGCCAGCCAGCGCCAGGTGCCACGCCGGAACTCTGCCAGTGGCTGTTGCAGATCATCACTATCGACAGCCGCCCACAGATGCAATGGCAACACCTGTTCCTGCTCGGTTTCCCAGCCCAGCTCCCAACTCATGACAAACTGCGGGTTGGCATCGGCAAAGAATTCCTCAAAGCGCCGAAACACCTGTTCACCCTGCGGTCCATGCGGCCATTCCAGCGGTGCTGACTGCAGCGTGGATTCGGACAGCCAGGTGGTCTGATCCGTGCGCATACCGGCGGTGAGATTGCTGCCGGGCTGTTGCAGGCGGGAATCCTGCGGCTGATCCATGACCAGGGTGCCTTCGATTTCCTCGATACTGGACACCAGCAGATTCAGCGTCGAAGTCAGCCTTTCCCTGATACTGTCGTGCAAAGACCGCGCATACATGCGATCGATGGTCCAGCCAATGCCGCCCAGACCGAGCATCAATATCAGGCTGACCGCGACCAGGATTCTTGTCCTGATCGAAAACGGCTTGTTTGGGTTCCTGGCTGCCGTCATGTCGACAAGAAGATTGCCACAGGCCTGGCAGATGATCTCCGCCCGGGCAGATTCTCAGGCACTGTTCTCGGCGAGCAGATTAAAGCGATAACCACGCCCGCGCAGGGTTTCGATGGGTTTGCGCATGCCGTCTGGATCGATCTTTTTACGCAATCGTCCCAACACCACTTCCAGCACGTTGCTGTCGGGGTCCATATCCTCATTGTACAGATGCTCATTGAGCTGCGCCTTGGTCACCACCGCGCGTGGATGCAGCACGAAGTATTCCAGCATCTTGTATTCAAAACTGGTCAGCGTCAGCGGCTGGTCCGCCAGCTCTACCAGTTGGCTGTTGAGGTTAACCACCAGATCGCCGAAGCGCAGCACCGGCGACGAGTGGCCGGCGCTGCGCCGCAACAGGGCCTGAATGCGCGCCAGCAATTCCGGCATGTGAAAGGGTTTGGTCAGATAATCATCGGCACCGGCTTCCAGTCCCTCGACCTTTTCCTGCCATTCGCTGCGCGCGGTCAGGATCAACACCGGATAGTCTTTTTGTGCCGCACGCAGCGACTTGATCACGTCCAGTCCCGACATCTCCGGCAGACCCAGATCAACAATGGCGAGATCAATCGGATACTCTTTGGCCATGTAATCGGCTTCGATGCCGTCGGCGCAGACATCCACCGCATAACCGGCGGTCTGCAACTGATCGGCAATCTGCTGCTGCAGCCTGAGGTCATCTTCAATGACAAGAATGCGCACGCTACGCTGCCTACTCCGGTACGCGCACGGTCTTCACCACGCCCTTTTTGGTCACCACGCGTATGACGTGGATGCGGCGACCGTTTCGCTCGATGGTGCGAGCCGCAACCACCTTGCCGTCATATTGCCGGGCCACCTGGCGTGCCGCCTGTTTCAGCGTGATCGCCTCGGCAGTCAGGGCAAACAGCAGCAGACACAGACACAGCACCGCTGCCAGCCAACGTGCTGATCGTTGACCATGACAAAAAAATGCAGTGGCGATTCGGTGCTTCATATCGGGCGTATTCTAGCGCAGATGTCTAAACCGTGGCTGAATTGGAGAGCCGGTGCCTGCGGTGAATACTCCACCGGCTACAAGCCGGTGGCTTCGGGTTACGGCTAAAAGCCGGA
>CAZHRH010000125.1:0-6656 GCA_964534475.1 uncultured Wenzhouxiangellaceae bacterium
TTTTTCATGCCGCCACCGAAGCGGCCGCTGATACCGAAGGCTTCCACCGATTCCGGCAGCGTGCTCTGGCCATAGGTGCGGCCCAGCGTGCTAAGAGCTGAGATCATCGATTCGCGTCCGTTCAGGCTGGCGGCTCCGGCATCGGCACGGAACTCACGTTGCCTGGAGAACCACATGGCAATCATGCTGGCGAAGATGCCGAAAACCACCTGGGCGACGATGGAACTGATCCAGAAGCCGATACCATAGCCGCGTTCGTTGCGGAAGATGAGCCGGTCTACCAGCATGCCGACCACGCGCGAGAAGAAGATGACAAAAGTGTTCAGCACACCCTGCAGCAAGGCCATGGTAACCATGTCACCGTTGGCGACATGGCTGACTTCGTGCGCCAGCACGGCTTCCACCTCGTCTCTGCGCATGCCCTGCAGCAATCCGGTGCTGACTGCCACCAGCGCGCTGTCGCGTTTCATGCCGGTAGCAAAGGCATTCATTTCCGGTGCTTGGTAGATGGCCACGTCGGGCATGCCGATACCAGCCGCCCGGGCCTGGCGCTTGACCGTCTGCAGCAGCCAGCGCTCGGTGTCGTTGGCGGGATCCTTGATCACCTTGGCACCGGTGCTGCGCAGGGCCATCCACTTGGAGATCGCCAGCGAGATGAACGATCCGATCATGCCGAAGGCAGCGGAAAAGATCAGCAAGGCTCCCAGATTGATCTGGTTGCCGCGCTGGGTAAGCATTTCCTCCAGCCCGAGCACACGGAACACAATGCTGATCACCAGCAAAACAGCGATATTGGTTCCGAAAAAAAGCAGCAGTCTCAGCATTTTGTAGTTACCTCAACAAACTTACAGCATTGGGCGAATTAATGGGTATCGGCAGTCCAAGTCACAAGTGACAGCAGTGAAGATTAATCTGCGCTTGCTGGTTTTGCGTTCGCCATGATCGAGTCAATGCCGCTGCGATCACCGGTCATAAGCCAGTGAATCAGCGACATCGGAATCATGCCGGCGGCGTTGAGTTCACGGAAGAATTCGGACAACGCGAAATCCTCGCCACGCTGCAGCTTTTGCTGTGAGTAGACGCTGATCAACTGATCCAGTTGATACTTGCCGGTGACGTAACTGGTGCCATAGCCGGGCTGGCGCAGATACAACTGCTGCTCGAACGCCAGCAGGTTCAGATGATCGACGTAGCCGCCTTCCTCCTCACCGGCCGGGTCACCGGCGTTGACCTGTTCCAGGTCGCGGTTCATCCATTGGCGTGGTGTCCAGCGGGCATGGAATTCAGCCGCCTCGGTCATGGTTTTCTCGTTCGCGTGCGCCTGCAGCGAGCCCAGCCCGCGCGCGGCGCGCTGGGCCAGCAGGATCCAGACAATTTCGCGCGTGCGTGGATGTGCATCGTGCAGCCCGGCGTGCATGGTCAGCTCTTCAAAGCCGGTGGCCATGCCTTCGGCACGGCTGGTGAAGATATTGAACAGCAGCGGTTGCTGGCGCAGCACGCTGGCATGCGGCTGCTCGCGCATGCGCGCCAGATCAAACCAGTGATAAAAGTGCGTGTACAGCGGGGTCGGGTCCAGATGTGCGCCGATGGTGAAGAAATTGCGCTTGTCCGGCGCTATGTATTCACCCAGATGCTCGCGCAGCGCAGGCTCCATCCACGGCTCCACCTGGAGAATCTGCTGCTCATCGAGAAAGCGCATCAGGCGCGTGGCCGAGGCGTCGGCCAGCTCGGCATAGCTTTGCGGCGAGTCTGCTGCCTGTTGTTCGGGCAGCTCGCGGTTGCGGTGTTCTTCCAGCTTCAGCGTCGACCAGGCGCGATGCAGTTCGCGCTGCAGCAGGCGTTGTTCGTCGGCCCAGGTCATCGGCACATACCAGACCTGCTGCAGATGCCAACTGTAATCGTCAATGCCGACGCCGGACGGCCCGGTCTTGCTGTCGGCCTGCTGTTCCAGCCAGCCCACAAAATCGCCGGTGGCAGCAATGGCTGCCTGCACTGCCTGCTGCAGTTCGGCGTTGGCGCTGGCAGCGACTTGTTCGGCCAGGTCTTGCAGGTCGCTGATCTGCTGGCGCATGTTGTAGCTGCCGCTGAGCCACAGATCGCGGGCGTTGCCGGTCAGATTGCCGCGTGCTTGTGTCAGCAGTGGCGGGATGACGGCAAGATCATCGATCAGTCGCTGCTGTTCGCTCTCGCTGAGCGGAAACTGGTAGGTCCACAATTCTAGTAGTGCGTGGTGGGTCGGGCCTTCGTGTGCCGGGGTGTCGCTCTGGTAGGTCCACACGCTTTGATAAAAGGCCGGGTCGCGGCTCCAGGGCTGCAGCACGCGGACATGGAAATCCAGGCCGTTGATTTCAGCGCGCAGCAGATGCCAGTCGATCTGCTGCGGCACCGGCCAGTCGTCGATGGCAAAAGCCGCCAGGCGCTGGCGAAAATCGGCAATGCCGGTACGCACTTTTTGCATACGTTCGGCGCTATAGTCCGGTGCGCCATCAAGCATCGGTGGCTGCTCAAACTGGCGCCATTGCTTGAAGGTGGCGACCAGATCCTGATAACGGGTGTTTGGCATGGGCTCGGCTCCAGCAGATGCGATGTTCAGCAGGCAGCCGATCAGCAGCCAGCAACTTGTTATGAAGGGGAGTTGGCATTGCTTCGAGTGCAGTGAAGATTGGCTGTGTGGCATAGGCTGTCCGTATATAGGTGAGCAAATACGCGCTCAAAAATTCAGCGATGGGTTGTTGCCGTGTTGTTGCAACTGCTGGCGAAATTGCTGCTGGATGCGCTGCAATGCCGCTTCACTGTCGGCTTCAAAGCGCAGCACCAATACCGGCGTGGTGTTGGAGGCACGGATCAAGCCCCAGCCGTCACTGTAATCGGCACGCACACCGTCGATGGTGTTGAGCGTCGCGCCGGGAAACTCGGCGCGTAGCTGCAGTTGCTCGATGATGGTGTGGTTTTCGCCTTCGTCAGTGGCGATGTTCAGCTCCGGCGTGCTGATGCCGGTGGGAATGGCCTGCAGCAGCGCCGCCGGATCATCAACCCGGCTGAGAATGCTGAGCAGTCTGGCGGCGGCAAACAGACCGTCATCAAAGCCATACCAGGGCCTGCCGAAAAAGAAATGCCCGCTCATTTCGCCGGCCAGCGGGGCGTTGTGCTCGCGCATGGCGCGCTTGATCAGTGAATGCCCGGTGCGCGACATGATCGGCTCACCGCCCAGCGCGCTGATGCGCTGGCCCAGCCGGCCGCTGCATTTGACATCAAACACGATGTTGCTGCCGGGCTGTGTGCGCAACACGTCCTCGGCTAGCAACTGAATGATGCGATCGGCCCAAATGATTTCGGTCTCACCGTGGCTACCTGCGATTACGCCGAGGCGATCGCCATCGCCATCAAAAGCCAGCCCCAGCGGTATGTTCTTGTCGACCATCACCCGGCGCAGCTCGGCCAGATTTTCCGGCTTGCTGGGATCGGGATGATGATTGGGAAAATGACCATCGACTTCTGCATACAGGTTGACGGCATCCACGCCCAGCCGAGCAAACAGGGCCGGACCCAGGGCACCGGCAACACCGTTGCCGTAATCGGCCACCACCCGCATTGCGCCTTCGATCACGTTGAGGCGCTCGACTTCGGCCAGGTAATCGTCGATGACCTCTTGTTGTTGAGTGCTGCCGGTTTGATCAGCCGGCACCATGCCGGCGACAATCTGTTCATACAGCGCAGTGATTTCGTCACCGGCCAGCGTGTTGCCGGCGACCATGATCTTGCAGCCGTTGTAAGCGGGCGGATTGTGCGAGCCGGTGAGCATGATGCCACTGCCGCCGGCATAGCGCTGGGCAGTAAAGTACAACACCGGCGTCGGCACCATGCCGACATCAATCACTTCCACTCCGGCTTGTTGCAGACCACGCTGCAACGCGGCCATCAATCTGGGCCCGGACAAACGGCCATCGCGCCCCACTGCCACCGTGGCAACACCGGCCTGCATGGAGGCAAGCCCCACCGCCATGCCGATCTGCTGAACCACGGCCTCGCTCAAAGACTGGTCAACGATACCGCGAATGTCATAGGCGCGAAAAATGGAAGCGTCGATGGACTGGCTCATGTTGTTTGCTCATGATTGATTTCTATGCTCATTGCTGGCCGGAGTGGCCGAAGCCACCACTGCCGCGATCGGACTCATCAAATGCATCGACCACCTGCCAGTTGGCACGCACCACTGGCACAATCACCAGTTGCGCCAGCCGTTCGCCGACGTCAATGGTGTAGCTTTGCTGGCTGCGATTCCAGCATGAGACCATCAATGGGCCCTGGTAATCGCTGTCGATCAGCCCGACCAGATTACCCAGCACGATGCCATGTTTGTGTCCCAGCCCGGAGCGCGGCAGCAGCAGACCGGTGAAGCCGGGATCGGCGATGTGTATGGCCATGCCGGTCGGGATCAGCTCGCCCGCACCCGGTGCCAGCGTGACGGGTGCCGCCAGCATGGCGCGTAAATCCATGCCTGCCGAGCCTGCAGTGGCATAGTCGGGTAATGCATACTCGCTGCCCAGACGTGCATCGAGGATGCGCACTTCAATGTTGGCGCTGATTTCAGCCATGGCTGCTTTGCTGCTTTGCTGAGCAGGTTGCGCTGGACTGCAGTTCAGCGCTGATGATTCTGATCAGTTCGTCTGCCAGTGCGGTTTTGGATTGGCGGCCGAGATCCTGCTTGCGGTCGTCGGCAAACAGCAGCAGCAGGCGGTTGTCACAGCGATCAAAACCCTGGCCGCCGGCGACACAGTTGGCGGCAATCATGTGGATGTTTTTCTGTTTCAGCTTGCGTTTGGCGTGGGTTTCCACCTGGCAGGTTTCAGCGGCAAAGCCCACTGTCATCGGCGCATCCGGCAGGGCGGCAACGCTGGCAAGAATGTCCGGGTTGCGCAGCAGTTGCAGAGACATGTGTGCGCCGGATTTTTTGATTTTTTCCGTGGCCGGGCTGGCCGGGCGGTAGTCGGCCACGGCGGCACAGGCGATGAAGACGTCCGCGTCGGTCACATGCTGCATCACCGCATCCAGCATCTGCAGCGCGCTGCGTACATCGCTGCGCTTGACATTGGCATGTTGCTGCCGACAGGCGCTGGGGCCGGCCACCAGATACACACCAGCGCCAGCGGCTGCAGCGGCATCGGCGATGGCGAACCCCATCTTGCCGGAACTGCGATTGGCCAGATAGCGCACCGGGTCTATGTCTTCAAAAGTGGGGCCGGCGGTGATCAGAACCTTGCGGCCGCTGAGCGTGGCATCAGTCATGGCCGCTCACCAGCTCAAAGTGAGCAAGAATCTCGCTGCTGATGGTGGCAGGTTCCAGCATGCGGCCGGGTCCGGTTTCGCCGCAGGCCTGATCACCGCTGTCTGGTCCCAGCAGACGCACGCCGCGCTGCTGCAGCACAGCCGCATTGGCCTGGGTCGCCGCATGCTGCCACATCTGCTGATTCATTGCCGGTGCCAGCCACAGCGGAGCCGTGGTCGCCAGGCACAGGGTGCTGATCAGGTCATCGGCCAGACCGTGCGCCAGTCGCGCCATGATATCCGCGCTGGCCGGGGCAATCACGATCAGATCGGCCCAGCGCGCCAGCTCGATATGGCCCATGGCTGCTTCTGCAGCCGGATCAAACAGTTCGCTGCGCACCTCGCGTCCAGACAAGGCCTGCAGCGTCAGCGGCGTGATGAACTGTTGTGCGCCACGGGTCATCACCACCTGCACAGACATGTCTGCCTTGACCAGCAGACGGGTCAGTTCGGCTGCCTTGTAGGCGGCAATGCCGGCGCTGACGCCCAGCAGCAGCTTGCGATGTTGCGCGTTGGCAGGTGGGTGGTTGTTGCTCATTATCAGGTATCAGGTGAATGACTGACAGCACGCTGCGGGTATTTCCTACAACGGCAGCGCAGCATGTTGCTTATGCTTGCATGAATTGTACACGCATGCTGCAGGAAGTTGCTTGATCATGTCCATCAAAAGCTGGCCCGCCGCCGAGCGGCCACGGGAAAAACTGCTGGCCCACGGTGCCGGTCACTTGAGCGATGCCGAACTGCTGGCGATCTTTTTGCGCACCGGCATCAGCGGCTGCTCGGCGGTGGATCTGGCACGGCAGTTATTAAACGAGTTTGGCAGCCTGCGTGCGCTGCTGGCGGCCGATCTGCATCAGTTCAGTGCCCACAAGGGGCTGGGCCCGGCCAAGTTTGCGCAACTGCAGGCGGTGCTGGAAATGGGCCGCAGACATCTGGGCGAAAGCATCAGTCGCGGCGATGCCATCACCAGCCCGCGGCACACGCGCCAGTTTCTCACCAGCCAGTTGCGTGATCAGGTGCATGAGCAGTTCGGCTGCATGTTTCTGGACAACCGCCACCGGCTGATCCAGTGGCAGGTGCTGTTTCACGGCACCATCGACGGTGCCGCCGTGTATCCGCGCGTGGTGGTGGAAAAAGCGCTGGCCTGCCGCGCCGCCGCGCTGATCATTGCCCACAACCACCCCTCCGGCGTGTCCGAACCCAGCGCCGCCGACCGCGCCATCACCACCCGCCTGCGCGATGCGCTGGCGCTGGTCGACATTCGTCTGCTGGATCACTTCGTGGTCGGCGACGGCGAGCCGGTGTCGATGGCTGAGTTGGGGATGGTCTAG
>CAZHRH010000126.1:0-6646 GCA_964534475.1 uncultured Wenzhouxiangellaceae bacterium
CTGCAGGCGCTCGCTGTAGGCCAGCAGGTTGCTGTGTATTGGAATGCTCATGAGCAGTGCTATTCATCGCTGACTTGATGACGGCTGGCAATGGCTTCCAGCCAGCCATCAAGTTGTTGGCGATCGTACCAGTTGCCACCTCTGGCCACGGCCATGATCTGTGCGCTGTTGGCGATATTGTCCAGTGGATTAGCCGCCAGCAGCAACAGATTGGCCGGCGCACCGGGGGTGATGGTGCCAAAACCCTGTAAACGTTGTTTCTGATACGGGCGCAGGTGCTGCTGGATATCAGCGCGCTGCAGATGGCGACCGACATTGACCGTGCCGGTGGCCAGCGCCTGAAACGGCGTCAGACCGGCATTAACCAGCGCCTGCAGCTCGCGGTGTACAGAAAAGCCCGGCACGTTCATCGGCTTCGGCGCATCCGAGCCCAGCAACAGACCGGCACCGGCATCCTGCAGTGCCTGCACCAGCATGTCGCGCATGGCCAGAATGCGAGTGCGCTCCTGGTTGCTGCTTTGTTCGCGTAATGCGCGAATGGTCTGTGCCCACATCTCGCGGGTGGCAGCATCGATGTAGCGCATTTCATTTCGCTGCAGCATGCCGGCCACCGACTGCCGGCCCAGCGCGTTGTCGATCATGCTCATCGTGGGAGCGTTCCAGACGCCACTGGCAGCAGTCAGTTGCGCCAGTTCCGGCAGTTTGCGATAGTCGATATTGGCGGCCAGCGCAACACCGTAAAAACCCTGATCACGGGTCGCCAGTGGACTGTTATCAAGCAGCGCAGCACGCGCATAACCATGCAGATGTTCGATCGATGCCTGGCCTGAATCGAGCACGGCTTGCAGCCCGGCTTCTTCACTGACGTGGCCGGCAAACGGCATCTGTACCTGCTTGCTGGTCCGGGCGATGGTATTGAAGTGACTGCGGCTGAGCCCGGGATGGATGCGGATCAGATCATAACCGGCGTTGCGCTGCTGCAAAACCATGTCACGCGCAGCGCCGCGCGAGCCCACCGACTGCCCGCTCAGCGAAGGCCCGGCAATGAGCAGCTCGGGGCCGATGCGACTGCCACTGGCGACATCGGCACGCACCTGCAGATGAGCCGGCTCGCCGAGCATGCTGCGCGCCAGCACCACACCGTTGGCCAGCAGCAGGCGCAGGGTGTCATCGATTGCCAGATTGCCGTAATTGCCGGCAGCAAAATCCAGCGAGGCCAGATGCGCATGCATTTCCGCCAGCCCCGGCAGCAGCCAGCCACCATCGGCATCAATGCGCAGGGTTGCATCGCTCACGGCAATGTCACCGGCTGGCTCTACCCGCACAATGACATTGTCCATGACCAGCACATCGTGATCGCGCAGCACCCGCTCGCGATCCATGGGAATGACATTGGCATTGACGATCAGCCAATCGGTCGCATTGCCCTCAATGGCAAGCAGCAACAACAGATACAGTGCAGCCTGCCGCCGCATAAGCGTCATCCCTGATCCAGCAGTTGGCGCAAATCGATCACCGCCGCGTTGGCGCGGGCAATGTAGTTGGCCATGGCCAGAGAGTGATTGGGAAACATGCCAAACGGCGCACCATTGAGAATCATCAGCGAGCGAATCGGCTGTTGCGTCGCCTCCAGCTCGCGGATGATCTGGCGAAAACCCACCATGGCATTCTTGTCGTTCAGCACCCCGGCAAAATCCTCCTCCATGGCGCGCATGATGTGGATCAGCGCCCAGGCGGTGCCACGCGCCTGAAAAAACACATCATCGATCTGCAGCCACGGCGTTTTCACCGCCACTTCGTTGCTCGCCCCCGGTGAGCTCACGGCACTGGCGTCGCCGCTGAGATCGGTGTTCAGGCGGCGCTGGCCAATGCTGGCGGAAAGCTGCTGACTCATGTTGCCGAGGCGCTTTTCAACCTGGCCGAGATATTCTGCCAGATTGTCTGCGCGGGCAAAATACTGTGCCCGGTTATCACTGTCATCGCTCAACTGGCGCTGATAAGCCTGCAATGCGCGGTAGGATTTGCGGTACTGGCTTTCCGTGGACGGCAGCCACCAGGAGGCGTGATCGAAGTGCAGGGCCGGATCGGCCTCGGCCAGGTTGGTGTTTTCGCTGGACTGGCTTTGCGAACGACTGATGTCATTGCGCAGCACCCGGACCATATCTCGCGCCTGCAACAGCACGCCGTATTCCCAGTTGGGCGTGTTGTCCAGCAACACAAACGGCGGCAGCAGATCGTTGCTTAAGTAGCCGCCACGCTTGTGCAGCAGGGTATCGATGATATGCAGCAGGGTGCTGGTCGTTGCCATGCCGGTGGTGTCGGCTGCACTGACAGGCAGCCGGTTGTGCAACAACTGCTGCTGCGTGATCTCTGTGCTGCGCTGCTCGGCGGGTTCCTGACTGGCCCAGAACATCAGCAGCGACATGCTCAGCAACAACAGCAGAAGCGCCAGGCTCAGCCAGCCGCGGCGGCCAGCGAAAAGCCACTGCGCCCGTCTCGTCATCCATTGGCGAACTCTGCTCATTGCTTGCTCCTGTGCATTAACAATATATGACCATTGGCGGCGCAGGTCTGTGCGGCTTATTGCGCCCGCGCGATTGTTTGGTTTATTGCGTCCGCGCAATAAGGCCGCTGGAAGTCACCATGATGCGGTAGCCGGCACCATCGCGCATGGGCAGATAAGCCGCACTGCCATAGCGGGCATCCAGCAGCGGCAACCAGTCCGGCAACCAGCCGGCCAATTGATCAAGCTCCGGCGTCGGCCATCTCGATTCGACCGCAGTGATGCGGGTAAGATCAATCACCGAGCGCGGTCGCTTGAGTTCATCAGCGTGGTCCTGGTAGCGACCGCTGAGCCGCTCGAGCCGATAGTAGGGTTGCAGATCAAACAAGCGTGTCCACAGTTGCCACTTGATGAACTGCGCCTCGATACGGAAATCATCGCCATTGAGCATGAACGTGCCGCTGTTGCCAGCGTTATCGGTGTAGCGTACCAGCCAGTTTTGTTCGCCCTTGGCAGCGAATTCAAGGGTCGCTGCCGGCTGCTCCTGATCCAGCAGATAATAGCCCTTCAGCGCGGTGGCAAACAGCAACATCAACACACCCAGCATGATCGGCAGCAAGCCGAACAGGCACAGACCACAGCCATGCAGCAAGGCATGGTGACGGCGAAGATGATGCAACCCGCGCCAGATCAGCAACAAGCCTATTAGCGCCAGAGACAATGCGATGATGGTGACAGTGGGCATGGATTTTATTTTCGCTCTGACTGTATAGCCTCAAGATGGAGTATAACTTGACCATCAGCAAGCCCGCTAACAGCCAGAAGTCATGCCAAGGGCTACGGTCATTGCCTGCGCACGGCGCCTTACCGCACAGCGCCACGGGAACGCTGAACCCACAATTATCAAAGCTGGTACGACGCATACCGGCGAATTCTTGAGCTGTTTGAACGTAGCCTCAATGCAGCCCGCTGATCATTCCAACACCAGCCGATAACCGCGCCGGCCACGCTGGACCTGCAGCTCGATCGGCCGGCTCTGGTCCAGTTGCTCAGCGATTTTGCGCAGGCCGGGCATGTCCACCACGCGTACCCGGTTCAGTCCGGTGATGACATCACCCGGGCGCAGTCCGATCTCGAAGTTGCGGCTGTTGCGATCAATGTCCTCAATCAATACGCCGACACGACCGCTGCGCTCGGACAGATCATCCAGCGTCAGTCCGCGCAGCAGCCGGTGCAACTCGTCACCGGGAACGTGGCGGTTGTCGGGGATTGCCGTGGTCACACTGATGCGTCGGGTCTTGCCCTCGCGCAACAGTTGCAGGCGGATGTCATCACCCAGCGGCGTGAGCCCTTCGATGTTGTGAAAACTCTGGCCGTTGCTGACCTGCTTGTCGTCGGCGCGGATGATGACATCGCCCACTTTCAGCCCGGCCTGCTCGGCGGGTGAATTAGCAAATACGCGCTTGATCAGCACGCCGTTGCGGCTGGCCAGACCAAAGCCCTCGGCCAGTTCCGGCGTCAGATCCTGTACCTCGACACCAATGCGGCCGCGCCGCACCTCGCCGTTGTTCACCAGTTGTTCCATAACCAGTGCGGCCATGTCGATGGGGATGGCAAAGCCAATACCGACATTGCCGCCGCTGGGGGTGAAAATGGCGGTGTTGATGCCAACCAGTTCGCCGCGCAGATTGATCAGCGCACCGCCGGAGTTGCCGGGATTGATCGAGGCATCGGTCTGAATGAAGTTCTGGAATTCCAGCCGGTTCAATGCCGCCCTGCCGAGCGCCGAAACAATGCCCGAGGTCACCGTCTGGCCAAGCCCGAACGGATTGCCCACCGCCACCACAAAATCACCCACCTTGAGCTCGACATCGGTCTGCATGGTCAGCGCCTGCAGTGTCTCGCCATCCGGATCTACCCGGATCACGGCGACATCAGTGGCCTCATCGCTGCCAACCAGTTCGGCGCTGAAGCTGCGGCCGTCGTTCAGATTCACGGCAATGTCATCGGCCGCAGAGACGACATGGTGGTTGGTCAGGATCAGGCCGCGCTCGGCATCAACAATGACGCCGGAACCCAGACTGCGCGAAATGCGTTCCCGGGGCACGTTGGGCAGATCGAAAAAGCGCCGGAAAAACGGATCGTTGGCAAACGGGCTTTGCACCTGCACACGTGTTTCGGTATAAATATTGACCACCGATGGTGTGATCTGCTCCAGCACCGGCGCCAGTGACGGCAACGGTTCACCGTTGACGCTGGCTGGCAGGGCGGCATTGCCGGTAGCCGGCATCTGCATCGCCAGCAGTGCGAAGATAATTGTGGATAAGCTGAAAGCGGTTTTCATGCAGTAGTCCCTGGTTTTGCTATGCCATGTGACCTGAGTCTAGTCTAGCTGGTTCCTTGGGTTTTGCTGAGCATGACCTGGCCGGGGGTAATCACAATACAACAAGTTGTGACAGACAATTGATATCCAGCATGAGTTTGTCATACTGCTGTCACTTGTTGCCTATAACTTTACGTCAGTAGTCAACAAAAGTCTTGCATTTGCAGCAGAATTATGGAACATATACCTATGCAGTGCGATAGCGAACACAACATCTTGTGTCACAATGACTCACATGAGACACCTGTTCAGAACCTCAATCAACAGGTTCTGCGCACTGATGTCTCCGGCATGCCGCTGGAGTGGATCAATTATCAGGAAGCCGTCCGACTGATTTGCCTGGATCGCATTGCCTATTCTCTGGGTGGCATTATCTACACCCTGCACGGTGGCATCAACGCTCGCAGCGGGCTGCAGAGTACGCTGGATGTGAATGCCATTCTCGCCACCAACGGCCAGCATCCGGTCAGTCATCTGTTCAGCAAAGGCTATACCCCACCACTGAGTAACCGTGCCCTGTTCCGGCGTGATCAGAACATCTGCCTGTATTGCGGGAATCAGTTTCTAGATCGTGACCTGTCGCGGGACCATGTCAAGCCGGTCAGCCAGGGTGGTCAGGATATCTGGTCCAACGTGGTCACGGCTTGCAAACGCTGTAACAACCACAAAGCCGGTTACACACCGGAACAGGCCAACATGCAGTTGCTGGCAATTCCGTTTGTGCCAACGCATGCCGAGTTTGTCTACCTGCAGGGTCGGCGTATCCTCGCCGATCAGATGGAATTTCTGCTCAGTCATTTTCCCCGCAACAGCCGCCTGCGTGAGCGCTTGACTCTGCACACTGCGCAACACAGGCCCAACTGACTCAGGAGAGATTGTGCATCGCGCCAACGCGGATACACTGTATCTGGTCGATGCCAGTATCTACATTTTCCGTGCCTGGTACTCGGTGCCGCCGGAATTCAGCAACTCTGCCGGTGAACCGACCAACGCCGTGTATGGCTTTGCCGGGTTTCTTTGTGATCTGCTGGAAACCCAGCAGCCGGACAACATCGCCATCGCCTTCGATGAAGCACTGGAAACGTCTTTTCGCAATGATATCTACCCGGCCTACAAGGCCAACCGCGAACCAGCACCGGAGCAGTTGCTGCGCCAGTTTCGCTGGTGCCGCCAGATCGCCGAACTGCTGGGCTTGCCCTGTTACAGCGACAAGCGCTATGAGGCCGATGACCTGATCGCCACAATGGCTTTGCAGGGGCGTGCCAGCAACCTGCGCATTAACGTCATCTCAGCCGACAAGGATCTGACCCAGATCATCCGCGAGCACGATCACTGGTGGGATTTTGCCCGCAACGTGCGCCTAGATCGCAAGGCGGTAAAAGAAAAATTCGGTGTTTTTCCGGAGCAGATCGCCGATTATCTGGCGCTGGCCGGAGACGCGGTCGATAACATTCCCGGCATTCCCGGTATCGGGCCGAAAACCGCGGCCGCGCTACTGGCTCATTTCACCACCCTGGATGCGCTGCTGGAACGCATTGATGAAGTGGCCTGGCTGTCCATGCGCGGCGCCAAGGGCATCCACGGCAAGCTCAGCCTGCATGCAGATGCCGCCCGCCTGGCCAGACAACTGACCGGCTGCCACGAACAGGCATTGCCGGCTGCAGTGCATCTCAAACGCGGTGCCGGTGACCGCAGCGGCATGGACGCGTTTTTCGATCAACTCGGTTTCGGGCGCGTCCTGCGTTCGCGCTGCCAAGCCG
>CAZHRH010000127.1:0-6585 GCA_964534475.1 uncultured Wenzhouxiangellaceae bacterium
AGGTGACCGGCAGCAGCCACTTTCTTGTCAGCGATCAGCGGGCATTAGACATCCACGCGAGTATGCGCAGTCGTTTACCTGGTTATTTATTGCCCAGGCTGGTGCGTGATGAGCCCGGCGAAGGGGCAAAATCTGAATTGTGCACTGTCAACTGACATTCTATTGCTGACTTTTTTATGGTTTCATGGTATAAACGAGCGTCTACTAGAGTCACAAAAGGTTGATTTAAGTGCTCATGCCGAAAATTTGTCGGTCAGGGTCGATAAAATCACCGCCGGAAAATAAGGTGTAACAGCATGAACATCAATATTGACAACCAGTCGATTCTGGTGGTGGATGATTCACCTATCACATCACAGTATCTTAAGCAGCAGCTTGCTGCCGAAGGTACCAAAGTACATTTTGCTGATACTGCGGAAGCAGCCAAAGATCAGATCAAACAACGCTCTCAAGCTCACGAGCAACTGAGCTTGCTGGTGCTCGGTGCAGACATCGATCCTCAGGCAGGTTCTGATGTACTGGCATGTCTGCGTCAGAAACGCCCGCAATGCCCGTGGATTAGCCTGATTGATTGCGGCATAGCCGCACAGGAACTGCAGTCGCTGCTGCAGGCACGGTTGCAGGATCAGCCACTCGCGGTCGTTGCCGCTGACAACCAGAGCATGCTGCTGGCACAGGTGCGCAGCAGGCTGCGGCAAGCCAGTAAACAGTCTGCAATCAACGCTTTGCAAACACAACTGGAAGGCATTCAGCAGCGCTTTGAGCACCTTCTGGATACGTCATCAGAAGCCATAGCATTTGTTGTGTCCGGCTGTCATTTGTATGCCAACCCCAGCTTCCTGGAACTGGTCGGAATGGACAACGTGCAGCAACTGGAACGTGTTTCACTGCTGGAACTGCTGGTGGCTGATGATTCTGCCAAGCCGATCAGAGACTGTCTGCGCGAGCTGGAACAAGGCAACCAGGATGCAGTGGAAGTCTCAGCCAAGCTTCACGCCACTGACGCTGACACAACAATAGCTGTCAACGCCAGGCTACAACCTGCCAGTTATGGCGGAGAAGATTGCATTCAGGTCACCCTCACCGAGCGACCAGCCGAGTCCATGGTAGCGGCAGATCAAAGCTTCTCAGGCTTTCTGCCAAAACAGGCCTTTTATCAGTTGTCGACAGAGTCATTACAAGCTGCAGAGACAGCAGAACAGGCGCATGCCGTACTGTGTGTGAGACTTGATAATTTCAATGAGATTCAGGAGCAAATCGGCATAATCAACAGCGAACTGCTGGCGCACGAGCGCGCAGATTTGCTTCGCAGCTGTGTCGACGAAGAGCATGATCTGCTTACTCATTACAGCGAGAATCTCTTTTTGGTCAAGGTAACACGCGTTCAACGCCCAGCCATTGAGCAACTATGCAAGCATATCGTTACGGCTTTTTCCGAGAATCTTGCCAGCATTGACGATCACAGTCTGCCAGTTACCTGCAGCATTGGTTACACCATGACCGCACGGCAGAATCATGACATCAATACACTGATTCTGGAAGCTGCCCGCGCCGCCCGTCAAGCTGAGCAAAGCGGTGGCAATTGCAGTCAGCGTTATCGACCTGATCTGCGCAGCGTTGAAGATGATGGCAATCGAAATCATTGGCAAGAGAGACTTCGACACGCACTGGACAATAACGAATTGCTCCTGACTACGACTCAAATCAGCGACATTGGCGACAGCAGCCGCGAACTGGTCGGTATTGATATATGTATGCATGACGATGAAAGTGATACCTATGTGCACAGTGAGGCCTGGCGCCAGGCCATCCAGGGCAGTGGCCTGCGGGCAGAACTGGATCGGCAGATGATCCGCCTGACCATGCAAAAGCCAGAGTTGCTCAGCAAGACCCTGTTTTTGCCAATCTGCGCCAGTGAACATGATGGCAAGGCATTGGCCGACGCTCTACAGGCCAGCCTGAAACATGCAAATTACAGTGGAGAAGGCCTCGTCCTGATGCTGGACAGCACCGATCTGAAAAGCAACATGCAGCCTGCTGTGACGCTGAAGCGGTCTCTGTCCAGCTTGCCGGTGCATTGGGGGCTGGACAAGTTTGGTGCGACGGAAAATGCAGCACAACTGCTGCAACATCTGCAGACTGAATACGCTCGTCTCTGCGCCAGCATTCTGCCCAATGATGGCGATAAACAACAATCCGGCGACAAGCTGACCCGGCTTGCCGCCTGCAGCAATGATGCTGAAATGATTGCCTGTTCAGTCGACAATGCCGCTGTCGTCCCAACGCTATGGCAAGCCGGCATCAAGCTGATTCAAGGCGAATTTATTCAGCAGCATCCGAATATTCTGCAGGCCTGAGACTGTAGCATTTCTCTGCTGAGAGTTGTCACCGTCGACCTACTGCGGACGCTTCGCACCCTCACCGACCGGCGCCCTGCATCTGGGTTCACTGGCCACGGCGCTGGCCAGCTATCTGCAGGCAAGACACCACCAGGGGCGCTGGCTGATTCGCCTCGACGACATTGACCCGCAGCGCGAACAAGCCGGCAGCGCCGCCGACATCATCACCACTCTGGAGCAGTTCGGTTTGCTGCCCGATGCCCCGGTGATCTATCAAAGCGAACGCGCCGAGACACACGCAACAGCCATACAGCAGCTACTAAGCAATGCCATGGCCTACCCTTGCGCCTGCACGCGGGCGGCGCTGGACGCTGATGGACGCTACCCGGGCAACTGTCGTCATGGCATGCCCGCAGGCGCCCGGGCACGCAGCATTCGTGTGCGCTGTGCGCATGAGACTATCAGCTTCACTGATGCCATTGCCGGCCCCCAGCAGCTCGATTTAGATCAGTACAGTGGCGACTTCGTCATCCGGCGCGCCGATCATTGCTTTGCCTATCAGTTATGTTGTGCCGTAGACGACGCTGCTCCAGGCATCAGCGAGGTGGTGCGTGGCAGCGACCTTCTTTCCAGCACAGCGCAACAAATTCATATTCGCAAGCTGTTGCGACTGGCCTCGCCGCGCTATGCCCACATACCGGTGATCACCGATCAGCAAGGCCGCAAACTCAGCAAACGCGATGCTGCCGACCCGCTGCAACAGGGTAATCACACACTGGCCATGCGCAAAGCGCTGCAGCATCTGCGGCATGATCCACCGGCCAGCATCAGCACGCCCGAAGGCATGCTGTCCTGGGCCCTGCAGCATTGGCAGCCATCGCGGCTTTCATCGACATGGGCATAAGCCGTATACTGCTTACTGTGATGACAAAACCAGCACATGCATGAACAACAATTTTCTTGACTTTGAACGGCCCATTGCCGATCTGGAAGCCAAAATCCAGGAACTGCGCGGCGTGGAAAACGCCGAATCACTGGACATCGAGGATGAAATCCAGCGCCTTGACAGCAAGCTGCAATCGCGTATCGAACAGATTTTTTCTGCTCTGAACCCATGGCAGGTGGCGCAATTGAGCCGGCATCCACTGCGTCCGCACAGTGCTGATTACATACGCCTGATCTGCGATGAGTTTCATGAGCTGCACGGTGATCGCAACTATGCCGATGACCCCGCCATCATCGCTGGACTGGCAAACATTGGCGAGCATGCGGTCATGCTCATCGCGCATCAGAAAGGCCGTGATACCAAGGAGAAAATCCGCCGCAATTTCGGCATGCCCCGACCGGAAGGTTATCGCAAGGCATTGCGCCTGATGCAGACCGCCGAGCGCTTTCAACTGCCGGTCATCACGCTCATCGATACCCCCGGTGCCTACCCCGGCATTGGTGCGGAAGAGCGCGGACAATCCGAAGCCATCGCCAGGAACCTCAAGGTCATGGCACGCTTGCGCGTGCCCATTATCGCCACGGTGATTGGTGAAGGCGGCTCCGGGGGCGCGCTGGCGATCGGCGTTGGTGATCGCATCAATATGCTGCAGTTTGCGATTTATTCAGTAATATCACCCGAGGGCTGTGCCTCCATTCTGTGGAAAAGTGCAGAACGCGCCGAAGAGGCGGCGACCTCGCTGGGCATCACTGCGCAACGCCTGCATAAACTGGGCCTGATCGACAACATCATCGCCGAGCCCGCCGGCGGTGCCCATCGCGATATCGATCTGGCGGCGAGCAGATTGCGCGACACAATCCTGGCACAACTTGACGAACTGGCACAACACGGTGTGGACGACATGCTGACACACCGCTACCAGAGATTGATGCAGATGGGCAGCTTGCAACAGGACTGATGCTGACTCAGTCGAACACTGCCGCATGAGTGCATGCGACATGCCCAAAGAGTTGCCCCCTCCAGACCCTAAACGGCCGATGCAACATTTCGATGACGTACTGCTGCAGACACTCTACCAGGCATTGCAGGCATTGCGCACAAAGCCGGATGGGCTTGCAGATGACACAGCCGTCTGTGTTGTTGGCTACAGTACCGGGCCGGATTCCACTGCGCTGCTGCATGCCGCGCACCGACTGCACAAGTTAGGTTTGCTGAAGCTGCGTGCACTGCACGTCAATCATAGCCTGCATGCAGACTGCCATCACTGGCAAGCGCTAGCAGAACAGCAGTGCCGACGCTTCAACGTGCCGTTGACTTGCGTTCAGGTCAATGTTGATGTGAGCAAGGCCAGCCTGGAGACAGCAGCTCGTGAGGCGCGTTATCGCGCTTTTGCACAGCATCTGCATGCACACGAAGTGCTGCTGCTGGCGCATCATCAGCGCGATCAGGCTGAAACCGTGTTGCTGCATCTGCTGCGCGGCAGTGGCGCAGATGGTCTCTGCGGGATGCCGCAATCACGCCCGCTGGGCGACACTGGCGCCTGGCTGTTGCGCCCGTGGCTGCATTGCCCCCCTGCACAACTGCACTCATATTGTCATCAGCACGATCTGCCCTGTAGTGCAGACAGCAGCAATCATGACCCGCAGCATGATCGCGGCTGGCTGCGCAGCGAGTTGCTGCCGCTGCTGGAGCAGCGCAAACCAGGTGCCATAGCCAATATCGCCCTCAGCGCACGCCTGCAGGTACACAACCGTCAACTGGCACGCGCCGAGCTGGATCGGCTGTTGACAGAACTGCAGGCAGCAAACACAGGAAACAAGGCAACAAACAGCATTGCTATTGCAAAGCTGATTGGGCTCCAAAGCCGTTGGCTACAGCACGACCTGATCAGACACTGGCTGCGTTCACTGCGACTGACACCGCCGCCACGACAACAACTGGACACGCTGCTGTCCCAGCTTGCCCAGGCTGCAACTGACAAGGCACCAACACTGCAGCAGCACGATTACAGCCTGGCACGCTACCAACATCGACTGTATGTGTTCGCCAATCTGACCAATGCACCGTTACCATCGCGCTGGCTGCTGCCACGACCCTGGCAACAGCCACAATACGGTACCTTGCGGCTGCGCCCACGCACTGGCAACAGCAGTGAACACAGCATTCAGCAGGCTGACGGTCAGCGTTTGCAAGATCAGCAGTCGCGCTGGCCGCACCTGATCATTACCACACGCAGCGGTGGAGAGCGCATCCGGCTTGCAGACGGTCATCATCACCGGGTTAAAAAGCTGCTGCAGCAGGCGCAGATACCACACTGGCAGCGGCAAAGATTCCCGCTGGTCTGGCACCGGCATAAACTGGTGGCGGTGGCAGATTTATATCAGCATCCGGCACTGCAGCGCTGGTTGCAGCGCCGCGCATTGCGGCTGGAATGGGCACCGGCAGACGCGCTGGCTGTGGCCAACAAAACCGGCAGTGAACATGCATTAACCGACTCAATGACTGGAACACCCGATGAATGAGAAAGTATCTTTCGAAGCTTCATTAAAGGAGCTGGAAAAACTGGTGGAGAAACTGGAACAGGGTCAGTTGCCACTGGATGAATCGCTGCAGCTCTACGAACAGGGCATGCAAACCGCGCAACAGTGTCAACAACAGCTCGACCAGGCCAGGCTGGTGCTGGAAAAAATGGGGCAACAACAGGCAGATGACGCTGCTGAGGACAGCCAAGAGGCAAGCGCAGACAACGGATAATGACTATTCTGCGTGCTGGATATGTCGAAAAGTCAGGTTGATCCTGGCTTGCGTCACTTTTTTGCGTCTGGGCAAGGCATGCTGCCAGAATTGTTGCGTGCTTCCGGCCATCAGCAGAAGGCTGCCATGTTGCAGCTGAAAACGCAGTTTGCGCCCATGATCATCCTTGCGCCGCAGCAGGAAATCCCGGCCCGCCCCCAGGCTTAGGGATGCGATCAACGGTTGTGCACCCAGGCTGGGTTCATCATCACAGTGCCAGCCCATGCTGTCGCTGCCGTCACGATACAGATTGCCCAGCACGCCATTGAACGGCTGCTGCAATCTGTCCTGCAGCAGTTGACGCACAGACTGCAACGGTGGCGGCCAGGCGCACGACAGACAATCACGCCCGGAATAGCGATAGACCACGCCGCTGTCCGAATACCAGAGTCCCAGGCGAGGTTCGGCATGGCGACGTCCATACAGGGTGATATGATGTTGCTGCCAGTCCGGCAAGGCCAAAAGCGCCTGGTACAGCCGATCGGCAGCCGGCAATGTCAGAAAATC
>CAZHRH010000128.1:0-6537 GCA_964534475.1 uncultured Wenzhouxiangellaceae bacterium
TTGTGGTGGCGCGTTGTACCGATCCTGAAGGGCTGGAATCGCTGGCTGCCGGAAACGGCGGGTTATCTCAGTCGAGCGAGCCACAAGATTGAAATGCTGACCGAGAACAGCATTCACATTGATGGCGAGCGCTGGACGCTGGAGCAGCCAACTGAGTTGACACTGCAGGTGTCAGAGCCGATCACGTTTATTACTGCTGCAGCTTGATATCTGCAACAAAACTTGAGTTGCCGCCACATACCCTCTATCATAACGAAGTTATTCCACACATCTGAACGGCTAGGTGGCAGAGTGGTTATGCAGCGGCCTGCAAAGCCGTGTACCTCGGTTCGACTCCGGGCCTAGCCTCCATTTCAGCCGGTTCCGGCCATGCTGTTCACCTTCTCCACTGCAAGTGGTAATGCACGCACCGCAAATGATGTTTCGGCTTGCTATACTTGCATGCTTGAGAATAATCCTGCCCAGGTGGCGGAATGGGTAGACGCAAGGGACTTAAAATCCCTCGGTAGCGATACCGTGCCGGTTCGAGCCCGGCCCTGGGCACCACCACATCCATTGCTTTAACAAACATTGACACACAAGGCTCCAGCGTGAAGCAAGCGGTAACCAATATTGATCTGGCCTCGGAAATCGGACGCGCGCGCGCGATCGTCGTGCATGAACCCGGTGCCGAGATTGAAAACATGACCCCGGCCACCGCGACCGAGGTGTTGTACGACGATATCCTCAGTTTGCCACTGGCGCGCGAAGCACACCGGCAGCTTACCGGTGTGCTCGGCAAGCAGGCACAGTTGCTCAGCTTTACCGGTCTGCTCACCGATGTGCTTGCCAATGCTGATGTGCGCGAGCGATTATTGCGTGTCGCCACCAGCTTGTATGGCTGCGCTGAGATCATGCCGGAACTGCTGGATATGCCGGCTGCCGATCTGGCCCGGCAGTTGCTGCAGGGCACGCCGATGCACAAGGACACTCTGGAAAAATACCTCAGTCCGCTGCATCATTCGCTGCCGCCATTGCCGAATGCTTTTTTTACCCGTGATGCCACCATGTGCCTGCATGATCGCGTCATCATCGGCTCCATGGCCTATCGCGTACGCTTGCTGGAGAGTCTGCTGTTGAAGGCGATATTCAAGTACAGCACCGCGATCCAGTCGCAGGGGTTTTATTTTGACGGCACCGATGATCATGACGATGCTGGTAACAAGGTGACCATCGAAGGTGGTGATCTGCTGGTGTTGCGCGATGACCTGATCCTG
The DNA here is from genome assembly GCA_964534475.1 of uncultured Wenzhouxiangellaceae bacterium. GTDB lineage: Bacteria > Pseudomonadota > Gammaproteobacteria > Xanthomonadales > Wenzhouxiangellaceae > JAHJQV01. The sequence continues at coordinate 1,257 of CAZHRH010000128.1, forward strand.
ATCGGCTACAGCGAGCGCACCACCGCGGCCGGTATCGATCGTCTGATTGCCGCCATTGCCGCGCACGGCCGGGCGAAGAATTTTATCGTGCTGGAAATGCCGAAAAGCCGAGCCAGTATCCATCTGGATATGATTTTTACCATGGTCGATCGCGACAAGTGCGTGATCTACCCGCCACTGATCTCCGGCAGCGGCCGCTGCCGCGCTCTGCATATTGCCTATGCTGGCCAGGGGCAGAGCAAAATCACCGAATACAGCAGTTTGCTGAAGGCGCTGAAGGCGCAGAACCTTGACCTCCAGCCGATTGCCTGCGGCGGCAGCAATCGCTTCAATCAGGAGCGTGAACAATGGGCCAGCGGGGCCAACTTCTTTGCCATGGCACCGGGGCATATTATTGGCTACAAGCACAATCTTTACACCGTCGAGGCGTTGCAGCAAGCGGGTTTCGCGGTGCTTGAAGCCGACGACATCATCAGTGAAAAAGCCCGTTTGCAGGAAGCTCAGCCAGCGGTTGTCACCATTGATGGTGCTGAACTCAGCCGCGGTGGCGGTGGCTGCCGCTGCATGACCATGCCACTGAACCGCGACGCGGTGGACTGGTAACAGGCTCCATCATAGCGTTTACTGCGAACGTCACTGGGGAACCCAAGAGCATTTGCAAGCATGTCCAAAACCCTGCGCCTGATTCTCGGTGACCAGCTCAATGGCGAGCACAGCTGGTTCGCTGAAGTTGACGACAATGTCACCTACTACCTGTTTGAAATGCGCCAGGAAACCGATTATGTGCGTCACCACGTGCAGAAGGTGCTGGTGTTTTTTGCGGCCATGCGCCGCTTTGCCCAGTCGCTGCGCGAAGCCGGGCATCGGGTCGAGTACGTGCCGCTGGATGCGCCGGACAATCGGCAATGTCTGACCGACAATCTGACCCGCTTGCTGCAGCAGGGCGGCCACCAGCGCTTCGAGTATCAGTACCCGGATGAATACCGGCTGGATCGGCAACTGGCCGAATTCTGTGCCGGATTGGAGATTGAGTACTGCGCCTGCGACAGCGAGCATTTCCTCACCGAGCGCGATGCCGTGAAACAGATGTTCGAGTACAAGAAAACGGCGCTGATGGAAACGTTTTATCGCCACATGCGCAAGCGCCATGATGTGCTGATGGACGGCGAGCAACCGCTCAGCGGCAAGTGGAACCACGATCAGGCCAATCGCAACAAGTTACCGGATACTGAAGACTTGCCGGATTATCCGGCTTACCAGCATGATGTGTCTGACCTTCTTGCCATGCTGGATGACTGTGGCGTCAGTTATTTCGGCGAAGTTGAAGCCGCTGCGCTGGACTGGCCCTTGACTGCGGCTGAGGCGCAGCAGGAACTGGAAGATTTCCTGCAGCATCGTCTGCAGCACTTCGGAGACTACCAGGACGCGCTCAGCGAGCGCGGGCCTTGGCTTTATCATTCGCGGCTGTCGGTGGCGATGAATCTGAACCTGATCAGCCCGATGCTGGTGATCGAACGTGCCGTAGCGCACTGGCAGGCCCATCAGAACAGTATCAGCTTCAGCCAGATCGAGGGTTTCGTGCGGCAGATCCTGGGCTGGCGCGAGTTCATGCGCGGCATGTACTGGTGGCAGATGCCGGAGTACAAGAACAGCAATCATTTCGGCCACGCTGGTGGCCTGCCGAGCTGCTATTGGGATGGCGATACCGAGCTGGCCTGTCTGCGTCGCAGCACGCGGCAGTCACTGCAATATGCCTACGCCCATCACATCCAGCGGCTCATGGTGCTGGGCAACTTCGCTTTGCTGACGGGTACCGATCCGGCCCAGGTCGATGCCTGGTATCTGGGTGTGTACGCCGATGCCATCGAGTGGGTGCAACTGCCGAACACGCGCGGCATGAGCCAGTACGCCGACGGTGGTCTGCTCGCCACCAAGCCCTATGTCAGCGGCGGTGCGTACATCAATAAGATGGGCGATCACTGCAAAGGCTGCCGGTTTGATGTGAAGCAGAAAACCGGTGCCGATGCCTGTCCGTTCAATTATCTCTACTGGCACTTCATCGACCAGCATCTGGACAAGCTGCAGGGCAACCAGCGCATGGCGATGATGCTGTCGCAGTGGCGCAAGCGCGATGATAAGGATAAGCAGGCGGTGCGCGACAGTGCGCAGCGCTTCTTGCAGGACCTGCCGCGCGATCGCCCTGCCTGATTGGCGCGGTGTGATGATCGTCTGCTGTGACTTCAGCGCGTCGTTGTGTCCTCAAAACTGTCAATGAAGAACACTTCCTGCAGACTGACACAGCTGTTGAAGCGGAATGCACCCAGTCGCGTACTGGACACAGTGGTCTCGTTGTATTCCGAGCTCAGGTAGAACGTGCAGTCATCGTCCGGGTCCACTGTGACTGAGGCATAATCGCCCCAGCGGCTGGTGCTGCTGTTGGGTACAACACCTTCGATCAGGCTGAACTCGCCGCGGGGCAGAGTGCCGGGCGCATCGTCGACGAGCCTGCCGGAGTAGCGAATGCTCGGGAACACCTCGGTCACCGGATCGGTGGCGCTGACGCCCAGCAGCACGTTGCCGGATTGATCCATGGCGATGCTGGGCAACCAGCGATTGGTGCTGTCACCCAATGCATACGTGCCTTCCTGCTGCAGGGTCCAGCCCCCACTGGCGGTGTCGCCAGCGCGGCTGAGGATGAACCAGCGCACACCGTGCAGGTCATTGCCGTCGACATCGACGGTGAAGCTGCCGAGCATGATCTGTTCGCTGCCGAAATGGCGATACTGCACGCGCCACATGATCGGCTCAGCCACTGAGTCCAGAATGACACCGCTGCCGGGTTGCTGCACACAGTTGAAATTGAAGGTGCCGCAAAGATCGGAATCAAACTCACTTACCGCCAGCGGGAACGGACCGGCGATGCTGCTGTTGGTGTCGTCATCAAAATCAACCGTGATTTCGAAGATGTCAATGAAATCAGCGTTAGGATCTATGTTATTGGTGTTATGCACCTCATCGTCACGATGGCGCAGCAAAATGCCTGGTGCACCGGCCGGCGGCAGCACGCTGCCATCCAGATCGGCCGGCTGCAGCAGCTGGAAATTGTAGCCGCCAAGTTCCGGCAGCGAGACAAACACCTGCGCCGGTCGCGCCGTATTGCCGGCCAGCATGTTGATGCGATCGAACGCGTAGTTGGTGCGACCGCCGTTCAGCGTATCGTTGGCACCGACGTAGTAGGCGTCTGGCCACACACCGATCTTGAAGTAGTCGGGCAGGGTGCCGGAGGCGGAGGTGAATTCGTATAGAAACCAGTTGCCGGTGGTCGGATCAGTCTGTGCAGACACATAGACGCAGATGGAGTTATTGGTGAATTCCGAGATCACCCAGCGATCCGCCAATTGATCGAAGTTGATCACCGGATCACCAAAGCCGCTACCACAGCCGGTGCCACTGCCGCTGGCCAGGTCGGATAACTCAAAGGTCAGCACCTCAACGCCGGTAAGCTTGTCAAAAATGCGCACCGGCGTGGCATTGATGACCTGAATGTAGTATTGCCTGCCGACATCGGCGATGACATCCGACGGACTGCCGCTCTGGGCAAAGCCGTCCTGGTTCAGCAGTGCGGTTTCTATGCCGGCACCATTAACCGGGCCGCGTATGGCCAGTTGTGCCGCCAGCAGCGGATCCTGATCAAACCCGCGCGGTGCCGGATCGGTCACCATGCCACCATGTGGCGGTTGTTGTTGACGTGGCGGTTTGAACGGCAATGGATCTCCCGGTTGCCATGCCTGCACGGCCGGCAGGGCGAACATGTCAACGCTGATGTGTACCGGATACACAGTGGAGCCGACGCTTTGTGCCGACCTTGTGACCGGTTCGATGCCGTAGGCGGATTGGGCCATGGCAAAGCTGCACAGGATCAGGCCGAGCAGACTGGTGCTGGCAGAGACGAAGATTCCAGGGGTATGGTATGCAGTCATGATGTTTCCTATTTTGTTTTATTGTATTGCATCAAAGGCATGGATTCGTCGCAACGACCGACATCGATGCGATGCAACGGGGCCGGTAATTGCTCGGTTGTCACCCACAGGCTGCAGCCTGAGCGGTCGAAGGCCAGCGCCTCGGTTTGTTGCATCGGCGGCACCGTGATGACCTCCGGCCGCTGCCAGGCAGTGCCCCAGTCGGCATTGGCCTGACGCTGGAACAGGTAAGCGTTTTTGTAGGTCAGCAGCACAGCGCCGACCGGCTGATCGGCTACAGTTGGTATGTGAATATCCAGCGCCGTGGGTTGTGCCACATAAGGCGTGTAACGACCAAAACGCAGGCGATCGGCCGCGGTCGGCGGCAGCAGCCCGTCAACATCAGCAAGGCGCTGCGCCAGCAGCGGTGTGCGGGTGGTGGTCAACGTCAATGGCAAGGTGTAAACACCCGGCGGCTGCTCGCGTTTGCTCACCAGTACAATCTCGCGACGCTGCGTATCTACGGCAACGGCTTCGACATCGCGCGCGCCATCGGCGTAGCCGAACACGATCTCTGCGCTGATCGTCACTTCGGCTGATGTTTTGCCGACAGCAGGGGAATCGGGTTCAGGCAGCAGATACAAATGACCATAGCGCCGCCGGGCATTGTTGTCACCGACATCGGCGATCAGCAGCCAGTGTTCGCCATCAAGCTCGAATGCGGCCAGATCTTCCCAGTCCACGTTGCTGATACCGGCAACATTTATGGAAGCGAGCAAGTTGCCATTGTTGGCATCAACTGCGTGCAATTGGTTAGTATTGCCGCTGTCGTTGATCATCCACAATAAATTGTCACTGCGGGTGGACGCAGTGATGCCGCTGATTTCTTCCAGCTCACTGGTCTCGATCAGCGCGACAGGTTTGGACATGCCTTCTGCATGCAGTGCCGCTGCGCCCAGCGCCGGCTCATGGCTGCGGCAGCCATAAAGCAGGCACAACAACAAGATGGGCAATGCCGCGCGCAGTAGTGCTGGCGATGTGATCAATGTCAACATGGCGACAGGATTCATGAACTGTTCAGAAGAGATTATTATTATGGCACTTAGCTGGCCCGTTGGCTCGGCATATTGGCCTGCTGCAATAACCCATACATAACGGTTAGAATAGTCAGATGTATCACTGGTTTGTCCTCATTGCCGTTATTGTGGCCATCCTGTTTGGTTTGGCCATCGGTGTATTGAACCCGCTTGAGGTAGATTTCAATCTGGTTTTTGTCAACTGGCAGACCACTTCCGGCATGTTGTTCACCATCGCACTGGTTG
>CAZHRH010000129.1:0-6497 GCA_964534475.1 uncultured Wenzhouxiangellaceae bacterium
ATCAGTGGAAGTCAAGGTCATGCTGTTGTCACTGGTGAATCTGAGCAATATTATATGCTGGCATTGCTTGCATCAAGCTGTGTCGCCGTGACGAATCTGCGACAATAGCTGCTGTTTGTCGAACTGCTCAATACTGTGTGGAAGCTGATCGGATTTTTTGCCGGCCTGTTCATGAAAGGGCCGCTGGGGGCGATACTAGGCTTGCTGGCCGGCTGGTGGCTGGACAACACCATCGCCCATGTCAGCGGCAACAAAGGCCGCCGTGCAGATGCGCCGCGCTTTGCTTTTACCCCGTTCAATCGCAAAGCGCAGCAGATTTTTCAGTCAGCCATGTTTGGTTGCCTCGGTCATCTGGCGAAGGCCGACGGCAAGGTGTCAACAGCAGAAATCCGCGTTGCCGAACAGTTGATGCAGCAGTTGCGTCTGAACGAACAACAGCGCAAAATGGCGATCAGCCAGTTTCGTCTCGGTAAAAGCAGCAATTACCCGCTGGAATCAGAACTGGCACCGTTCGCAGCCATGACCCAGGCCATGCCACATTTGCGTCGACTGTTCATAGAAATTCTGCTTAACGGCGCCTTGTCGGATGGTGCCATCAGTGCCGCCGAGCGCCAGATACTGGAACGTGTGGCCAGCGCGCTGCGGCTCAGCATTGCCGAGCTGGACCGGCTTATCAGCCAGCGCCACCGCCAGTATGCAGCGACCGGAAGCACGCCGGAACCCGATCCCTACCAGGTGCTTGGTATCAGTCAGCAGGCCGATAATCAGGACATCAAAAAAGCTTATCGTCAACTCATGTCACAATATCATCCGGACAAGATGTCCGGCCGCGATGTGCCCAAAACCATGCGCGATTATGCCGATCAGCGAGTGCGTGAAGTACGCGCTGCCTACGACAAACTGCGCAAACAGCGCAATTTTCGCTAAAGCCTGAATCTCTTATCATGAAACAAGCTACTGTTATTGCGCCCTCCATACTGTCGGCCGATTTTGCCCGCCTTGGTGATGAAGTCAACAAGGTGCTCGACGCTGGTGCCGACTGGGTCCATTTCGATGTCATGGACAACCATTATGTGCCCAACCTCACCGTTGGCCCGCTGGTGTGCAAGGCCTTGCGCGAGCATGGCATCAAGGCACCGATCGATGTGCATCTGATGGTGGAGCCGGTGGATGATCTGGTTGCACTTTTTGCCGCGGCCGGCGCTGATGCGATCAGCTTTCATCCGGAAGCCACGCGCCATGTCGACCGCACCATCCAGTTGATTCATGACGCCGGCTGCCGTGCCGGTCTGGCGCTGAACCCGGTGACACCGTTGAACTGGCTGGACGACACACTGGACGATCTGGATCTGGTATTGATGATGTCGGTCAACCCCGGTTTCGGTGGCCAGCAGTTCATCAGCAACGTGCTCGATCGTATCCGGCGCGTGCGCGAACGCATTGATGCCACCGACTACAACATCCGGCTGCAGGTCGATGGTGGCGTCAAAACCGGTAACATCGCCGATATCTCCACCGCCGGCGCGGATACTTTCGTCGCCGGCTCGGCCATATTCTCCGCCGAAAACTATCGCGAGGTGATCCAGGCCATGCGCAGTGCCGCTGATAACATTGCTGATCCGGAGGCTTGATCACACCAAACCGGTGATCAAGTTAACAAGTTGCCATATCCAACGCCTGCCAGTTACGTTAAACTATCTGGCCCTGAACTGAAAACACAGAGGTTTACCATGAAAAACTTGTTACTCATCATCACATTGCTGCCGCTGCTTTTGCTCAGTGCCTGCCAGCAAGACACCGAGCAGGAAGTTGAGGAAGCCGTAGAACAAACCAAAGAAGCTGCCGCTGAAGCTGGTGACGCCGTCAGCACCGGTTTTGAAAACGCCAGTGAAGCAGCATCCGAAACCGCCGCCGAGACCATGGACAGCGCCAGTAATGCGGCCAGCGAAGCCAAACAAGCGGCCAGCAACGCCATGCAAAGTGCAAAAGAAAACGCCGGTGAAATGAGCGACGCGGCGCGTGAAAAATCCGCCGAAATGATGGATCAGGCCGCCGACAAGCTGGAACAGACTGCAGATGATTTACAGCAAAAAGGTGCCGATGCGGCTGCAGAGGAAATGCAGAATGCTGCCGACACAGCAGAAGACACAGTCGAAGAACTGCAAGACGATGCCACCGAGGCAGCAAAGCAAGCCACTGACGACGATAACAGCTGATCGCTGTCAGCAGGAAGATTTCAAGCCCGCATCTTGCGGGCTTTTTTTATCGGCCGCTCAGTCGCGTTGACCCTTCACCTGCCACAGGCGAAAATCCTGCCCCAGGCTCATGGCGGTGAGCTTGTTACCCCACACTGCGCCGGAGTCCAGGCACACCACCTGGCGGCCGAAATACAGTCCCAGCGCCGACCAGTGGCCAAAGATCACCGTGTAATCGGCCGTTTTGCGCGGCAGCTCAAACCACGGCAGACTGCCCTTTGCGCTTGAACCCGGCGCACCCTTGGCGGAATAATCCAGACTGCCGTCGAGACGGCAGAAACGCATGCGCGTGCAAGTATTGATGATGGCGCGACGCTGCTCCAGCCAGCTCTGCTCGGCGCTCCATCGATTCGGCCGGTTGCCGTACATATGCTCCAGCAGTTCGCCAGAACGTTTGCCCTGCAGGGCTTTGCTGACTTTCCCGGTAAGTTTCTTCGCCTGCCCAAGCTCCCAATCCGGGGCGATGCCGGCGTGCACCATAATCATGCGCAGGTCATCATCGACGTGCAGCAGCGGTCTGTGCCGTAGCCAGTGCAGCAGTTCGGGGCCGTCATCAGCACTCAGGATCGCATCGAGTTCGGCATTGCCGCTGCGTTTTTTCCTGCGCTGGGCGACGGCGAGATAATGCAGATCGTGATTGCCCAGCACGGTGATGATACTGGCACGCAGCTCATACACCAGCCTTAACACCTGCAGTGACTTGCCGCCACGATTGACCAGATCACCGACCAGCCAGAGCTGATCTGCGACCGGATCGAAGTGGATCTTGTCCAGCAGCTTGCGAAACGAACTGTAACAACCTTGAATGTCGCCGATGGCGTAGATGGACAAACTGACTCCCGAATGATTTTAGACGCTATCTTATCAGCCTAGCCTGCCTGCAGCAGCAGTCAAGCATCATCAGTCGCTTGCGGCAGACTGCTGCTGCCAGGCAGCAAACAACTGCAGGTATTGCGCCAGCCCGAGTTGCTGCGGACGCAGGCCGGGATCAATGTTCAGCGCGCTGATGACATCACGTTCGAGCCAGCCGCGCAGATTGTTGGCCAGCGTTTTACGCCGTTGACCGAATGCCTGCTGCACAAATCTGGAAAACAACTGCTGATTGTCAGCATCTGCCAGTTCGGGCGGGTGTGGCAGCAGTTGCACCACGCTGGAGACCACCCTGGGTTGTGGTCGAAACGCCCTCGGCGGCACCGCAAACAGGTATTTCGTGCTGGCATACAGGGACAGCATGACCGATAGTCGCGAATAACTGCTGTCACCGGGGCAAGCGGCCAGGCGCTCGGCGACTTCTTGCTGCAACATCAGGTGCGCATCCATCCAGGCGCCATGATGGGCAGCAAAATGGAACAGCAACGGTGAGGAAATGTTGTATGGCAGGTTGCCAATAAGCCGGAACGGCTGCTCGCTGAGTGCAGACAGATCCACTTTCAGTGCATCGGCCTGGATGATCTGCAATTGCTGCTTGCCGGCATGGCGCTGCTTGAGCGCAGCGGCGAGATCCCGATCCAGCTCTATCACGATCAAATTGACACCGACATCCAGCAGTGCTTCTGTGAGCGCGCCATGACCGGGGCCGATTTCCACCAGCAACTCGTGTCGCTGCGGGCATAGCGCGAGCAAGATGCGATCAATCACGCCCTGATCTATGAGGAAATTCTGCCCGAAACGCTTGCGCGCGCGGTGCGGTATGCTCATGCCGCGGTGGTGGCTGTTTGCTGCATTGTCTGCAACTGCCGCTGGGCCTCGACCACGGCTGCCTGCATCGAATCCAGTCGCGCACGCTGGGTTAACGGTGTGTTCGCCGGCAGCGCGGCAATGTCCAGCGCGGTGCCGTGATCGACCGAGGTGCGCACGATCGGCAGCCCCAGGGTGATGTTGACAATGCGACCGAAGCTTTCCGCTTTCAGTGGCGTCAGCCCCTGATCGTGATACATGGCCAGAATCACATCAAAGCTGTCACGTTCATCACGGGCAAAAGCAGTATCTGCCGGCATCGGGCCTTGCAGGGTCACAGCGCTATCGGCGAAATCATGCAGCGCCGGCTTGATCACGTCGATTTCTTCACGCCCCAGGTAACCATCTTCTCCGGCATGCGGGTTCAGACCCAGCACACGGATGCGTGGCTGGCTGATGCCAAGCCGCTGCCGACAGTGCTGGATGATGATGTGCAGGCTGTTTTGCAGGCTGCGGGCAGTGATCGCTGCAGGCACCTGGGCCAACGCAATGTGCGTGCTAAGCAAAGCCACGCGCAGCTTCTCGGTGGCCAGCATCATCACCGTGTGCGGCACCCGGCAACGATCACCAATGTAGCCGGTATGACCGCTGAAGCGAAACCCGGCCTGATTGATGATGGCCTTGTGCACCGGCCCGGTGACCAGCGCCAGTTCGGACGGTGTCTGCAGGCACAGATCCACCGCCAGATTCAGGCACTGCAGAACATAGGCAGCATGATCGCGATGCGGTTGTCCAGGCATTTCCTGGCCCGGCATGGCCTGCGGCAACACCGGAAGCTGGCCGGCCGATCGGCGCGGCATACGCTGCAACTGTGCCATGCTCACCGGCACAATCTGCACTGCTATCCCCAGGCGTTCGACGCAGCGCTGCAGCAAGGCCGGATCGGCAATGGCACAGAATGCAGGCTGCTCTTCCAGAGCAGCCAGCCTGATCACCAGCTCCGGCCCGATACCAGCCGGCTCACCCGGCGTCAGCAAGAGCATGTCAGCGGCAGTGCCAGATCATGGCAGCATGCTGTTCAGACTGCTTCAACCGCGAATTTCGACATAGGATTCACCGCGTAGCTGGCGCAAAAAGGCGTCGTATTCGCGCTCGCTTTTTTGCTGCCTGAGTAGCTGTCTGGCCTGGTTGCGCAGCGCCAGGTCGGTGACGTCGGATTTGCGCCGATTCTCCACCAGCATGATATGCCAGCCGGATTCATCCTGGAACGGCTCACAGGCCTCACCGATGTCCAGCGAACTGATGATCTGCTGGATGTTCTCACCGTACTGCTGTGGCTGCACCCAACCCATGTCACCGCCAAGATTGGCGGTCATGCTGTCATCAGAATACTCGCGTGCCAATTCCTCGAACGTGGCATCGCCACGCTGCCAGCGATCACGCAGCTCGACGATGCGCTCATAAGCCTCTTCGGAATCCATCAATTGATTGGTTTCCACCAGCAGATGGCGCACCTTGGCCTCCTCGACGATGATCTGGCTTTGTGACTGGATATCGTTGAGATACATGACGTGAAAACCTGCCGGGCTGCGCATGGGCCGGGTGTACTCGCCCGGTTCCAGATCGGCCAGAGCATCACTGAACGCAGCGGGCATGGTGTTGATGTTGCGCAAACCGATGCGCCCACCTTCCAGCGCATCCTGGGCGTCGGAAAAACTGATCGCGGCGGCGGCAAACTCCAGCCCGTTATCCAGCTTGCTGTAGACCTCCTGGATTTTATCCTCTGCTGTGGCGACCTGCGCCGGGGTGGCGCCATCGGGCACGGCAATGAGAATATGCGACAGGTCGTATTGCTCACCACCCACTTGCTCTGACGCCAGCATGATCTCGATTTCGGTATCGGTGATCTCCGGCATGGAATCGGCCACCCGTTCACGCATGCGGTTGATGATCAACTCGTCGCGCAACTCATCACGAAAATCAACAAATTCAAAACCGTCGCGTTCCAGCGCCTCACGCAACTGCAAAATGGTGATGTTGTTCTGCGCCGCGACATTGGCCAGCGCCTGATCGACTTCCGATTCGGAGACGCGTATGCCGGTTTCCTGCGCCCGCTGCACCTGCAGCTTGTTCATGATCATGCGTTCCAGCGCCTGCTTTCTGAGCAGATCCATGGGCGGTTTTTCGCCGCCACGCTTGTCGATCTGGTCCAGCACGCCCTGTATGCTCATCTGCAGTTCGCTATCCAGAATCACCGTATCCTCGGCGATGGCCACGATGCGGTCGATCTGTTCAGTGCCAGGTGGCAGCAGATTTTCTGCTGCCACGACGACATCGCCATTGTCGCTGTCTTGTGCCATGGCAGGAAGAGCCAGCAGGCAACCAAGCAGCAGCTGGGTGGCGAAACGATTCATTCTGGTTAATTGCATCATACTATCTGTCTATCCGTTTGCTGGTTCATATTCTGGTGATTGCCGATGTTAGTGTACTGTCTGGTATTGATTGATGGCTAGGGCCTGTTTACACTAATCCAGTTGCCTCTGCTGGAACTGATTTTTCGTCCAG
>CAZHRH010000130.1:0-6430 GCA_964534475.1 uncultured Wenzhouxiangellaceae bacterium
CGAAAAATCAGTTCCAGCAGAGGCAATTGGATTAGTGTAAACAGGCCCTAGATTTAATCATTCTGTTGCAGCAGTCAGAGGTCATTGGCTTTTAGCGTGTTGCGCGCATGCCACAGGCTGCTCCAGGCACGTCGCAGACTTGGTTCATGTGCCTGCAAGTACCACTCGCTGACACCATCGGCAGTGCGCAAACGGCGGTGCGCGGCGCCAAGATTGTGATAAGGCATGCTGGGGAACAGATGGTGTGTGGCGTGATAGCGCAATCCCACCGGCGCCCACAGCGAGGTCAGATAACGATGACCGCTGACATCCACTGAATCATGGAATTGCTGCATCAGGCTGAGCTCGCTGCGGCGGTCATGGCGGTAGCGATGCGCCAGCAAGGTGCGCACGCCGTTGGCAATCATGATGCCCGATAAAACCGCATACCAGCTATAGAGCAGGCTCCAGGGCAAGACCTGATTCAGCATCAGCAGCAGCATGCCAATACCCCACAAGCAGGCACCGGCTTCCTGCCAGCGCCAGTGGCGGTCATCGCGTGATGATGGTTCACGCCGATAACGGAAATCCACTGTCAGTGACGAAGCGCTGCGAAAGCTCCAGCGCCGCAGCGGCGGAATGATCCAGCTCAACGGTGTAATGACCACAAAGCGTAACAGCACCAGCGCCGGTACCAGCACGCCCAGCAGTAAATGTGCGAGCAGCAGCCAGTGCGGGAAACGCGCGAAGGCCAGATATTCCCCATCGCCGGCGGTGGCGTAAACATCGCGCTTGTGGTGATGGTTGTGTACACCACTGTAGGTGAACGACGGTGCCAGCATGGGAATGCCGCACAGCAGATTCCAGGCCAGCCGAAAACCGGGCAAGGCGCCCGGGCGCAAATGCGCCAGCTCATGAATAAAAATCACCGCGCGATAAAGCGTCACCACCGCGATCAACCAGCAGGGCAGCATCAACCACAGCGGCATGGACACCACGGCGAGTACAATAAGCGCCGCCCAGCCGATCACTGCATGCAGCAAAAAATCGGCCCAGTAAGTGGCGGCATGAGGCTGGAACAGATCGCGCACAAGCGCCCTGGCCGCGGCCAGTTGCTCGCGTTCTGGGTCCTTGCTGCGCGCTGGTTCGGCTGTCCGTGCAGTGCTGTCGAGGGTGACTGTGTTCATCGGCATATTGTCGCAGGTTCGCCCATATTATTCATGATTCGATATGTTGCAAAGTATTAAAACCAGGCGTCATCACAGCGTAGCCAGCGAGCGAGCCAGCCGAACTGTGGCGTAACCACACCGGAACACGGTAGCTAAACAGTCAAACTGTGGTTTGACCATACCGGTGCTCGACAGCGACCTGCCAACCGTCTCCACGGGCGGTCATGCCGCCAAGTCTTCAGTTGCGAGCGAAGCGCGGCAGGAGCGCAACGCGCCGAGGTAACTCGTTTCCAGGCTGCAAAGTGGAGCGGTCAGGCTCAACGCATTCCCACGCTGGAGCGTGGGAACGAGCAAACCGACATGCAGGGATAATCCATCACAGCCAGCGAGACGCCGGCGCTCCATGTCTTTGTTTCATGCATTGTCCAGGTGATCAAAAAAGTTTGTGTACGATCTTGTCGCAAATAGATTGACTGAACGGTCAGTCAATCATATCATTGCCGTATTGATCAGCAAGCATTTCGTTCGTCATGTCCCGACCAGTTGCACAAGACACCCGCGACAAAATTCTCGATACCGCCGAGGCCTGCTTTATCGGCCAGGGCTATGCCGCCACCTCCATGCGCCAGATTGCCGAGGCAGCAGACACCAGCAACAGCCTTATCGTGCATCACTTCGGCAGCAAACTGGCCTTGTGGGAGGCGGTGAAGGAGCGGCGCATGCAGGGATTCATCGAGCAACAGCAGTCGCTTTTGCAGACCAGCAAGCTGGATCTGTCGCTGTTTTTGCGCGCCATCCGCGAGTATTTCGTGTTGCTGCGCGATGATCCGCAACTGGTGCAATTGCTCGCTCGTGCCGAGCTGGAGCAGGATCTTGGCTGCAGTCGCTTTCAGCAGGAACTGGTCACAGCTTTTGTCAGCCAGATCAAGGCCGGCCAGCAGCAGGGCATCTTTCGCGCCGACATCAAGCCGGTGTACTTGCTGGCAACGATACTATGCGCGATCACGCAATGGATGGAAGCCAGACACCAGTTTCTGACCTGGGATGAACTGGTCGCAGAAGACCATCCGGATGAGCAGTTTCTGGAAACCTTTATTGAGCTGTTGGTAAACGGCGTCAGCAGCAGCAAGACAGGAGCCAGCTCATGACCATCGCAAGCACATACTCAATCCGACAACTCGTCATCTGGCTGGCGCTGTTGGCCGGTACGCTGCTGCTGTCGGCCTGCGACAGTCAATCAGCCCCCGCCCGGGCCGAACCGCAACTGGTTGCCGCCAGCGCTGTGCGCAGCGGCAAAATCGAGCGCCAGATCGATGTCTCCGGAGTTTCCCGGGCGCAGCAGCGTGCCCGGCTTGCGTTCCAGTCCAGCGGTATTCTGCAGCAGCGCCTGGTGCGGCTGGGTGATCGTGTCGAGGCCGGTCAACTGCTGGCGAAACTGCGCAATCCAGAACTGGAGCCGGCGCTGCAGTCTGCGACCGCGAGCATCGCCCGGCTGGAAGCCGAACGGGTGCAGGCACAGCGGAATCTGCGTCGGCTGCAGGACCTGTTTCGTGATGGTGCCATCGGCGAGCAGCAACTGGAGGAACAACAGACCCGCCTGACCACACTGGAAGATCAGTTGCGCGCCGCCAATGCCGATCTCAGCAGCAGTCGCGAACGTGTTGATGATGCCGCCTTGCGGGCTGAATTTGCCGGCACCGTGGTCAGCGTGTTGCGCGAGCCGGGTGAATTTGTTCAGGCTGGCGCGACGGTGCTGGAGATCGCCGGCGACGGCATGTTGGAGGTCGAACTGCAGGTGCCGCACGCGGTCTGGCAGCAGACCCAGTTGGGCGCTGAAGTCAAACTTTCGGCGTTGGCAGGGAGCGATTTTAATAACGCCACAGTCAGCGCACGCATACGTGATTTGGGTCGTCTGGCCGATCCGCGTAGCGGCCTGTATCCACTGGTGCTGGAGTATCAGCCGGCAGCGTCAGCCGGCCCCGGTCAACGCCTGACGGCCAGCTTTGCAGTGGTCAGTGAAGATCAGTTGCTGGTCGATCTCAATGCCATTGTCGATCCCACCGGTGGCGCGGCGCGGGTGTATCGGCTGGATAGCGTAAGCGATGCTGCCAGCGGCGCACTGACGACGGTGACCGCCGTGCCGGTGCAGGTGCTCGGCCTGGCCGATGGCATGGTGGCAGTGCGCGGCGATTTGCAGCCGGGTGAACGGGTGGTGAGCGCCGGCAATCTGTCCATGGTCAGCGGTCAGCAAGTGCGCGTGCAGCAGCAAGCAGCGACCGAGCAGGCGGCACCGACAACATGAATCTGCTGGTCAACCTGCTCGGCCAGCGCAAGCTGATCCTGGCCTCGGTGCTGCTGCTGGGCATTGTTGGGCTGGACGCCTGGCTGAACATGAATCGGCAGGAAGACCCGGCCTTCCCTTATCGCTACGGCTTCGTCACGGTACAGTTTCCCGGTGCCGACGTCGATCAGGTCGAGCGACTGGTGATCGATCCGCTGGAGCAGGAACTGGCTCAGGTGGAGTTTGTTGACGAGTTGCGCACCACCGTGCGCGCGGGTTTCGGGCTGGTGATCGTGGTCATGCAGCAGGACGTCTACGACACCGCCACCGCCTGGGAGCGCGTGCGCATCGCCACCGATCTGGCCGCACAGCGCTTTCCGGCCGAGGCGCAGGCACCGGAAGTGGATGACCGCATCATTGATGCCGCCACCGTGGTCTATGCGCTCACCGGCAGCAACGATCAGGTGCAGATGCAGGATGCCGCCGAGCGTCTGCGCGACCACCTGCTGTCGGTGCCCGGGGTGGCACGTATCCGTCTGTTCGGTCACGGCGATGAACAGGTCACCATTGCCTATGAAGATGCCACCGCGCAGACTCTGGGGATCAGCCCGACACAACTGGCCGAACAGATCCAGGGCAGCAACCGCATTGTTCCGGCCGGTTATGTACAGGCAGCCCGCCGGCAATTGCAGATCCGTCCGCGCACCGACCTCGACAGTATCGATGAGCTAGGTCGGCTGGCCATCACGCTACCCGATGGCAATACGCTGCCGCTGACCAGCATCGCCGATGTCAGCCTGACACCGGCCGAGCCGGCACGGGAAACCGCCTGGTTCAACGGCGAGCGCGCGGTGGCGGTGGCGGTGGTGGCGCAGAATGATGTGCTCAACGTGGAGCAGTTCGGGCGCGACCTGAGCAATAAAGTCGAGCGGTTGCGGGCGCAATTCGCGCCGCTTGCGATCGAGGAAATGTTCTACCAGCCGCAGTATGTGCACGAGCGCTTGCTGGAGCTGGGGCAGAATCTATTGCTCGGCGTGGCCATCGTGGTGAGCATTCTGCTGCTGGTGATGGGCCTGCGCCTGGGGCTGCTGGTCGGGCTGATGGTGCCGCTGGTGACGCTGACCGCGCTGGCCATTTATTCGCTGGGTGGCGGCGTGCTGCAGCAGATGGCAGTGGCCGGCATGGTCATCGCGCTGGGCATGCTGGTGGACAACGCCATCGTCATGTCAGAAAACATCCAGTGGCACATCGATCGCGGCAAACCCAAACCACAGGCAGCGCGGCATTCGGTGCGCGAGCTGCTGGCGCCGCTGGGTGCGGCCACCGGCACCACGGTGGCAGTGTTTCTGCCGATGGTGCTGGCCTCGGGCGACACCGCCGACTTTACCCGTTCGGTGCCGGTGATGATCATCCTCATGCTCATCATCAGTTACGTCTACGCGGTGATGGTGACACCGATCATGGCCACCTGGCTGCTCAAAGATGGCAGCCAGTCTGCAGATCAGGCCAGTCGCACACAGCGATTGAATGCCCTCATCATGCAGCGAGCGCGTTATCTGGGTGAGTTTGCCGTGCTGCGCGCGCCGTGGATGCTGCTTGGCGCTGTTGTGTTTCTGCTGCTGGCGGTGGCTGCCGGCACCCAGGTCAAGCGCGATTTTTTCCCTGCCACCGACCGCGAACAACTGGTGGTGGACATTTATTTTGCCGAAGGCACTCCCATTGCCGTCACCACGGAATTCGGCCAGCAACTGGCATATGAGCTGCGCCAGTTGCCGCAGGTGCAAAAGACTTATCTGTTCACCGGCAACAGCGGACCGAAGTTCTACTACAACCTCAATGAAACACCCAGTGCACCGCATTTAGGTCGGGTAGTGGTGCTTACCGATAGCAATGCAGATGTGGCTGCGGTCAGCGACTGGGTGCGCGAACAAAGCCACAGCCGCTGGCCGCAGGCACAACTGGTGCCGCGCGAGTTGAAGCAGGGGCCACCGGCGCCGGCACCGATCGAGGTGCGTACCACCGCCGACGACTGGCCCACGCTGATGCAGGCGATCGAGCAGATCACCGCCACCCTGCGCGGGCTGCAAGGCACCGTTGATGTGCGCCATGACCTCGGTGTCGGCATCCCCACGCTGCGCTATAACATTGACGACCGGCAACTGCTCAGCGCCGGTATGACCCGCGGCATGGTTGGCGATCAACTGGCACGGCAGAGTCAGGGACTGCGCATCGGCGAATACCGCGCCGGTCGCGACAGCATTCCGCTGGTGCTGCGCTCGACAGCGGGTGAATATTCTGATCCAGCGCGTCTCGACAGCACGCTGACCTGGTCCAGCGACAACCAACGGGCGATACCGCTGGCCGCGCTGGCCAATGCCAGTCTGGAATGGCAACCGGCGGTGCGCCATCATTTCAATCTGCAGCCTTCGGCCACCGTGTTCAGCGAGCTGCTGGACGGTTACACCTATGATCTGGTGTATCAGAACATGCTCGAACAACTGCAGGCCGATGGCTTGCCGGACGGCGTGAGCATCTCCGCCGGCGGTGCCCAGCGATCCTCCGGCCAGGCCAACAGCGCGCTGTTCCGCACCCTGCCGTTGGGCCTGTTGCTGCTGCTGTTCTTTTTGCTGCTGCAGTTCAATTCGTTCCGTCGCGTGGCGCTGATTCTGGTCACCATTCCGCTGGCGCTGGCCGGCGTGGTGCCGGGACTGCTGCTGACCGGCTATCCGTTCGGCTTCATGGCCTTGCTCGGCGTCATCGCGCTGGCCGGCATCGTCGTCAACAACGCCATCGTGCTGCTGGATGTGGTCGATCAGCAACTGGCCGAGGGCCACGACCTGCGCACCGCGCTGATCGAAGCCGTGGCGCGGCGCACGCGGCCGGTTTTGCTCACCACCGCCACCACCGTGGCCGGACTGTACCCGCTCACCACCACCGCCAGCACGCTGTGGCCGCCGATGGCCTGGACCATCATCTCCGGCCTGCTGGTCTCCACCATCCT
>CAZHRH010000131.1:0-6422 GCA_964534475.1 uncultured Wenzhouxiangellaceae bacterium
TGGCCATCGAAGCCGGCGAAAAGCTGTACCAGAAAGACTGAACCAGATCTGCCTTTATTTGCCGCTGAACTCTGGTTTGCGTTTGTCCAGAAATGCTTGTGTGCCTTCGCGCATGTCTGCCGAGCTGCAGCACAATGCAAACAACTGTGTTTCCATGTTCAAAGCGTCTTCCATGGCCATGTCCTGACCGTTTTGTACGGCCTCCATAATGCTGCGCATGGCAATCGGAGCCGACTTCGCCAGCGATTGGGCCAGACACCAGGCCTGCGCGGACAGTTCCTGCGCCGTGTAGACGTGCGCTAGCAGGCCAAAGGATTCAGCGCTGGCCGCATCAATCGGTTTTCCGGTCAGGATCATGTGCATGGCCCGACTGCGGCCGAGCATGCGCACCAGGCGTTGTGTGCCGCCAAAACCGGGCATAACGCCGAGGGTGATTTCCGGCAGTCCGAGTTTGGCGTTGTCGCTGGCGATGCGCACATGGCAGGCCAGCGCCAGTTCCATGCCGCCGCCCAGGGCAAAGCCGTTGATTGCTGCCAGCACCGGCTTGCCGCAATGCTCGATCTGACGCATCAACTGCTGGCCCAGTTCGGAAAAGTCGCGCGCTTGCAACGGACTCAGCGCATGGATCTCGCCGATATCGGCACCGGCGACAAAAGCCTTGCTGCCGCTGCCGGTAATGATCACGGCGCGCACGCTATCGTCGGCGCTGGCGTCCTCGATGGCATCGCCCAGTTCGATCAGAGTATCCAGATTCAGCGCGTTGAGCTTGTCCGGGCGGTTAATGGTGATCTGCTCGACGGCGTCACGTTGTTCGATGATCAGATTGTGGTAAGCCATGACTTGTTCGCAGTTGTATGAATAGATGGAATTTTATCTCATGCTTGGCAGCCATGCTCAAGATCAAGGGCTGGTTCTGTAACTGGTTCGCATACAAAGAGATTTTCGAGTGTGCGGCCTGACTTTGACAAACGTCAAGTTTGCGACTAACCTGCATCAATAAAGACTTGGTGCTGTAGAAAAACGCAGGCTGGGAAACATAATTGGGGCTTAAACTCAATCAATTAGGGCGGGATAGGCTTCGGACAGTAATTCTGGCTGGAATCTGCCGTGAGAAATAGGGCATTTATTCATGCGCATCAATACAATTCCCGCCATGCCGAGGCAGATCACAAAGCATTGCTGCCACAGTCGCCACAAAACTCTGGCGTTGGCCATATCGGGCGCGCTGGCGCTGGGCCTGGCACCGAGCGTCGGCGCGGATTTTCCCGCCATCATAGAGCTCTCTGCCCTGGACGGCAGCAACGGCTTCAGACTTGATGGCGAATCGGCGGGAGACTTGTCTGGTCGCTCAGTCAGTGCTGCGGGCGATATCAATGGCGATGGGATTGATGATCTAATCATTGGTGCGGACTTCGCCGATCCCAACGGCATCAACTCCGGGCGCAGCTATGTAGTTTTTGGCAAAACCACCGCGTTTACGTCACTACTGCAGCTTTCCAGTCTAGATGGCAGCAACGGCTTCAAGCTCGACGGCGAGGCTATGATTGATTCTTCTGGTCGCTCGGTCAGCGCCGCCGGCGATATCAACGGCGACGGGATAGATGACCTGATCGTTGGTTCACCGTTTGCTGATCCCAACGGCAACTCCTCCGGTCGCAGCTATGTGGTTTTCGGGCAACGCGGCGAGATCGTGTTCAGAAATGGTTTTGAGGATTGATTGGATTAGTGTGAAAGTCGCGCAGTCGCTTTTAATCTTCCCTGTCTTCCCTCGCTTCTGACAGAATACCAAGGGTGAGAGCATTGAGGAGCTATACTCTGGCAGGAACTCACACTGATGGCGAAATGTGCAAAAACTGAACGAACTTGAAGTCTTGCGTGTAGTATGTTCGCGCCTGGAAGATGCAGGCCTGGCGTACATGCTGACGGGTTCGTTGGCGATGAATTACTACGCCCAGCCGCGTATGACGCGCGATATTGATCTGGTAGTGGCGCTGGCCATCGATGACAGGGAAAAACTGCTGGAGATGTTTTCGGCGGATTTCTATATTGACGCCGACAGCGTTGCTCAGGCGTTGCAGGATGTGTCCATGTTCAATATCGTGCATCTGGACAGCGTGGTGAAAGTAGACATGATCGTGCGCAAGGATGCGCCTTATCGGCAAGCGGAATTTAAGCGCCGGCGGCGAATCGATCTGGATGACTTTTCCTTGTGGATCGTCAGCAAGGAGGATTTAATCCTGTCGAAACTTGTGTGGGCCAAGCCGTCGAGGTCTGAGTTGCAGTTGCGCGATGTGCGTAACCTCATCGCCTCCGGCGCGGACGTCGAGTATTTGCAACAGTGGTCCGGCACACTATCGGTCCAATCGCAGTTGGAGCAGTGCCTTGAGTTGTGACACCAGCCCCGAGGTGGCCCGCGTGGTCGCAGAACGATTTCGTGACATGAGCGGGCGTGAGCGATTCATGATCGGCGTGCAAATGTTTGAAACTGCACGTGCACTGGTGATGGCGTCGTTACCGCCGGGCGTCTCGGAGCAAGAACGCCGCCACCATTTATGCGCACGTTTCTATCCCGAGATTAGCAACGCATTCGCACTTTCCAGGCAGCAAGCTGTTGTCGATGATCATCAAATTGATCGCGATCAAGATGAGTGACAAGGGTGCGATTTTTTTACGCGTATTCGATAAATCAAATAGCAAAGGACGTGCCTGCCTGTGCAGGTGCTTTCGTGGACAAGACCATTCGTTTTCAGGCAGGTGTTAGTATCTGTCTGCATCGGTATAATCAGTGCCTGGTAATACAACGGCCGTCGCGCCGGAGGAGTCAGAAGCCTTGGATGCCATGACCGCAGCAGCCGGCCAGATCGAGCTGGCCTACGCCCTGGACACGTTTTATTTTCTGGTCAGTGCCGTTTTTGTCATGTGGATGACGGCTGGTTTCACCATGCTCGAAGCGGGTCTGGTGCGCAGCAAGAACACGGTGGAAATTCTGACCAAGAACGTGGCGCTGTATTCCATCGCCTGTATCATGTATGCGTTGATCGGCTATCAACTGATGTACCCAGAGCAGGGCATCAACAATTTCTGGCCGGGGTTTGGCTGGTTGCTTGGTGGCGAGCATGCTGCCGATGCGGTGCTGGCCTCGGAAGGTGAGCTGTATTTTTCTGCCAGAGCCGATTTCATGTTCCAGATGGTGTTTGTCGCCACTGCCATGTCGATCGTCTCAGGCGCGGTCGCCGAGCGCATGAAACTTTGGGCCTTCCTGCTGTTTTGCCTGTTCATGACCGGCATCATTTATCCATGGCAGGGCTACTGGAGTTGGGGCGGCGGTTTTCTGAAGCAGGTCGGGTATGTCGACTATGCCGGTTCCGGCATCGTGCATTTATCCGGCGCAGTGGCGGCACTCACCGGCGTTTTGCTGCTCGGCCCGCGGCGCGGCAAGTACGGCAGAAACGGGCGCATCAACGCCATCCCCGGCGCCAACCTGCCGTTGGCCACACTGGGCATGTTCATTCTGTGGATGGGCTGGTTCGGCTTCAACGGTGGTTCCGAGCTGCGCGTGTCCGGGATCGATTCGGCCAACAACGTGGCGAAAGTGCTGGTGAACACCAACCTGGCGGCGGCGGGTGGCTTGCTGGCAGCCATGCTGGTGGCCAAGCTGCGCTTTGGCAAAGCCGATCTGACCATGATCCTCAATGGCGCACTGGCCGGTCTGGTGTCCATCACCGCCGATCCATTGTCTCCTGCGGCCGGGCTGGCCATGCTGATTGGTGCCGCCGGTGGTGCCATCGTGGTGCTGGCAGTGGTGTCTCTGGACCGCTTGCGCATCGATGACCCGGTCGGTGCCATTTCCGTGCACGGTGTGTGCGGTATCTGGGGTGTGCTGGCGGTGTTGCTGAGCAACGCAGAAGCCAGTATTGCCGGCCAATTGACCGGCATTGGCAGCATTATCGGTTTTGTGTTTGTACTCAGTGGGCTGTTCTGGCTGTTGCTGAGGCAGACCGTTGGCATTCGCGTCAGCGGCTATGATGAGCTGGCCGGTCTGGATCGACACGAATGCGGTATGGATGCCTATCCGGAATTTCTCGCCTCGGGTGAGGACTGAATCATCCTGCTGAGAATCAGTTTAGCGCAATAGCTCAATCTGCGCTTTTATTCATAAAAAAACCCCGGTCAGTGACCGGGGTACTATGCAAACAGATCGTATGGCTGTTGTTTATGCCATCAATGTGTGCTGATCAGGAGCCGATGATGCCGCCGTTTTTGCGCGTGATGGCGACCACCGCATCGCGCGGCTTGGTGACGCCATCAAACGGTGCCGGGAAGCTGGTCAGCGCCGGATCGCCATTGCCCGGATGCTGCACGTTGATGAAGGCAGTGCGGCGATCCGGGGTAAAGGTGATGCCGGTGATTTCGCAACCGGCGACGCCGGTGAACAGGCGATAGATGGTGCTTGGATCATTGACGTCGGTGACCAGCAATTGATTGTTGAGACCATCGGGCTGGCCGCCGTCGGTTTCAATAAACAAGCGGCCATCTTCATCCACCAGAATGCCGTCCGGGTCGGTGAACACGTTTTCTGAGTTGCGGGTGTCTGCGGCGAACAGGAATATATCCCAAGTGAAGCTGGTGCCGATGAAATTGCCCTCTTTCATGCGCATCAAGAAGCCGTCCGGATTGGGTGCCAGCGGGTTGGCGGCATCTTCCTGGCCGGGTTCGCGCCGGGTGTTGTTGGTCATGGCGAAGATAATGTCTCCGTTGGGCGCATTGGTGGCCCATTCCGGTCGATCCATCGGCGTGGCACCGACGATATCAGCGGCGATGCGGGCAAACGTCACCAGCTCGCCCTGATCATTAAAACGTGCGGCCAGCGCGGGCACACTCATGTCGAGTGCTAACCAGTCACCGCTGCCATCATCATTGTAGCGGGCTGCATACAAGGTGCCTTCATCCAGCGGGCTGATGCCGTTGGCCAGCATCACTTCATAATCATCGGCCGAGACAAACTTGTAGACATAGTCAAAGCGCTGGTCGTCGCCCATGTAAACCACCACGCGGTTGCCGTCGCCAATCATGATGTGGGCATTTTCATGCTTGCAACGTCCCAGCGCTGTGCGCTTGACGGGGATTTTGGTCGGATCCATCGGATCGATTTCCACCACCCAGCCGAAACGGTTTTCCTCATTTTTGAAGCCTGGGTCGGCGAGGTTGAAGCGGCGATCATACTTGTGCCAGAAATAGGCAAAACCGAATTCCGTGAAGCCATAACGCTGCTGTTCTTCGCTGGGCTCCCAGGGTATGTCCAGCACTGGATTGCCATTCTCGTCAGCGGTACCGAAATAGCCGTTGAAGTTTTCCTCACAGGTCAGATAGGTGCCCCAGGGGGTAACGCCATGGGCGCAGTTGTTCAGTGTGCCCAGCGGCACATTGTTGTTGGGCGTCTGCAGATACGGTGAGTTGGCAGCCGGGCCACTGAAGGTGACGTTGGAGTTGGTGGTCACCTTGCGCGTGATGTTGCTCTCGATCTGTTCCCATTCGCCATCGGCGTTCTTGGCGATTTCCACGATGGTCACACCGTGATAATTCTGCACAATGCGCACTTCTTCCAGGCTTTCCGGCACCTTTTTGCTGAATTCAAACACCATCTCGGTGCGAATGAACTCGTTGTTCAAGGCGAGCACACCCCGAGTGTTGCTCTTGAACTCTATGCCACCCAGAGAATCGGCTGTTTGCGTACGCGGGAAGAAGTGCATGCCGTCATGCCCGCCACTGATCTGCAGTGCGGCTTTCTCGGCCGAGGTGGGCGGAAATTCAAATGCCGGACCACCGGGCTCCAGCGGGTCACCCCAGCGCAGAAAGGTCTGGAATTGATAATCGGCAGAGATCGCCGGTTCCGGGCCACCGCCCAGTGCGACCGGTATGGGTGTGAAGTTTATCAGGCCACCAAAAAAGCTGCCAAGCTGGGCCATGCCCGGATTAGTTGCCATCAGTGTGCTGCCGGCCACGGCAAGGCTGCCAGTGAGAACAGTGCGGCGACTCATATTGGCGCTGAGTACATCATGGAAAGGGCGGTTGTTAGTCGGATTGGACGAACCGGTTTCATCGCGTGGAATCTGATCAAGTTTCATTGCCTGCTCCGTTGAGTTGAAGTGGGTTACTAAGCAGGAGTGATGATAGAGATGTTTTATGAAGTTCTCGCGTCAATCAGATGACATCTGCATGGCGCTTTTATGACATGCCATGCTGGCGTGTCGAGCCACTTATGAGCAAAAAGAAAATGTTGCGTTTATTAGTTCTTTATTCGCTTTTTGCAGAATAAGCATCAGCGTCAGCGGCGGCGGCCGAATACACCTTGCGGCCGGCCAGCCAAGTCTGCAGCACAGTGGTTGCCAGCAATTGTGCCGGCTTTATGCGCATGATGTCGC
>CAZHRH010000132.1:0-6380 GCA_964534475.1 uncultured Wenzhouxiangellaceae bacterium
GAATCGGCCTCATGAGCACTTGATAACAGCACTTCATGACTTCCAGCACGCCAGAGGGCACAGGAATGTTGCTAGAATACAGACACTTTTCTCATTACGGAGAACAACATGGGTTGGGTATTACTGGGAATCATCGTGGTCGCTGCAGTTTATGCGATCAGTATCTACAACCGTCTGGTGGCCGCACGCAACCAGCACGAAAACGCCTTTGCGCAGATCGATGTGCAACTGACCCGGCGCTACGACCTGATTCCGAATCTGGTCGAGGTCGCCAAGGGCTACATGAAACACGAGAAGGAAACGCTGGAAGCGGTGATCCAGGCGCGCAACGCCGCCGTCAACGGCCTGGCCAAGGCCAAGCAGAATCCCGGCGATCCCGAGGCGATGCAGGAATTATCCCAGGCCGAGCAGGGTGTATCCGGCGCGCTGGGACGATTGTTCGCGCTGTCTGAAGCCTATCCGGACCTGAAAGCCAATGAGAACATGATGCAGTTGTCGGAAGAACTCACCACCACGGAAAACAAGGTAGCCTTTGCGCGTCAGGCCTTCAACGACGCGGTGATGAACTACAACGTGCTGCGTGAAAGCTTCCCGTCCAACTTCTTTGCCGGCTGGTTCAACTTCAAGCCGGCCGAATTGCTGGACATCGAAGACCCGGCCAAGCGTGAAGCGCCGCAGGTATCGTTTACCTGAGTCTGCTGCTGCATCATCTGCGTGCTGAGCATGCCTTGACCGGTGCTGCACCGGACATGCCTGGCAGCCGTGTTGATCGCCAATGAAAAACTTCTTCGCCCGCCAGCAACAGGCAAAAACGCTCAGCAGCAGACTCATGGTGTTGTTTGCGCTGGCCGTGCTGCTGATCATCGCAGCGCTCAGCGTCATGGCCATGCTGCTGCTCGGCTCGGTGCCGCGCGACGCCAGTGGCCAGGCCATGGCGCTGCTGGCACCGCAAACGCTGGCGCACAATGCCGGCCTGCTGGCGATGACCGCACTCGGAGCCGGTACCTTCATGGGGCTGGCCAGTCTGTTTCGCATCGCCAGCCTGCGTGGCGGTGGCGGCAAGGTGGCGCTGGAGCTTGGCGGCACGCGAGTTGATCCAGACACGCGCGATCCGCTGCAACGCCGCTTGATCAATGTAGTGGAGGAAATCGCGCTGGCCTCGGGCGTGGCAGTGCCGGAAGTCTATGTGCTGGATCAGGAGGCCGGCATCAATGCCTTCGCCGCCGGCTACAGCCCGGCCGATGCCGCCGTCGCGGTCACCCGCGGCACGCTGGAACAGCTCAACCGCAGTGAGTTACAAGGCGTCATCGCGCATGAATTCAGCCACATTCTCAATGGCGACATGCGCCTGAACATCCGCCTTATCGGCATCCTGTTCGGCATCCTGGTGATTGCCATCATCGGCCGCAAATTCCTGCGCAACGCCTATCTGTTCAGCGGCGGCGACCGTCGCAACAACGGCACCGCTGCGGTGCTGCTGATCGCTGTGGCTCTGGTGGTGCTGGGTTACATCGGGCTGTTTTTCGGTCGCTGGATCAAATCCGGCATTGCCCGCCAGCGCGAGTATCTGGCCGATGCCTCGGCGGTGCAGTTCACCCGTGACCCGAACGGCATCGGCGGGGCGCTGAAGAAAATCGCCGCGACCAGCGCCGGATCACAACTGGATCACGAAAGCGAGGAATACTCGCACATGCTGTTTGGCTCCGGCCACGTGGAGCGAATGTTTTCTACCCATCCGCCAATCCTGGAGCGCATTCGCGCCGTGGAACCGGGTTTTGATCCGCGCGAACTGGCCGATGTGGCGAAAAAAATGCAGCGTGTGCAGCAGCGCGAACAAGCGCGTCGCGAGCAGAAGACCGCCCAAACTGAAAAGAAAGCAGATGGTTTCCGCTTTGATGCCGACAGCATCATTGACAACATCGGCCATCCGCAATGGCAGGCCATCCTGGCCGTGGCCGCGCTGGCCGAATCCATACCGGAACCGCTGCTGCGCTCGGCGCGGCATCATGAATGGGCACCGGCCATGGTGCTGCTGATGCTGCTGGATGAAGACGTGTCGATTCGCGATCATCAAATGGAAAAAATCACCGAACTGCTAGGAGAAACCGCTGCCGAGCAAACCGCTGATCTGCTCAAGGCGCACGGATTGATCGACCGGCAACGCAAGCTGCCGCTGCTGGAAATCACACTGCCGGCGCTGAAGAACCGCTCGCGTGGCGAGATCCGCAAGCTGCACCATGCCATCCGCGAGCTGAGCCTGGCCGACGGTGAAATCTGCCCGTTTGAATTCGCCATCGGCCAGATCATCCTGGTGTATCTGGATGACAGCCAGTCGCCGGGCAAAAGCCGTGAACACGGCAACAAATCGCTGACTCAGCGCAAAGCCGCGGTGCACAGCAGCATGGCCGCGCTGGCCTGGTTTGGCCATGACCAGAACCGTCAGCAGGCCGAGCCTGCCTATCAGTCTGGGCTGGAAGCTGCGGGTTTAAGCGACAACGGCAACATCGACTACTGGCCCGGCAGCAAACAGTGGGCGGCCGATCAGCGCCGCGCGCTGCAGGCACTCAATGAACTGACCCCCAAGGCCAAGGAACAACTGGTACGCGCCTGGCTGCAGATCATCCTGTTTGATGAGCACGCCGGCAACGCAGAACTGGAACTGCTGCGCGCCTACTGCGCCAGCATCCATGTGCCGATGCCGCCGCTGGCGGCGATAATTTGAGGGACTTGAGATTTGCTGATTTTCCTGCTTACTGTCATCCCGCAAAGCCTTTAGCTGCGAGCGAAG
The DNA here is from genome assembly GCA_964534475.1 of uncultured Wenzhouxiangellaceae bacterium. Classification (GTDB taxonomy): domain Bacteria; phylum Pseudomonadota; class Gammaproteobacteria; order Xanthomonadales; family Wenzhouxiangellaceae; genus JAHJQV01. The sequence continues at coordinate 2,789 of CAZHRH010000132.1, forward strand.
CGCGGCAGGCAGCGAGTCAACTTGCATCAACCACACTAATGACTATTTTGCGTGTGTGTTCGCGTTGGCGATGCTCCCATAAATAAATGCCCTGCCAGGTACCCAGATTCAGCCTGCCGTCGGTGATCGGAATGCTGAGATCGGTGCTGGTGAGCATTGAGCGCACATGTGCCGCCATGTCGTCCGGGCCTTCTGCCGTGTGCCGATAGCGCGGATCGCCATCGGGCACCAGTTCGCTGATGAAGGTTTCCATATCCACGAGTACATCGGGATCGGCGTTTTCCATCATCAACAGCGACGCCGAGGTGTGCTGGATAAACAGGTGACACAGTCCGGTATTGATACCTGCTTGTTTGACTGCATCAACGGCTGTGTAGGTAATATTGATGAGGCCGCGCCCATCACTATTAATGGTGGCTATCTTTTGCATGGCACGATCATAGCCAGTCGATTGACTGGCAGTCAAAATTTCTATGGCTGATCTGCTATGATTAGCATCGCAGGTGAACAGTCGACCATTTCGTTCGACTGTTTGAAACGGGAAGCCGGTGCAAGCTTGTTATGAGCTTTATTCCGGCACTGCCCCCGCAACGGTAATTGATTGATTGCCATGGGTTTTTGGTTTTCCAAGACCCGGCCACTGTGCTTGCACGGGAAGGTTGGCAATGTTGTGAGCAGGCTTGCGTCTGCGCACCATCATAAGTCCGGAGACCGGCCTGCACTGGCGTTCGTTGCTTTGTGGCGACGAATCTTTTAACTACGGCCAGCGGTGGGCTGCCGGCAGTTGCGCTGCCGGCTTTGCCGTTGGCGTGATGACTGCCGTTTCCTGCCGCACCGTGCGGGTGTGCACAGGAGAACCACATGTCATCCCAATCTGTAACTGCGGCAGCTTGCCGTCTAGACCTTCGTTTATCTGCTCAATTCAATACCTTCTTCCTCGCCGTGGCGACCTTGCTCACGGGCCAAATGCTGTGCGCTGCGGCCCATGCGCAAAGTGTTGACAGCGCCAGCGGCGAACTCGATCCAGTTGTGGTCACCGCCACGCGCAGCGAGCAGCCACTGTCGGAAACCCTGACCAGCATGGCGGTGATCGACCGCGAGTTGATCGAGCGCAGCCAGGCGCAAAGCCTGCTCGAACTGCTGCGACTGCAGGCCGGGCTGGACATCGTCCGCAGCGGCGGTCCCGGCGGCCAGACCAGCGTGTTTTTACGCGGTGCCAACTCCAACCAGGTGCTGGTGCTGATCGACGGCGTGCGCGTGGCGTCGGCCACCAGCGGTCTGTTTCAGTTCGAGAATCTGCCGCTGGCACAGATCGAGCGCATCGAGATCGTGCGCGGCCCGCGCGCCAGCGTGTATGGCTCGGATGCCATCGGCGGCGTGATCCAGATCTTTACCCGCCGCGAGATCACGCCGACGCTGCGATTGGGCTATGGCAGCGACGATCAGTATCAGGCCAGTGCTGCGGCCGGCTGGTCCGGCGCGCGCACGCGCGTCAACGGCAGCCTGAGCTGGCGTGACAGCAACGGATTTTCCTCGCAGAATGCCGATGGCTTCAGTTTTGATCCTGACGACGACGGCTTCGAGAATCTCGGTGCCAACCTCAACGGCGAACTGCAGCTCGGCACGGGTCAATTACAGTGGCTAGCCCTGCTCACCGATGCCGAGATCGAATTCGACCAGGGCGTCTCCGATGGCACCCAGCAGACCTATGCGCTGGGCTATGCCTTCGGCCACGGCAACTGGCAACACCAGACCCGCCTTAGCTACAACAATGACGACCTGGATTCTGATTTCGGCTTTTTCACCACCGCCTTCGACAGCGAGCGGCTGCAGTATAGCTGGCTCAGTTCGGTACGGATTGATGAAGCCCTGCGGCTCAGTGCCGGGGTCGATGCGTACAAGGAGTGGGGCGAAGACCAGGGCAATTTTGACGACGATCGCCACAACATCGGCGCGTTTGCCCTGGCTGACTGGCGACAAGCCGGGCATGCCGTGGATGCCAGCGTGCGCGTGGACGATGATGAGCGCTTCGGCAGCGAGCTGACCGGTTCGCTGGCCTATGGCTACCAATTCAGCGAGGCATTGCGCGTGCATGCCAGCTATGGCCGCGGCTTTCGTGCGCCAACCTTCAACCAGTTGTTTTCGCCGGGTTTCGGCGGCCAGTTCGCCGGCAACCCCGATCTGGAAGCTGAAACCAGCGATGCCTTCGAGCTGGGCCTGCGCTTCAGCCATCTACGCCACCGGCTTAACCTGACCGGTTTCCATCAGCAGATCGATGACCTGATCGCCTTTTCCGGCCCGCAGTTTCAGGCCGTCAATATCGCCGAAGCCGAGATCAGCGGCGTCGAGCTGGAATACCAGTTTGCGCATGCGCAGTGGCTGTTGGATATCACCGCCACGCTGCAGGACCCGCAAGACAAAATCAATGACAGCAAGCTGCTGCGGCGTCCGGATGAAAAGGTCAGTGTCAGTGTGGATCGCCTGTTTGGCAACGGCTCATGGATTGGCGTGGAGATGTTCTACAGCGGCAAGGCGCAGGATTTCGGTGCCACGCTGGATGACTATGTGCTGATCAACCTGCGCGGCGGCTGGCAACTGGCCGAGCAGTGGCGGCTGGAAGCGCGCGTGGACAATCTGTTCGATGCCAACTATAGTCAGGCGTTTGGCTTCAACACCCGCGATCTCGCTGCCTTTGTCGGTTTGCGCTGGCAACCGTGATCACACATTGACTATAAACGCGTCATGCATGGTGATTGGCTTATACCTGAATACATAGCCGCATCAAGTTGTAAGCAGATCCGCCGCGCGCGGGTCTGCATTCCAGATCAATAAGCAGCACGGAACCGACCACCATGTCAGTCATGTTCAAGCAATCTCTGCTCACTGCAGCCACACTGATACTGTTGCCAATGCTGTTGCTCGGCGGCTGCCAGCAGGCCGGCGATGCGGCCTCCGAAGACAGCAATGCTGCTGCGGAAACCGCGACCGCAGCAGTTGACTATCCGCCTGCTCCGGCTTTTACCTTGCGCAACAGCGACGGCACCGAGATCAGTTTCCCGCGTTCGGCTGGCGACATCGACATCTATTTCTTCTGGGCCACCTGGTGTCCTTACTGCAAGCAGTTGATGCCGCATCTGCAAAGCATCGTGGATGAATACGACGGGCAGGTTACCGTGGCGGCCATCAACATACGCGAAAACGGCAAGCCGCAGGTTTATCTGGACAACAACGGCTATGGCTTTGAGTTGTTCCCGGAAGGTGACGCAGTGGCCGCGCTGTATGGCATCAAGGGCACGCCGGGATTTATTGTGGTTGATGACGAGGGGCAACTGAGGTTTGACATGAATGATCTGCTGGCGCCCTCGAACAAGGCGCTGGAAGGACTCAAGCACGGTCCGCGCGCGCGGCGCATTGCACCCTGGTGGGCAGCGCAGTTGCGGCTGGCTCTGGATGAGATTGCCGCAGGCTGATTTGCTTGTTCGACGCAAAGGAACGGCGCCTTTCTTCCCTGCGGTCGGGAGAAGATTACCTCGACTTGGGCTTCCTGTTTACCAGTCTGCGCCCCTTCCCCCCACCCCAGCCCTCCCCCGCG
>CAZHRH010000133.1:0-3088 GCA_964534475.1 uncultured Wenzhouxiangellaceae bacterium
AACTGGATGCTGACCTGCTCGGCCAGCGCGTTGCCTGCCAGCAGCATGCTGCCGGCCAGGATGGTCGCCGCAAGCATGCCACGTGCAGGCAGTAATTGCCGACTGTGGTGGCGCTTGATCTGGCAGTTAAGTTGGTCTCGAGTGCTGTTCATTTTCCTTTCCTCCCCGGCCGCAGCCGGTTGCAATAACATGAGTGATGTCCGATCAGATGCCGGACCGTGTCTGGCAACAGGTTTGCCTGAACACGTTATCGATATTGCGCGGCGGGGATATAAATGTCCTGTGCAAATACTAAAAATTACATAAAACCATATATTTCAACAATATAAAGCGACATATAAAGCAACGGCTTCGGGCTGTGCAGAGTTGCATGTGTACGGCTATAATCAAATATTAGTTAACAGCAAGGCTTGTGCGCGGATGAGCGTCATCGAAATCAATCAGCGTTTGATAGACCTTGACAGCGGCAAGGTCTGCCACGGTGATGAAGTCAGTCAGCTCTCCCCCAAGCTGTTCACCCTGCTCAATTATTTCATCGAACACGGCGACGAGGTGATCAGCCGTGATGCGCTGATCGAGGCGGTCTGGGGGCATGTCGAGGCGGCCACGGACGACTCGGTCAACGTGGCGGTATCGTCGCTGCGGCATGTCATTGGTGATGATCGCCGGCCGCATCGAATCCTGCGTGCGATCCCCCGGCGCGGCTACTTATTCGAATCTAAGGGCTGCGTCTGGCTGCAGCCGCATGAGGTTGAACAGCGCTTGACGGCAACAGCCGGCGCAGCTAAATCCCGGGGTCTGCTGCAAACTGTGCTGCCGCAGTGGCGCTGGACATCGCTGCTGTTTGCGTTCTCGGCCATACTCGTGCTGGCGCTGATCTGGTGGCTTGATGAGCGCCCCGGTGGCCCGATTGATGCCGGCCTGACATCAGCGCAAGGATCGATGCCGTCCGGACCCGCAGTCGCGGTATTGCCGTTTGTCGATATGAGTGTGGCTGGGGATCAACAGGCGTTTGCCGATGGCCTGGTTGATCGCATCATACACATGCTCACGCTTTCACCGGAACTCAAAGTCATCGCACGCACATCATCATTCGCGTTCCGTGAAACGGCTGCAGGCATTGATGAAATCGCCGACAAGCTCGACGTCGAAACGGTGCTCGAAGGCAGTGTGCAGCATTCCGCAGATCAGGTTCGGGTGCTGGCTCAGCTCATCGACGCCAAGACCGAAAAGCACATCTGGTCGCGCAGCTACGACCGACCTATCGGCGAGTTGTTCGCGCTGCAAGACGAGATCGCCAACGAAGTCGCGCGCACCCTCACGGATACGCTGCTGCCAGTCCGCGACACGCCACATGCGGATTCGCAGAAGATCTGGGAACTGGTCACGCGCGGGCGTCTTGCGCTGGACCGGTATACGCAGGAATCCGCCACCGAGGCCAGCGAACATTTCCGCCAGGCGCTGGAACTGCAGCCCGACAGCGTCGAAGCTCTGGTTGGCATGGTCGATGCTCTGAGCATGCAGCGTTCGCTGGGGCCTTACGGATCCAGCGCAATCGGTGAGGACATCACCGAGCCCTACCTGCAGCGCGCGCGGCGGCTGGCTCCCGATTCGGCCATGGTCGCGCGAATCACCGCCGACTGGCAATTCAACAACGGCCGGCCCGACGAAGCCATTCCGGAATACCGGCGCGCCATCGCCATCAACCCGAACTATGCTCTGGCCCACCGGAACCTCGGCCGCGCGCTGTTCCGCCAGGCACGCTATGACGACGCGATCGAGCCACTGCGCACTTCTGTGAGACTCGATCCGTTTTCAGGCATGGGCAGCGTCTGGCTGGCCGACGCGTTCTGGGCCGTCGGCCGTGCCGAGGAAGCGCTGTTCCGGCTCAGACGCATCATCGAAGACCAGCCGGATTTCCCCCAGGCGCACGACCGCATCGCCACCTACCTGGCCCAGACCGGCCAAACCGGCCGGGCCATGCGCCACATCATCCGCGCCCGCGAGCTCGATCCGGACAGCCCGCGTCGCGGGTTCCGAGTGTGCGAATTCTGGCTGCATCTCGGCGACGACCAGTCCGCTGAAGAATGTACAGAGAAATTGCTGGCCGAGCACGACCTGCCCTTTTACGCGCACTACCTGCGCATGGTCATCCACGGCTTTCGAGGCGAATGGGCAGACAACCGACGTGAACTGAAAGCCCTATACGCACTCGGCCACCCGGACCCGCTGACCAAATGGCTGCTGGCCCAAAGCTACGCGCGTACCGACTGCTCACAGGCGCTGCCCCTTCTGGCCGAAGATTTCCCCGGCCTGTTCAGGGACCCGCCGGAGGTCAATGCCACCCTGCTCAGGGTCGCCGCGACCGCAATTCGCTGCATGCGCCGGACCGGCCGAGGAGATGAAGCCGAGCCACTGTTTCAGGCTTTTTCCGAATGGGTCGAACGTACACGGAACGCGCGCGGCCCCTGGCTGGTGGTTGGGTTCGAACCGGCCTTTGTTCACGCTTTCAACGGCAACTTCGACGCCGCGCTGGACGTACTCGAAGAACTCGTGGACAACGACTGGCGCTACTACTGGTGGGTGCTCGAACCCTATCCGATTTTCGAACCCGTTGCCGATCACCCGCGCTTTCGTGCGCTTGTGGAAGCGCTCGAAGCCGGCGTGCGACAACAGCGCGACTGGTTCCAGGCCAACAAAGACCAACCGTTAGGCTGATTGGTGGCAGTCCAACTGTGCAAGGGGGCTGGGTTAGTTGCCTGTAGGACTTAACGCTGACCTACTGCGGAAAAGCCGAGTTGGGCCAGATTTCCTGCTCTTGATTCATGGGGCACATCCGTGTGCCCCATCCCTGCAGGGCGGCTGCCAGCCGTGCAAATCGGCAATCCTGCCGATTTGTCGTTAAATAATTAAGCGCGCTATTCGCCTCAAAGGACAAGCTGCTGGACACCTAAACTTATTACTGTTGAGTCGTGAAGCGATTCTGAGTGCTTGCTTGCTCGTGATGTTGTATCGCGATTTGAATCAGTATCACTGGATACCGGCCTGCGCCGGTATGACGGCGCTGTTTGACAAGCTGCTGGACACC
>CAZHRH010000133.1:3188-6380 GCA_964534475.1 uncultured Wenzhouxiangellaceae bacterium
GACAAGCTGCTGGACACCCAAACTTATTTCTGTTGAGTCGTGAAGCGATTCTGAGTGCTTGCTTGCTCGTGATGTTGTATCGCGATTTGAAGCAAAAAGGACTGGATACCGGCCTGTGCCGCTATGACGGCGCTGTTTGAATTCATTGCCAACTTGGCGGGAACATAGCAATTTGCTGCCGATGGCACTGTTCTGCAGGGCGTGGATGAAGCAGGCTGGTTTGATGACTTTGCCAGAACCCTGCAGCAGTTGGTATGGTGAGCACAGGCGGCTGGCGTACATCGAAGCCAGGTTGTGACCCGCATCAGATGATTGCTGATTTCAATCGTGAGCTGGGACAGAGAAACGCACCGCAGCAAGTGTAACCTATGACTTATCGGTAATGATGGCGAGGTAATAATGACCAAGCGAGAACATCTCGGCGTAAGCATCGAATGCGTGCAGGGCGATATTGCCCGCCAGCCGGACATGCAGGCGATTGTCAATGCCGCCAACGCGCAGTTGCAGATCGGTGGCGGTGTGGCCGGTGCGATTCACCGCGCTGCGGGTCCCGGCCTGGCGCGTGAATGCCAGCCGCTGGTACCGATTCGACCTGGTCAGGCGGTGCTCAGCTCGGCGCACGACCTGCCCAATGAGCATGTCATTCACTGCCTCGGCCCGGTCTACGGGTCGGATGAACCGGCCGATCAACTGCTGGCGTCGTGCTATCGGCGGGCTTTGCAACTGGCCGAGCAGCATGGCATTGCTTCGGTGGCGTTTCCTGCCATCTCCACCGGTGCCTTCGGCTACCCGCTGGAGCCGGCCACGCGCATTGCCATCGGCACCTGTGTGGACATGCTGGACAGCTTGTCGGTGGTTAAGCATATCCGACATGTGTTGTTCAGCAACAGTGATCTGCAGGTTTATGCACAGCTGCTGGATGAGCTTCTGGCAGCGTAATGGCTGCAGGCCGATCGGGTTGAATTAATGTGCAGCTATCTGGCTGAATGGTGCACATCAGCCACGGCGCGGCCGGACGGGTCGTTGCTCTGTTGCAGACTTGCGTCCCAGGCCAGAGCTTCGGCTGTACTGCAGGCCACCGAGGGTCCGGAGGGCACGGTTTCGGCAGCGGCGCGCAGCGGGAACAGGCGCTGGAAGATGTCGCGATAGTAATAGGCCTCGCGGCTTTCCGGCGGGTGGTAAGGAAAGCGTTCGCGCGCGGTGAGCATCTGTTGTTCGGACACCTGTTCGCTGGCGTGGCTTTTCAGTGTATCGATCCAGCCGTAGCCGACGCCATCGGAAAACTGTTCCTTCTGTCGCCAGGCAATGTCCGCCGGCAGCAGGTCGGCAAAGGCTGCGCGCAGCAGTTGTTTTTCGATGCGTTTGCCGTCGTTGGGGCCAGGCCGGGCCATTTTCAGCGCCGGATCCACCGACATCGCCATATCGATGAATTCGCGGTCGAGAAACGGCACCCTGGCTTCGACACCCCAGGCGGCCATGGCCTTGTTCGCGCGCAGACAGTCGTACAAGTGCAGGCGGTCGAGCTTGCGCACGGTTTCGATGTGGAACTGCTCGGCATCCGGTGCCTTGTGAAAATACAGGTAACCGCCGAAGATTTCATCGGCGCCCTCGCCTGAGAGCACCATCTTGATGCCCATGGCGCGGATCTTGCGCGCCATGAGAAACATCGGCGTGGCGGCGCGGATGGTGGTGACGTCGTAGGTTTCCAGGTGGTAGATGACTTCTTCCAGCGCATCCAGACCGTCCTGGATGGTGTAGGTAAAACCGTGGTGGATGGTGCCGATGTGCTCGGCGGCGCGTTGGGCTGCGGCCAGGTCCGGCGAGCCTTCCAGACCAATGGCAAATGAGTGCAAACGCGGCCACCAGGCGGCGGATTTTTCGTTGTCCTCAATGCGGCGTTCGGCATGGCGCATGGCCAATGCGGCAATGATGGAAGAATCGAGTCCGCCGGACAGCAGCACGCCGTAGGGCACATCGCTCATCAGATGGCGTGTGACCGACTGCTCCAGTGCAGTGCGCAATTGCTCTGCCGGGGCCGGCCCGGCCTGCACCGCGGCATAATCCCGCCATGCTGGCTGATAGTACGGTTGTGGCGGCAGACCCTGGGCGACATGGTCCTGCTGCCAGTAGTGTCCGGGTGGGAACACCTTGACGCTGCTGCAGACAGCGGTGAGTGCTTTCATCTCGGAAGCAAACATGAGCTGGCCGTCGCTGTCGCGGCCGTAATACAGCGGGATGATGCCGATAGGATCACGCGCGGCCAGCCAGCGACCCTCGTTGTGATTCTGGCCCTGGCTGCGGTCGTAAAGCACGAAGGCGTACATGCCGGAGAGCCGTTGCAACAGTTTCTCGCCGTATTGCTGATACAGCGGCAGTATGACCTCGCAGTCCGAGGCGGTGCGCCAGGCATAGTCTGCAGGCAGCGATTGGCGCAGATTCTGGTGGTTGTAGATTTCGCCATTGACCGCCAGCAGTTGCTGTTCGTCAGCACTGAGCAGCGGCTGGGCACCGTGTTCGATATCGACGATGGCCAGTCGCTCGTGCGCCATGATGACGTCGTCCCAGATGACAATGCCGCTCCAGTCCGGACCGCGATGGCGCTGGCGGCGGGATTGCTGCAAGGCCAGCGGGCGCATGCTCCGGGTATCATGGGCCGGATAGAGCAGGGCGAAGATCGAACACATGGAACAGACTCTGAGCGTTTATGATGGGCTATTGCAATCATGCCATTCTGCCACAGATTGGCGAGTCTCAGCCACGCTACCGGATACTTTGTACCATGCTGGAAAAAATTAAAAACCTGCTGCAACCGGCACAGCCGGAAGCTGAGCCACCGTCGATCGAATTGGCGGCAGCGGTGCTGATGCTGGATATCGCTATCGCCGACGACAGCATTGATGCGGATGAAGTGGCGGGCATTCGCGAGTTGCTGCGGGTCGAGTTTGGCATGGACTCAGCAACGCTGGATGCGTGCATGGACCAGGCCATGCAGTTGCTGCACGATGCCGTGGATATGTATGCATATGCGCGCGTGGTGTGTGGGCAATTGCCGGTGGCGCAGCGCGCACGTCTGGTGACGGGCATGTGGCAGGTGGCCATGTGTGACAACGACCTGCATCGACACGAAGAAGCGCAACTGCGCAAGTTATCGGATTTACTGGGCTTGAGCCACAGCGAGTTTATGCAGGCCAA
>CAZHRH010000134.1:0-6358 GCA_964534475.1 uncultured Wenzhouxiangellaceae bacterium
TGTGCCAAGCAAGGCCTGACGATGGCTCAAAGCCGGATGACTGGCGAGCAGTTCAGGATTGATGTTTTGCTCGAGCAGATACTCTGTGGCGGCTCTTGCACCGTGCCGGTCACGCAGCCACCAGGCCCGTGCCAGGGCCAGCCGCGCGGCGGCTTCACCGCGTGCATCGTCACTTGGCATGGCCTGCTCCGCGCGCGCCAGGGTCGCGGCGGCAGCCTCCGGCAAGCCGGCATCGACCTGCACTTCAGCCAGTGCCGCCAGGCCGAAAATCAGCGCTCTGGCGCGACCGCCAAATCGCTGCAGCTCGGTTGCTGCCTGTTGCAGCAGTGACAACGCCTGCTCATGGTCACCCTGCCGGGCACGAATGACCCCCAATAACTGCATGGCACGTCCGGATTCGCGACTGCGTCCCTTGCTGTTGGTGGTGTCATCGAGCACGGTCTGAACCAGTTGCTCGGCAACCGCCAAGTTGTTGGCGTGATAAAGCTCGAAAGCGGCCAGATTCAGGCGCCCGGTATCGGTGCCGGATATGTCCAGCAGGCTGTTGTCATCGATGATGTCCACCAATTGTTGCAGCGCCATGTAGGCGCCGTCCAGATCACCCTGATAGCGGCGCATCAGCGCCAGTTGATTGGCAAAGTACATGTTCACCTGCGGCCCGTGATCGGTCTGCATGGCCTGCGACAGCACCTGTTCTGCCTGCTGCAAATCATCCTTGTCGGCGGTGATGCCGGCCAGTTGCGTGGCTGCCGCAACATGATCGGGTGTGTAGGCTTCCCAGGAAGCAGCAAACGTGGCGATGTTTTCGCGCAGTATGGGTATGGATTCTTCCGAGCGCCCGAGATTGCTGTACAGCACCGGCAGCAACATGCGCCCCAGGAAGAGCAGTTCATCCGGGCCATAGGCTTGCTGCAACCAGGGTTCCAGCACCTGGACTGCGGTGGGGTAATCGTTGCGGAAAAGAAAATGTCGACCAACGGCATAACTCAACAAGGCGGCGGCATCCGGCTCCTGTTCGCGCCGCGCCTGTGCCTCGCTGACGCGCTGCAGCAGTATGCTCGTCTGTCGCTCGACATCAGCCTGGTTGCCAAACATGCGTTGCAACACGTCGCTGTAGGCATTTTGCGCCAGGTTATACAGATTCGCGCGACCGAGAAAGAATTCGGCACGATCCAGATTCTGTTCGGCTTCAAGTCGTGCCTGTTCAGCTTGCTGTGCAGATAGCAGAGCCTGCTGTTCGGCCTGGCGTGCCTTGATCAGACCAAAACTGGAGATCACGGCGGCTGCGATCAGTGCGCAGCAAGCTATGGCGGCGGCTGCCACCGGCCAGCGGTGGCGACGCACAAACTTGCCGGTCCGGTATGACCATGAAGGCGCTTGTGCCAGTACCGGCTGATTGTCCAGGTAGCGTTGCAGATCCTCGGCCAGTTCGGCAGCACTGCCGTAACGCCGTTCACGATCTTTGGCCAGCGCCTTTAGCAGCACCGAATCCAGATCACCTTTGAGCCGGGTGCGCCAGGCCGTGGTGCAGCTGTCGCTGCTTGCATTGTCGTTATAACGGCTTGGCCTGGGCGTCTCACCCTCGCGAATCTGTCGGCACATGGCCTCGAAACCCAGCGCACGCAATTGCTTGCCGGTGACCGGAAGGCTGCCGACTAAAAGCTCATACAAGACCAGGCCCAGCGAGTAAACATCAGAGCGGGTATCAATGTCGATGGAGCCAAGCGAGGCCTGTTCCGGGCTCATGTATTCAGGCGTGCCGACGAGCTCGCCAAAGCGGGTGACCTGGCTGCGCTCGTCCAGTTCCAGATCGACGATGCGGGCGACACCGAAGTCAATCACCTTGGGTGAACCATGCAAACCATCATCGATGACGAGGATATTGGAAGGTTTCAGGTCACGGTGAATCAGGCCTTTGCGGTGGGCATGCTGTACCGCATCACAAACCGGCAGCAACAGGCGGATGCGTTCCAGCAAATTGAGTTGCTGCTGCGCGGCCCAGGCGGTAATGGACTGGCCATCAATGTATTCCATGGCAAACCAGGCGCGACCGTCTTCGCAGTTGCCGGCATCGTACACGCGCGCGATGTGCGGGTGATCCAGCAACGCCAATGCCTGTCGCTCGGCTTGAAAACGCGCTCTGGCTGCAGGCGTATTGAGGCCGTGCCGAATGAGTTTCAACGCCACCGTGCGCCGTACCGGCGTGCTTTGTTCGGCCAGATAGACGCGCCCCATGCCGCCTTCTCCGAGCAACTTCGTCAATCGATAGTTGCCCACCTCCAGCGGATCGGCTGGCTCGCTCAGGCTGGCGGCAATGCCGCCCGCACTGGCAATCTGATCGAGCTGCTGTTCGTCACGGGCTAGTGCGGTGGACGGCTCCAGCAGGTGCAGCAGTTGCGCATGCAATTGGCTGTCTTCGCTGGCGAGCTGCTGCAGTTTGCGTTGACGATCTGCAGCATCGAGTTCACTCAACTCATGAAAAAGCTGCTCCAGGCGCTGAAAGTGATCTGATGAAGTCATGCTTTTTGTCTTGCTGGTGTCTCGTTATATACGCCATCGGCCAGAGCATTCCCCTCATCTGCAAGATTTCTCTCTGCCTTAGCTATGGCCGATTGTAATCCAGGCTGTCAATTTCCCAGTGCTTCTGGCATGTTTGTCATGATGATGGTAGTTTGTCTGATTGAACGGACTAAAGCATGACTGACACACAACAAAATCCAGTACACAACGGCAACGCTCTGGTCACCGGTGCCAATCGTGGCATCGGCCTTGATGTCTGTCGGCAACTGCTGGAAAAAGGCTGGCGGGTGATTGCCTGTGTGCGCGATCAGCAGGCTGGCGCTGAGGCGGTCAAACAACTGCATGCCGCCACCGGTGCCGATGCGCAGCAACTGATTCTGCGTCGTGTTGATGTCACCTCGATGACCGACATCCGCGCGCTGGCGCGCTGGCTGCAAGAAGTCGACTGCAAGCTGCAGGCGCTGATCAACAACGCCGGGGTGTTCATCGAGTCCACTGCCACCGGTGATGCCGATCCGCTGCAGATCGAGTCCACCACCATGCTGCAGACTTTCAACATCAACACGCTGGGGCCTGTGCGCATGATTCAGGGCCTGGCCGCTAACATGGCCGCTGGCGGACGTATCGTCAATGTCTCGTCCGGCATGGGCCAACTCAGCGATATGGGCGAGAATTATCTGGCCAACCGGGCTTCCAAGACGGCATTGAATACCGTCACCGTGGTCATGGCCAGGCGGCTGGCCGGACATGACATTGCCGTCAATGCCTGCTGTCCCGGCTGGGTGCGCACCGACATGGGCGGCGCGCGTGCTGCGCGCAGCGTTGAGCAGGGTGCTGATACCATAGTCTGGCTGGCGACCGCCGCGGAAGCCAATAACAGCGGCGGCTTTTATCGTGATCGCATGCGGCTGGAATGGTAGCCGGCGGCGCTTTACAGACCATAAAAATAAAGCTGTCAGGGGTCATTACAGTCACCCTTATTGCGGGAGCAAGCATGTACAAGCAAGCATTACTTTTAACCTTTCTGGTTCTGATTATGGCAAGCCCCACCTCCGCCAGGTCGCTCAGCATAGAGCGCATCTTCGCCAGCCCGTCACTGTCCGGGCCGGTCATGCAGAAAGTCAAGATTGCCCCGCAGGGCGATCGGGTGACTTTTTTGCGTGGCAAAACCGAGGATCGCGAACAACTGGACCTGTGGGTATATCACCTCGAAAGCGGCGTCACGCGCCTGCTGGTGGATTCACGCAGCCTGGTCGCTGACGAGGTTGAGCTTTCCGAGACGGAAAAAGCCCGCCGCGAGCGCCAGCGCATCGCCGGCCTGCGCGGCATTGTCGATTATCAGTGGGCAGCCGACGGCAAGGCTTTGCTGTTCATGCTGCAGGGTGATCTGTTTCATTTTCATCTCGACAAAGGCGCAGCCAGCCGGCTGACCCGCACCGATGCTTTCGAGACCGATCCCAAACTGTCACCGGACGGCCAGGCGGTGGCCTTTGTGCGTGAGCAGAACCTGGTGGTGCTAGAGATCGACAGCGGCGAGGAAACCTGGCTCACACGCGATGGCCACGGCACCGTGCACAATGGTGAAGCCGAGTTTGTAGCGCAGGAAGAAATGGACCGCGACAGTGGTTACTGGTGGTCACCGGATTCGCAACAGATTGCCTATATCCAGTATGACGAGGCACCGGTTGCAATCACCAAACGCTACGACATTCAGGCCGCATCGGTGGCGGTGATTGAACAGCGTTACCCCTACAGCGGTGAGCCCAACGTCAAACTCAAGCTGGGCGTGGTAGCCCGTGGCGGCGGCAAGACACAATGGCTGGACACCGGCAGCGACGACGACTTTTACCTGCCGCGCGTGGCCTGGCTGCCTAATGGCAAGCAACTCAGCTACCAGTGGCAGGCGCGCAACCAGCAGCGGCTGGAACTGCGGGTGGTGGATGTGGACAGCCAGCAGCACCGCGTGCTGGTGACAGAAAGCGCAGAGACCTGGATCAATCTGCATGATGATCTGCGTTTCCTCACGCAGCAGCAGAAGTTTCTGTGGACCTCCGAGCGTGATGGTTACAGGCACCTGTATCTATACGCCAACGATGGCCGGCAACTGGCGCAATTGACCAGCGGTGACTGGGCGCTTGATGCCGTGGCAGGCGTGGATGAAGCCGGCGGTTGGGTTTATTTCACCGCCAATCGCGATGCGGTCACGCAAAAGCATTTGTACCGCGTCAGCTACAGCGATCGCGAGGCGGGTATCGAACGCCTGACCAAACGCGCTGGCTGGCACGAGATCAGCATGAATGACGCGGCGACCGTGTTCGTCGATACCTATTCCAGTCGTCAGCAGCCAGCGCAGGTGAGCCTGCATGAGGCCGGCGGCAAGCAGCTCACCTGGCTGCTGGAAAACCGGCTGGATCAGGATCATCCCTACGCCATCTATCTGGATAGGCACCAGCCGACCGAGTTCGGCGTGCTGACTACAACCGATGGCATCGAACTGCACCATCGCATGATCAAGCCGGCTGATTTTGCGCCCGGCAACAAGTACCCGGTGTTTGTCTATGTCTACGGTGGTCCGCATGCACAAGTGGTGCAGAACAACTGGAGCAGCCGCCTGCTGATCGAGCAGTACATGGCGCAGCAGGGTTTTGTCGTATTCAGCCTGGACAACCGCGGCAGCGCGCGCCGCGGCAAGGCGTTCGAAGAACCGCTGTACCGCAGCATGGGCAGCATTGAGGTGCAGGATCAGTTGCTCGGCGTTGACTATCTGCGCTCACTGCCGTTTGTTGACGCTGATCGCATCGGCGTGTTCGGCTGGAGTTATGGCGGCTACATGACGCTGATGAGCGTGCTGCAGGCAGCCGATGCCTACGCGCTCGGCGTGGCGGTGGCGCCGGTGACCGACTGGCGGCTCTACGATACCCACTACACCGAGCGCTACATGCAGACGCCGCAGCAAAACGAGACCGGTTATCGCGCCGGCAATGTACTCACGCATACCGACAAACTGCCCGCCGATGGCCAGTTGCCCTTGCTGGTCATCCACGGCATGGCCGACGACAATGTGTTGTTCACCAACACCACCATGCTGTTCAAGCAACTGCAGGACCAGGGCAAGCTGTACCATAGCCTGACTTATCCCGGTGCCCGCCACGGCATTTCCGGCAGCACTGCGCAGACCCATGTCTACCGCAGCATCGCGAGGTTTTTCCAGCGCCTGCAGGATTGATACCTGCAGGATTGATGATGGGTAGCTCAGCAACTTGCAATCGCTGTCGGGCAACGCCAGTTAATTGAGCATGAGCAACTCACCGCCAAAACCCGGCCGCCCCGGCAAAACCAACGCCATTATCATTTCTGCCGTGCTTGTGCTGATGCTGGCAGCTGGACTGTTGCTCTACACCCGCCAGCCAT
Source organism: uncultured Wenzhouxiangellaceae bacterium (assembly GCA_964534475.1). Lineage (GTDB taxonomy): Bacteria > Pseudomonadota > Gammaproteobacteria > Xanthomonadales > Wenzhouxiangellaceae > JAHJQV01. The sequence continues at coordinate 5,932 of CAZHRH010000134.1, forward strand.
CGCCAGAGGTGCGTGCGCTGAATGCGCAACTGGCCACAGATCCGCTGCTGGCGGATTACCCGTATCCGTTCCGCGTGCTGAGCATTGCTGACGGTACCGCCATCATGAGCACGCCACGCTCGCCGCAGATGTCGGTGCAGCAGATGATCGCAGCGATTGATCCCGGCCTGAAAAACATCGCCGTGGATGACCCGCGCTTTCGTGCCGCCCAGCAAACCCTGGCCGAGCACCAGCAGCATGCCGCCAATCTGGTCACGGACAGCGATGTGGTGGATGAGATCGAGTGGGAGCTGGACACAAAATGGCTCAGCGAAAACGGCATTGTGGTCAAGCAGCGCGGGCTTTATTGAGTTATCGGCGGCTCTTTATCATAGCCAAAGCGCTGGTAATCTTCCCGATAGCGCTGCCAGATTCGCTCCAGCAGCTC
>CAZHRH010000135.1:0-6334 GCA_964534475.1 uncultured Wenzhouxiangellaceae bacterium
TGGCACTCTTTCAGGTGCAACAGTGACAATTGGATTAGTGTAAACAGGCCCTAACAACACATATCGATTGTTTCGGTTCAGAGCAGGCTTGACAGCCTTGGTTTATATTCATGCGTGCGATGCTGGTGGTCTGAGATGCTTACGCAAAGCTGTTAGAATCTAAACGGTACTAGTGCTCTGAACAGGTTCACTCATGCACCAGCGCCGATATTGTCTGATCATTGCAGGTCTCATCTACCTGATGCTTGCCGGCTGTGAGCAGCCAGTGCCGGAGACGGCGCAACAAGATACAGCGTCAGGCGCGTCTGTCGACCGCGCAGCCAATGCGCCTGACGATTCCGCACTGCAACGCCAGCGTACCCACGCCGCCAACGTCACCATCATGCGCGATGATTACGGTGTGCCGCACATTTACGGCAAGACCGATGCCGATGCCGTGTTCGGCCTGATGTATGCCCAGGCCGAGGATGATTTTCCGCGCATCGAGCGCAATTATTACTGGGCCATCGGTCGGCTGGCCGAAGTCGAGGGTGAGCAGGCCTTGTACAGCGATCTGCGCGCACGTTTGTACATGAGCGAGGCCGAAGCCAGGTCATTCTATGCCGACGCGCCGGACTGGCTGCAGGCTCTGTGCCAGGCCTGGGCGGACGGCCTGAACTACTACCTGCACACCCATCCCGAGGTGCAGCCGAGGTTGATCACGCAATTTCAGCCATGGATGACCATGTATTTCTTTGAAGGCTCGATCGGCGGCGACATCGAACAGATTCCCTTGCCGCGCATCGCCGATTTCTATGCCGATGTGCCGGATCCTGCTGCAGCCGCCACAGCCAGCCGCAGTGACTCGCCCGCAACAGCGCTGGAACTGGTCTCGTTGACGTCACAGGACAATGAGCCGCGCGGTTCCAACGGCTTTGCCATCAGTGGCGATCTGACCCGCTCTGGCCACGCCATGCTGCTGATCAATCCGCACACCTCGTTTTACTTCCGTGGTGAAGTACATGTGGTCAGCGAGCAGGGACTGAACGCCTATGGTGCTGTCACCTGGGGTCAGTTTTTTATCTATCAGGGGTTCAATGAGCACACCGGCTGGATGCACACCAGCACCTATGCTGATTTTATCGATGAGTTTGTCGAGCAGGTCGAGCGTCGTGATGGTGCGCTGATGTATCGCTATGGCGATGACTGGCGCCCGGTTGAGGTGGCAGAAGTCACGCTGGACTATCGTGATGGCAACGGTGACGGCGACGGTGACGGCCAGCAGCAAGCGCGCACATTCCCCATGTATCGCACTCATCATGGTCCGATCACGCACACAGTCAACGGCCAGTGGACCGCCACGCGCATTAACTGGAGCCCGGTCGATGCGCTGCGCCAGTCCTGGTTGCGCATGCGCCAGCACGATTACGACTCGTTCCGCGACATGATGCAGATCCGCACCAACTCCTCCAACAACACCGTGTTTGCTGACAGCGGCGGTAACATCGCTTATTTCCACGGCAATTTCATACCGCGCCGCGATCCGCAGTTTGATTATGCCCAGCCGGTGGACGGCAGCAATCCGGCCACCGACTGGCAGGGCGCACACGAGATCGACGAGGTGGTGACCATCCTTAATCCGGCCAATGGCTGGATCCAGAATACCAACTCCACACCGTATACCGCCGCCGGTGAATTCAGTCCCGATCCAGACGACTATGCCGCCTATATGGCACCGGACGCGCAAAACTTTCGTGCCATCCACGCTGTGCGCATGCTGCAGCAGGCCGATGATCTGACCCTGGACAAGCTCATCGAGCTCGCTTACGACCCGCAGTTGCCGGCGTTTGAGCTGCTGGTGCCTGCTGTGATTCAGGCTGTTGACGAGCTTGGCGGTAAGCCGATGGCGGTCGAGGCAGTTGCCGTGTTACGCGACTGGGATCAGCGCGTGGCTCTGGATTCTGTCGCCATGACGCTGATGCATTTTTATGCCGAGCGCTTTCTGCAGCAGGCTGAGTTTCCGGATGGACTGAGTCGCATGCAGCAGATCGAATACCTGGCCACACAAACTTCCGCCGCCGAGCGCCGTGCTGTGTTGCGCGAGACTTTGGCACAACTCGAGGACGACTTCGGAGCATGGAATGTGCCCTGGAGCGAAGTCAATCGTTTTCAGCGCATCAGTGGCGACATTGATGCAATTTTTGACGATGCCCTGCCCAGTCTGCCGGTGCCGATGGCTTCGGGCAAGTGGGGAGCGTTGGCCTCGTTTGGTGTCATTCACGGTACCGATGCCAACGGTGAGGTGAATAAAAAGCTCTACGGCGTGGCCGGCAACAGTTTTGTCGCCGTGGTTGAGTTTGCCGACAAGGTGAAGGCGAAAACGCTGCTTGCCGGTGGTCAGAGTGGTGATCCGGCGTCGGCGCATTTCCTTGATCAAGCGCAGAATTATGTTGATCTGCAGTTCAAGGACGTGGCGTTCTATCGCGATGATGTCGAGCGTCGAATGCGGCGCAGCTATCATCCCGGCGTCGCTGCAAAGCTAGGGGCGATGCGCTGAATCGACAGTCAATAACCGGCTTCAGACGAAATGAGCATTCAGCACGCTGCTGATCTCTTTTTCAATCACCGGGCGCAGCGGCCTTACCAGCCAACCCAGCCTGGCGCTGATGCTGATGTCGGTATCGTGCACATCGATCTGACCATGCACACCGATTCCCTCGAAATGGATGGTGTCACCTTCCCAGTGGTGGCTGAGACGATGGCGCTCGGCCAGATCGGCAGCCAGCTCAGCCGCCAGTTTGCGCGCGTCATCGTGGTTCATGTTGTGTTCGTGGGTAACCAGTATGTCTGACATAGTTGGAAGCGCTTGCGAAAAGAGGTGATTATCCACGCACTGGCAGCCGATGTCGATAGCTGCATGAGCTTGTGTTGTGTATTCGCTATTCCATCAGCGCTGTTAACAGGTTATAATGATCTGCTGATTTAAATGATGCTGGGCATCTAACTTACTATTTCTGGTCGTTGAGTCATTATGGTCAAGATTCGCATGGCACGCGGTGGCGCCAAAAAGCAGCCGTTTTATCATATCGTCGTCTGCGACAGCCGCAGATCACGTGACGGTCGCTATATTGAGCGGCTGGGTTACTACAATCCGGTGGCGCGTGGCAAGGACGTGCGTTTGCATCTGGATGTCCCGCGGGTTGAGCATTGGCTCAGTGAAGGTGCACAGATATCCGAGCGCGCTAACAAGCTCTACAGGTTCGCGCGCGCCAACGATGTTCCGCAGCCAGAGGTTGAAGCTGCTGCTTGAGGCTCTCATCCGGCGTGGATTGTCGGTGATGACACAATCAAAATTCAGCGTAATCCAGGGTGAGGCTGCTGGTTGCAGGCAATGACTATTGACCGGCCATCGCGTTGCCGATAATCGCACATGGCGCAGCAACAGTTTACAACCATCGGCGCGATCACAGGCGTTCATGGCGTCAAGGGCTGGGTCAAACTCCGGTCCTGGACGCGTCCGCTGAACAATATATTTGATTATCAGCCATGGTGGCTGACCCGCAGCAGGTTTTCTGCCGCGACCGCGCTGCAGGATGCGCAACATCGGCATGAAGATCTGCAGCAAGTGGAGCTGCAGAGTCAGAGCATGCGTGGTGAACGCATGCTGGCCAAACTGACACAGTGTGACAGCCGTGAACAGGCTGGCTTGCTGGTCGGTAAACAAATCGTGGTGGATTGCAGCCTGCTGCCGCCAGCGGCGGATAACGAGTATTACTGGTCTGATCTGATCGGGCTGACAGTGCACACAAGCGATGGCGTCAGCCTGGGTGTGGTGTCTGGATTGCTGGAAACCGGTGCCAACGATGTGCTGGTGGTACGCGGCGAGCGCGAACGACTGCTGCCATTTATTCAGGGCCAGGTGGTGCGGCAGGTTTCGCTGCAGCAAAAAACCATGCTGGTCGATTGGGACAAAGATTTCTGAAACATGCGTATTGATGTCATTACGCTGTTTCCGGACTGGATGCATGGCTTGCGCGACCTCGGTGTGACCGGGCGTGCCTTGCGTGATGAGCGCTTTGCCTTGCACGTGTGGAATCCACGAGATTTCACCAATGATACGCATCAGCGCGTTGACGATAGACCCTATGGCGGCGGCCCCGGCATGGTCATGCAGGCGCAGCCATTGGCAGCGACCCTGGCTGCAGTTGCGCCGGGCGCTGCAAAAGCGACATTGTTGAGCCCGCAGGGACGGCGGTTTGATCAGCAACTTGCCGTTGACATGGCGACGCGTGAACGCATTGTTCTGATCTGCGGGCGTTACGAGGGCATTGATCAGCGTTACATCGACACGCATGTTGATGAAGCTGTTTCGATCGGTGACTTCGTGCTCAGCGGCGGTGAGCTGGCTGCAGCGGTCATCATTGATGCCGTAGTACGACAACTGCCCGGTGTACTGGGTCATGCGGATTCAGCCGCACAGGACTCGTTTAGTGACGGGCTGCTGGATTGTCCGCATTACACCAGACCGGAGCAGTGGCAGAAACAGTCGGTACCGGAAGTGCTGAGGTCGGGCGATCACGCTGAGATTGCCCGTTGGCGACGGCAACAGTCGCTGCTGGCCAGTTGGCATGAGCGCCCTGATCTGCTCAGCCGGGCTCAGGCACAAGGCGCACTGAGCAAACAGGATTACCGCTTGCTGCAAGAGGCACTGGAGCAAGCAGACAAACAGTGATTTATGATGACCGCGAGCGGTCGGCACAGGAGAAGACAATGAGTAACATCATCGACCAACTGGAACAGGAACAATTGCGCGAACTGCCCGACTTTGCCGCCGGCGATACCATCGTGGTCAACGTCCGCGTACGTGAAGGAACCCGCGAACGCCTGCAGGCTTACGAAGGCGTCGTCATCGCCAAGCGCAATCGTGGCCTGCACTCGGCATTCACCGTGCGCAAGATCTCGCATGGCACCGGCGTAGAGCGTGTGTTTCAGGCCCACAGTCCACTGATCGACTCGGTGGTGGTCAAACGTCGCGGTCGCGTGCGTTCAGCCAAGCTGTATTATCTGCGTGAGCGTCAGGGCAAATCTGCCCGTATTCGCGAAAAGCTGGCCACGAAAAAGCAGGCCTGAGAGTGCTGCGCGCGCTGAACTGAATAAAAACCCGGCACTGGCCGGGTTTTTTATGCCATGCAATGACGGCGTCAGCCTCTCCTGTTGCCGTCGGTTTTATCGTCATTTTGGCTTTCGTCTGGCGGTTGGCCTTGGCGACGACCATTGCGACTGCGCACCATGTCCACAGCCTGTTTGCTGCGTTTTTTGACTTCCAGCAGCCAGCGTCTGGCCCAGGCAAATTCAATCGATAACACCGCCAATGCTGCGGCAATGGCACCCCAGCCGGGGCCGGGTGTGACCAGCATGACGATACCTGCCAGCATCAGCGTGGCGCCAACCACGCAGACCACAATCAGACGTGCCGTGCGATAGGCAATCTGTCCGTGCTTTTTCAGATTCAAGTGGTTGATCCTCGCAGGTTAATGGCCTGATCCGGCAGCATCATTACTGCATGCCACGTGGCTCGCTGTGTTTAGCTCTTTTACTTGGTGAAAAAAGACTTTTCCCACTGTAAATGCTGCTTGCGTGCGGTTTTCAACATCGGCAGGCTGGAGGCGATGGTCAGCACACACCAATTCAGGAACCTGCCGGGCCAGCGGCAAGGGCGCACAAAATCGACGAACAATACGACCCGCTGCTGGTCGCTATCGTTCCATACCTCATGGTTATAGGTATCATCAAAGATCAGGCTCTCGCCGGTGTTCCAGTGATATATCTGATCGTGCACGCGTATGCTGCATTGTTCCGGGTCTGCAGGCACTTGCAGACCGAGGTGATAGCGCAGAACGCCGTTGTAAGGTCCGAAATGTTCGGGAATGTGCTTGCCCGGCGACAGGATGGAGAAAAAAGCCGTTTTCATGCCCGGAATCTGCTGCAGTACTTTGGTGGTTTCCGGGCATGCCGCACAGTTCTGTTCAATACGCACGCCATAGCCAAAGAAAAACCAGGTTTTCCAGTTATTGTCCTGGTTGATCGCATCCACTCCCGGGGTCACATCCTGAAAGTTCGGCAACTCATCCCGACGTTTCAGGACGTTGTCGAGTTCCTTGCGAATCACATCCGTTTTGGCCTCGATTTCTTGCACCCAGGGAAACTGTTCACTGGCAAACACCGGCGCGGTGCCAACCAGCGATGATCTGGCGATCTGGCGCTCGATAAAATGCAGTGATCGGGTACCGATTCTGGCCAGCCAGCCGGCACTTTGCGCATTGCGCCACTCAGCTTCCTGCTTGCTGTGACCAAT
>CAZHRH010000136.1:0-4844 GCA_964534475.1 uncultured Wenzhouxiangellaceae bacterium
AAAGGCGGGCATCCCTGCCCGATTTTGAAGACGGTATCCTTGTCCGCCGGGTTGTAATCGTACTGATCAACAAGCTGCAACTGTGCAGAAACCGCTGTTTATTCAGACATTTATTCTGGCAATGATTGTTTTCATTGATACCGTGGACATAGCATATACCTAAATCGGTGTCATTTGCAAGCCTTTTTAGAAACATTCTGCAAACCATTGTATATTATCGCTTTTATAAGTTTAGTGAGGCGCTCAAAAAGCATAGATGCTCATGCCACCATCCACCGGCAGGCAGGTACCGGTAATAAAACCCGCCGCCGGCAGGGCCATGAACACCACGACATCGGCGACTTCGGTGGCGCTGGCAATCCGTCGCATTGGCGTACGCTGCAGCACCTCGGCAAGATAATCTTCATCCGCCAGCACCTGACGTGCCAGCGGTGTATCGGTGTACCAAGGCGCGATGGCGTTGACGCGAATGTTGTCGCCGGCCCACTCCACCGCCAGGTTACGGGTCATCTGCAGCATGGCGGCCTTGCTCATGGCATAGACGACTCCGGTGCGCAAATGGCATAACGCAGCCACCGAAGCGACATTGACAATGGCAGCACCCGCTGCAGCTTTTAGCAGTGGCTGTGCCAGTTGCGACAGATGCAGTGCACTGGTCAGATTCAACTCCATAAGCTGGCGGTATTCGTCCTGCGTGTAGTCCAGCGCCGGCTTGCGCAGATTGCTGCCAACATTGTTGATCAGCCCGTGCAACTGCGGCCACTCTTGCTGCACGGCGGCAAACAATTCGATGCGCTGTTTGGGATCACTGAGATCGGCACGGTGCCAGTGAACCTGTTGCTGCGGAAACCGCTGTTGCAACTGTGCCTGCTGCTGCTGCAGATTTTCCGCGCCGCGCGCGACCAGCCAGACATCGGCACCAAGCTGCAGGGCGCTGTCGGCGATGGCCGCGCCAATGCCCTGACTGGCGCCGGTGATCAGCAGCCTGCGGCCGTCCAGCCGCCAGCGATCACCTGTGGCATTCACTGCACGCTCAGGCACAAACAGTGCGCCAGCACTTGCGGGTGGCGCTGCTGGCGCAGAAACGGTGCCAGTTGCGAGCGCAGGTGCTGCGCCAGTTGCGGCGTCAACAGTGGCATGGGTCCGGTGAGTAAACCATCGCTGCTGATACCAGCACTGGCCAGCAAGCGTACCGAATTGCCAAGCAGCCAGCGCTGCCAGCCGCTGAGTTCGTCTTGTTGCCAGAACACTGTGTAATCGGTGAGTTCGGCGCGCCGCGCTGCCGCCTCAATGGCGGCATCCAGACCGCCATGGGCATCCACCAGGTTGCGCTGCAAGGCCTGGCTACCGGTCCAGACCCGCCCCTGCGCCACCGCATCCACTTCTTCCAGGCTCATGTTGCGGTGTTCGCTGACCAACTGCAGGAAGTCGCGATAGCCCTGCTCGATGAGCGACTGGATCTGGGCCTTGACCGGCTCGGACAGTGCCCGATCCACGCGCAGACTGCCGGCCTGTGGCGCAGTGCCCACGCCGTCGGTATAGATCCCTACACTGGCGAGAGAATCCTGAAACGTGGGAAACAGGCCGAATATGCCGATGGAGCCGGTGATTGTTGCCGCATTACTGATCACCTCATCGGCACCCATGGCAATCCAGTAGCCGCCGGATGCGGCCACATCGCCCATGCTGACGATGACCGGCTTGCCGGCATTGACCACTGCCACCACTTCCTGGCGGATGACTTCGGATGCAAACGCATCCCCGCCCGGACTGTCAATGCGCAACACCACCGCTTTTACCGCATCTTCACGCGCGGCCTGCCGCAAACGCTTGCTGATGGCGGCAGAGCCGGCCATGGCTGGCGCGGCTTCGCCACTGACGATCTCGCCCTGCACCACAATCACGGCAATCCTGTCCTGCTCGCTGTCACCTGACTGCCGCCGCTGCAGGTAATCCTGAAAGCCGATGCGGCGGAAACTGCCGTCACCGTCACTGCTGCCAGAACTCGCTAACTCAGCGCGTATCTCCGGTCGGCTCAGCACACGATCAGCCAGCCCCAGTTCGATGGCGAGTCGATCCATATTGCCGTCTGCCGCCTGCACTGCCGCGCTGTAGTTATGCACCGTTTCATCCAGCACCGAGATCGGAATCCCCCGCTGCTGTGCCAGCGTGGCCAGATACTGCTGCCACAGATCATCCAGCAGAAACTGCCGCGCCCGTTTATCGGCGTCGGACATGTCATTGCGAATGTAGGGCTCACTGGCCGACTTGAATTCCCCTACCCGAAACAGGTTGATATCGACCTTCAGCTTGTCCAGGCCGTCCTTGTAATAATTACGATATGTGGCAAAACCATCCAGCCACACCAGGCCGTCCTGCTCCAGCCACACTTCGTCGGCGCTGCCGGCCAAGCCGTATTGCGCCTGATCCATGAAACTGCCGAGCGCATAGACCTTCTTGCCGCTGGCGCGGAACGCGGCGATGGCCTGCTGCAATTCATTGCTGCTGGCCATGCCGATGCTGATCAGCTCACGCACATCAAGCAGCATCTGGCTGATCTTGCCGTCGGTGCTGGCCAGATCCACAGCCTTGATCAGATCACGCAGGCGCGTTTCTGGTTGCTGATTGTCGGTAATTTCGTTCAAGGCGCGTTCAAACGGCGTCAGCGTGTACTCTTCCACCACCAGACCAACCGGCTGCAGCAGCAAAGTGGTGTTCTCACGCAAAGGTTTCACGGCATCACCTTTGATCAGTGCTGCCAGCAAGAGCACAATCAATCCGAGAAATATGAGGTTGAACAATGCTCGGCGAGTGCCATCAATCAAGCCCCAGAAGCCAAACCATATTCTGGCCAGAAAACCGCGTTGTGAAGTCGTCATAGTGTGTTCCTGTTTGTTACTGAGGCAAGCTTGGCCTGTGCCTTTATTGCATGCTTATGCTGTATTGTTCGTCATAATGCAGGAACCTGTTTGCAGGCGCTCATGCGAGACAATTGGCGCTGCATAGATTCGCCTGCAATCAGCATCGCATAACACTGCACCGACCATTGTGGCTGAGCCTTAATGCTGATTTTAGCCTTATACCACCAGGCGTGCATGACTGATGCGCCAGAGGCGATAGCCCAGCAACACCGCGGCGACGCCGAGACCGGCGATCATGCCTGCCCACATGCCGGCAGCGCCCCAGTCACTGCGAAACGTCAGCCACCAGCCCACCGGCATGCCGAACAGCCAGTAGGCAATCACGGTATAAATCATCGGCAGCCGGGTATCCTTGTAACCGCGCAAGGCGCCGGCGGCAGCGGCCTGCAGGCCGTCGGGAAACTGAAATATCGCCGCCAGCCCGAGCAGACTGACCGCCAGTGCGGCGATGGCCTGATCATCGGTGTACCAACTGATGATCCAGGCCGGGGCGAACAGCATCAGGCTGGCGGTCACCGTTTGCGTTGCCAGCGTCATCAAAGCGCCGGCCTTGCTGGCGCGCAGCGCTTCTGTCGGCATACCACGGCCCAGCGCATTGCCGACTCGAACCGTCATGGCTCCGGCCAGGCCGAGCGGAATCATGTAGCACAAGGCGGAGAAATTAATCGCAATCTGATGCGCGGCAATCGGAATGGCACCCAGTGAACCGATCAGCAAAGCGGCGCCGACAAACAGACTACCCTCGACAAATACCATCGTGCCGATGGGCAAGCCGATCTGCAGCAGATCGCGCAATTGATGCCAGCTCGGCCATTCAAAACGCGCAAACAAATGGTAACGGCGGTACTCCGATCGCAGCGCGATCCAGATTGCCATAATCAGCATCTGCACCCAGAACACGATTGCCGTGGCCCAGCCACAACCCACCGCGCCCAGCGCCGGAAAACCCAGCTTGCCGTAGATGAGGATATAGTTCAGCGGCACATTGAAGACAATGCCGAGCACGCCCAGATACATGGTGGGTGCGGTGAAACCGCAGCCCTCGCTGAAATAACGCAGCACCAGTAAAAAACAGATGCCCGGCGCGCCCCAGGAAATGGCGCGCAGATAATCCAGCGCCACCGGCACCAGTTGTGCATCGACCTGCAGCAACTGCAACAGACCGGCCGAGCTGCGCAAGGCAGTCCACATGAGCAATGTCATCGCCAGTGCCAGCCACAGCCCCTGGCGCGTTACCCGCCCGCTGCGCAGCCGGTAACCGGCGCCATCCAGTTGCGCCACCGAGGGTGTGATTGACATCAGCACGCCCATGACGAACAGAAACACGGCCGACAACACCGCACCGCCGATGGAGATCGCCCCCAGACTGACGGCACCGAGCCGGCCGGCCATCACCGTATCGACGAAGTTCATGCCCATACCGGCGATGTTGCCGGCAATCAACGGCAGTGCCAGAGTGGTGGTGCGACGCACGTGCGTCATCGTGCTGATGTCCGCAGGCGCGGGTATACTGCTCAAATTCGCTTCCTGATCAGATTTCATGAGGATGGTTCATTGTCACAGCATGCCCTGGTCACCGGCGCTTCCGGATTTGTTGGCAGCAACCTGGTGCAGCAACTGTTGCAGCAGGGCTGGCAGGTCAGTGCATTTTGTCGCGCCAGCAGCGACCTGCGTGATCTGCCCACCAGCGACATCGACATTCACCTTGGCGATGTGACCGACGCCGGGAGTATCAGCAAGGCTGTGGCGAACAAACCCGACTGCATCTTTCACACCGCCGCCGATACCAGCGTCTGGCGCGGCCATCGACAACGTCAATGGCAGGTCAATGCGGAAGGCACCCGACATGTCGTCGCGGCCGTACACAAACATGACATCGGCAAGCTGGTTTACACCTCGTCGTTTGCCACCTGGGGTTTGCAG
>CAZHRH010000136.1:4944-6267 GCA_964534475.1 uncultured Wenzhouxiangellaceae bacterium
CAGCTATCTGGATCTGCTGCAACAGGCAGCGCGAGTACTGCAGGTACCTGCACCAGGTCGCACCACGCCGGCCTGGCTGTTGCAAACGCTGGCCAGAATCATGCATTGGCCAGGCATGCTCAGCGGCAGGGAACCGCGGATCACCCCGGAGGGTGCAGCGATGGTTTGCGCGCACATGCAATGTGACAGCAGCAAGGCGCAGCGCGAGCTGGGTTACCGCATCACCGATATCGATAAACTGCTGCGCAAGACCCTGCACTGGCTGCAGCAGGACGATCTATTGCCGCCGGGATAACAACCATAGCCAATCATCAGGTGGTAGTTAATTACCCACAATAAAACACGAGTCCGTAGCAACATGACCACAGACAACGATCACCAGCAGCAGCTCGAAGTCAGCCAGCTTGAAGACGACGCGGCGGAGCGTGCCACAGAGCACTGCAGCAACTGCGGCCAGGTGCTGCGCGGAGAATACTGCAGCGCCTGCGGCCAGTCACGACGCCATTTTCTGCGCTTTTTTCCTGCTGTTGTTGGTGATTTTATTGCCGAGACTTTCGAGATCGACGGCCGTCTGTCACGCACGCTGAGAACACTGCTGTTGCATCCCGGCAGACTGACCAACGACTACATCGCCGGCCGCCGCGTGCATTACTCACCGCCGGTCAGGTTTTATCTGTTCACCAGTCTGCAGGCATTTCTGCTGATTTCCTATGAGATCAACCAGTCCGTGACGTTTGATCAGGAGCTGGCTGCGGGCTTTCAGGATGGCAGCAGCGTGGATTCTGACGTAACGAAAGCAGACAACGACAACTCTGCCAAGCGCACAGATCAGCTTGATGGCAATGAGCCAAGCGTGGCCGCTGAACCTGAGCCCGACGATGACAGTATTTTTGCCATTAACGGCAATCCCTGGGACGCGCAGGACAACCCGCTGAAGATTGGGTTTTTGCCGCCTGGTGTCAATCAGTTACTGAATGAACGCCTCGCGCGCATACAGGACAACGCCCCGCGCATCAAGCAAAACCCTGGCCTGCTGGTTGATCAGTTCCTGCGCTATCTGCCGCAAACCCTGCTGGTGCTGCTGCCGCTGTTTGCGCTGATGCTGAAACTGTTTTATCCGTTTGGCAAACGCTATTACACCGAGCACGTCATCTTCAGCATCCACATGCACAGCTTCACCCTGCTGCTGGTGATTATCATTGTGCTGCTGGGTGAGGCCGAGCAACTGAGTGCATGGGGCTGGCTGGATAGCGGATTAGACGGTGTGGCAGTGATCGCCATGCTGTGGCTGCCGGTCTACGGCATGCTGGCGCAAAAGCGCGT
>CAZHRH010000137.1:0-6147 GCA_964534475.1 uncultured Wenzhouxiangellaceae bacterium
TCCTGCCATAACAGTTGCATGGTCTTGTGCTCGGTGGGATGCACCAGGTCTGGTGCCAGATCGGCCAGCGGCTTGAGCACGTGGGCATAGCGGGTGATTTCACCACGCGGTAATACCACGGCCCCGGTTTGCACGCGCTCGCCGTATAGCAGAATGTCCACGTCCAGCGTACGGTCGGAAAATTTGGGCTGCTCGCGATTGCGCTGATGCCTATCCTCCAGCTCATGCAGCCACTGATGCAGATCGTCCACCGTCAGGTTGGTGTGAATTCTGACCACCATGTTGAGAAAATCGTCACCGTCAAAGCCCACTGCCGTGCTGACATACAGCGGCGACCAGTCAATCTGGCCGAATTGGCTTTCCAGATGCTGCAGGCAACTGCGCAAGTGATAGCGCGCACGCTGGTTACTGCCCAGCCCAAGGTAAACGTCGGTCATGCCGAATCCATCCCGTTCGCTGTCAGGTGCTGCGCTCGATGATCACACCGACGCTGCGTGAACCGCGAACGGCGCCGGGTTTCTGAATTTTCAGCCGCAGCCATTGCACGTTGAATTCGCCCAGCACGATCTCGGCGCAGCGCTCGGCCATGGTTTCCACCAGTTGGAAATCGCTTTGCTCGATAAAGCCGATCAGGCGTTTCGCCACCGCCTTGTAGTTCAGCGTGTTTTCGATGCTGTCGGTGAGTGCGGCTGTGGCGATGTCACCACGCATTTCCAGATCCAGGCTGATGGTCTGTTTCTGTTTCCGCTCCCAGTCGAAGATGCCGATGATGGTGTCGATGCGCAGGTCTTCGATGAAGATGATGTCTCCACCGTGGGCCTGGCCCGGTGTCGGTCTGGATAAAACTTGCATGCTCATGATGATGGTCCAAAGCTATGGTAAATCAGATATTCGCCAGCGCCTGCAGCGGCCAGCGTGGCTTCGCACTGATGCTTCGTGATGACGGTGCTTCAGGTTGCACATCCGCACGCATCTGCAGTCGCAGGCAGCCGGCATAGGCAATCATGGCGCCGTTGTCGGTGCAAAAGGCCAGCCGCGGGTAACTTACCGCAAAGCCATGCTCGGCACCAGTCTGGCGCAGCTTTGCGCGCAGAGCCTGGTTGGCGGCCACGCCGCCGGAGACGATCAATCGCTGCCGCCCGGTGGCCTGCATCGCGCGTTTGCATTTGATGCTCAAGGTGTCCACCACGGCCTGCTGAAAGCCGGCGGCGATATCGGCCTTGAGCTGTTGCTGATCGCTGCTGCCATGTGTTGCATCAGCATGCTTCTGCCACAGCGTGCGGGTATGCGTTTTCAGGCCGCTGAAACTCATGTCGAGGCCGGGACGATCGGTCATTGGTCGCGGAAAGCGGAAACGATCGGCTGCGCCGCTTGCTGCCAGCCGGGCCACGGCCGGGCCGGCCGGATACTCCAGTCCCAGCAGTTTCGCGGTTTTATCAAAAGCTTCGCCGGCGGCGTCATCCAGCGTTTCGCCGAGCAGCCGATAGTCACCGAGATCGTTGACCTCGACCAGCATGGTATGGCCGCCCGAGACCAGCAAGGCAACGAACGGCATGGCCGGTGGGTCTGGCTCCAGCAGGGGTGCCAGCAGATGGCCTTCCATGTGGTGAATGCCGATGGCCGGAATGTCCAGCGCCAGCGCCAGCGCCTCGGCGCTGGCCGCACCAACCAGTAACGCACCGACCAGACCCGGGCCGCGGGTGTAGGCGATGGCGTCAATGGTATTCAGTTCGATGTTGCTGTCGCGCAGCAACTGGCGCAGCAGGGGCAGCAGTTTGCGCACATGATCACGTGAAGCCAGTTCCGGCACCACGCCGCCGTATTCGGCGTGCAGCTCGACCTGGCTGTACAGCGCCTCGCCCAGCAGACCGCGCTGGCTGTCATACAGCGCCAGGCCGGTTTCATCACAGGAAGTTTCAATACCAAGGACGAGCACGTTGCGGAATAACTACCATTAAAGCTTTGCTGGTTGCCCAAGCGGGCAGCAAGCGGTTATAATGTCGGGCTTTTCCGGCGTAACTCGCGACTTGATTTGAGTCCGCTCGGACAATACCTCATGCCAGTAAGATCATCAACCCAGTTTAACCGTTTACACAGGAGAACATATGCCAAGTGTCAAAGTAAGAGAAAACGAGCCGTTTGAATACGCTCTGCGTCGTTTCAAACGCTCCTGCGAGAAAGCCGGCGTCATCGCCGAGAGCCGCCGCCGCGAGTTCTACGAGAAGCCCACCCAGGAACGCAAACGCAAAGCCGCAGCAGCAGTCAAGCGCAACATGCGTCGCGTGGCGCGCGATACCGTGACCAAGCGAACCTACTGATCCCGCCGAATTTACCTGGCTGCACCGCAAGCTACCCCGCCTTATGAGCCTGAAACAAGCCGTGCTGGATGATGTCAAAGCCGCCATGCGCGCGGGTGACAAGCTGCGCCTGCAAACTCTGCGCATGACCACTGCTGCCATCAAGCAGCGCGAAGTGGACGAGCGCATTGAACTTGATGATGCCGCCGTGGTTGCCATCATCGAAAAAATGATCAAGCAGCGCCGTGATGCACAGCAGCAGTATGTCGCTGCCGGTCGGGACGAACTGGCCCGGCAGGAAGCCGACGAAATTGCCCTGCTCGAGCCATATCTGCCCGCGCAGCTAGACGATGCCGCCATTGAGCAAGCCATCAGTGATGTGCTCGCCACCGAACAGATCAACGGCATGCAGGACATGGGCAAAGCCATGGGCAAGCTGAAACAGCAGTTGCAGGGCCAGGCCGACATGGCCAGAGTCAGCGCACTTTTGCGGCAGCGTTTACAGCAATGACGCGGCAGTCTGCGGCCGCTGCTATCGCCCCTGCCAGGATCATCTGCGTTCAGCCTTGCGCCTGATTCGCGTTCAAGGCAGACTGGGTGTCACTGCATGGCTCAGCATATACCCGAATCATTTATCGATGAACTGATTGACCGACTGGACATCGTCGGCGTCATCTCCGAGCGCCTGCCGCTGAAACGCGCTGGACACGAGTACAAGGCCTGCTGCCCGTTTCACGACGAAAAAACGCCGTCGTTCACGGTCAGCCCGCAGAAGCAG
Source organism: uncultured Wenzhouxiangellaceae bacterium (assembly GCA_964534475.1). Classification (GTDB taxonomy): domain Bacteria; phylum Pseudomonadota; class Gammaproteobacteria; order Xanthomonadales; family Wenzhouxiangellaceae; genus JAHJQV01. Next base: position 3,076 of record CAZHRH010000137.1, read on the forward strand.
TTTTACCATTGTTTCGGCTGCGGCAAGCACGGCAGTGCCATCGGCTTCGTCATGGATTACGATGGTCTCGGCTTTGTCGATGCGGTCAGCGAGCTGGCGCACAGCGTGGGGCTGGAAATGCCGCAGGGCGTTAGCAGCGACGCTGTCGGCAGTGATCGCAGCAAGCCACTGCTGGCGGCGCTGGAACAGGCGGCTGCGTTTTATCAGCAGCAACTCACCGGCAATGCCGAAGCAAGACGTTATCTGCAGCAGCGCGGCGTCAACGCGGACAGCAGCAAGCGTTATCAGATCGGCTACGCGCCCAATCAGTGGGATGGGCTGCAGCGCCATCTCAATCAGCGCGGCTTTGCCGATCAGGTGCTGATCGATGCCGGCCTGCTGGTGAGCAAGGAGCACAAGCGTTACGACAAGTTTCGCCATCGCATCATGTTTCCGATCCATGATCGCCGCGGTCGCATCGTTGCCTTTGGTGGACGTGCGCTGGACGACAACGGTCCCAAATACATGAATTCGCCGGAAACGGCGGTGTACCAAAAAAGCCGCGAACTGTACGGGCTGTACCAGGCGCGCCAGCGCCAGCGACCGCAACGCCTGCTGCTGGTGGAGGGCTACATGGATGTCATCGCGCTGGATCAGCATGACCTGCGGGCACCGGTGGCGACTTCGGGTACCGCCACCACCGAGCAGCAGGCGCGCATGCTGTTTCAGACCACAGATCAGGTGATCTGCTGTTTTGATGGTGACCGCGCCGGGCGCGATGCGGCCTGGAAAGCCTTGCAGAACCTGTTGCCGCACATGCAAGACGGCCGCCAGGTCGGCTTTGTGTTTCTGCCCGAAGGTGAAGACCCCGACAGCATGGTGCGCCGCTCGACAGATCAGTTTGAAGCCCTGTTGCAAACCGCCGTGCCGTTGTCGGAGCTGTTGTTTCAGCAACTGGAAAAGGGCCTGCAATTGACCAGCGCTGAAGGCCGTGCTGCATTGGTAAGCAAGGCATTGCCTCTGTTGCAGCGCTTGCCGCAGGGCGTATATCGCGACATGCTCAAGCAGCAGCTGCAGGAAAAGACACGCCATCGCCTGCGCCTGGACAGCAACCCTGATAACTCGTCTAAACGATCATCGAACATTGGAACGTCTAGTATATATGAGGAGTCAGCAAGCATTCAGTTGGGTAAATGGTTGCACTTTCTGTCAGCGATACTGGTACAGCAACCGTGGCTAGCGGCATGCTTGTCTAGCTCTGACTTGCAGGTGGTGGCAGCGCAGAAAAATGCCGATGTGGTGCTGGAGTTGATTGAGTTCTGCTGCCAGCGGCCGCAGATTAGCATGGTTAAGCTGATAGAGTACTGGCGTGGGCACAATGCTGAGATGTTAATCAGTAAACTAGCAAGCGATAACAACATCGACATACAAACGCTAAACAAGTTAGTAGATGATGGTAACACTGCGCTTGCACGTGATATGTTTTCACAGTTAGTGAAAGGCGCTATTGGACGTATGCAAAAGGAACAGACCAATGCGCGAGTTCGTATGATTGAAAATGAACTAAAGCTGCAACCATCTTCAGTACAACCGAAACACGAATTGAATCGACTACAGGCTATCAAAAAGCTCCTTGAAACAAAGCCTCAAGACAACAAAACTTGAATGGATTCGATTTCGATAACGAATTAGAGAAAGTCATGGAACAAAAAAGCGAATCATTACTGAAAAAACTGATCCTCGTTGGCCGCGAGCAGGGCAACTGGCTGACCTTTGCCCAGGTCAATGATCACCTGCCCGACGAAATCGTCGAGGCCGATCAGATTGAAGACATCATCGGCATGTTTGAAAACATGGGCATCCAGGTGCACGAGGAAGCTCCGGATCCGGATTCGCTGATTCTCAACGATGACGCCAGCACCGATGACGACGAAACCGTCAATGAAGAAGCCGCCGCAGCACTGGCGGCAGTAGACGCCGATATCGGTCGCACCACCGATCCGGTGCGCATGTACATGCGCGAGATGGGCGCAGTGGAACTGCTCACCCGCGAAGGCGAAATCGCCATCGCCAAGCGCATAGAGGAAGGTCTCAATGAGGTTAACCTGGCGCTGTCACGATACACCGAAACCATCGGCAGCATGCTGGAAGACTACGCAGCACATCTGGATGGCAACCGGCGCCTGAATGAAATTATTGCCGGTTTCATTCATCCCGAAGTGATGGAAGAACAGGGCGTGGAACCGCCGGAGATCGCACTGCAGGACCAGCGCGCTGAAGAGGCCGCCGCCGAGGCACTGGGCGATGACGAGGAAGAAGTCAAGACCATGGGCGCGGATCCGCAGCAGGTGGCACGCCACTTCCATGAAATGGCTGATGTCTACGAGCAATTCCTGAAAAAATTTGATCGCTACGGCAACAGCAAGAAAGTGATCGAGCTGCGGGAGCAGCTATCGGTGTTGTATCTGCGCATGAAATTGCCAACCATCATGGTCGATACGCTGATTGGCCGCATGCGTTTCCGCGTCAACCGCATGCGCGACATCGAACGCCAGATCATGCGCATGTGTGTGGAACAGGCAGGCATGCCGAAGCGAACCTTCCTGCAGACTTTTCTCAGCAACGAAACCGATGAGCAGTGGCTGGAAACCCAGATCAAGCGCAAGCAGAAATTCAGCAGCCCGCTGAAGGAATACGCCGACAAGATCCGCATGCTGCAGCAGGAGCTGCGCGATATAGAAGCGCAGTCGCGCCTTAACATTGCAGACATCAAGGAGCTGCATCGCACCATCTCGCTGGGCGAAGCCAAGGCGCGTCGGGCGAAAAAGGAAATGTGCGAGGCCAACCTGCGCCTGGTCATCTCCATCGCCAAAAAATACACCAACCGCGGATTGCAGTTCCTTGACCTGATCCAGGAAGGCAACATCGGCCTGATGAAAGCGGTGGACAAGTTCGAATACCGCCGTGGCTACAAGTTCTCCACCTATGCCACCTGGTGGATTCGCCAGGCCATCACGCGTTCTATCGCCGACCAGGCCCGCACCATCCGCATCCCGGTGCACATGATCGAAACCATCAACAAGCTCAACCGCA
>CAZHRH010000138.1:0-3536 GCA_964534475.1 uncultured Wenzhouxiangellaceae bacterium
CAACTCATCACCGGCATTGAGTTGTTGCTGCGCCACCGGCTTACCGTTGACGTAAACCTCGGCCTGGGCGTCGCCGCGCTCAATCAGCAGTGTCTGCTGGTCCCAGCACAGGCGGGCGTGTGCGGCAACAATATCGTCTCCGGTCAAAACAATGTCTGCGGCGTCAGTGCTGCCCAGCATCAGGCTGTCGGCGATTTCAATGCGCTGATCCTTCACCTGCGCCGACAAGCCGCGCAGCACCGGCAAACCTGCGTTGGTCATGCTGAAGTCTCCAACAAACGCCGGGCGATTTTCAGATCGTCCTCGAATGTGAGCTTGAAGTTGGCCGGTGAACCATGCACCAGGTGCGGATGATAGCCTGCCATTTCCATCGCCTCGGCTTCGTCGTAGAGATCGGGTTTTTTCTTCAGTGCCTGCTGCAGGGCCTGCTGTAACACACCGGCACGATACAACTGCGGCGTTTGCGCTAGCCACAGCCGTTTGCGGTTGACGCTGCGATAAATGCGATCGGCGCTGACTTTATCCACCTGCTTGAGACTGTCCGTCAACGGCAGCGCGCAGATGGCACCGTGCTCGTCCTGACAACCTGCAGCAATCAGATCATCAATGCTGGACAGCGTGAAACAAGGCCGCACGGCATCGTGCACCAGCACGTAACCATGATCCTCGCTGGCCTGATGCATCGCCAGCAGACCCTGCAGCAGACTGGCGCCGCGGGTAGCGCCACCTTCACAGGTGTTCACCGGCTTGCCCAGTTCGGCCGCCGGCATCGACGCCCAGCAGGGATCATCGGCGGCCAGACAGACAGTGAACCCCTGAATGCGCGGATGCCGCGCCAGGCGTTTCAGCGTGTGCAGCAACACCGGCTGGCCGTCGATCAAGCGGTACTGCTTGGGCATATCGCCACGCAGGCGGCTGCTGGCACCGGCCGCCGGGATCAGCGCCCAGATCATCGCTGCGTCAGCCGCGGCTTTAGTCTTGTTCATCTGCGCCACCTTGATCCTGCCGTGTCCCTTCTGGTAGCGGTACCAACTGGATAAACTGCTCGCCTTCGGCAATCAGACCGAGCTGACTGCGCGCGCGCTCTTCCACCGCCTGCATGCCCTGGCGCAAATCCTCAACTTCGGCGGCCAGCGCCTCGTTGCTGGCACGCAGTTGCGCATTGCTCTGGCGTTGCTGATCAAGGATACCGGCAATCTCTTTCACCGCAGCACGCTGCTGCCAGAACTGCAGTTGCATGATCACCAGCATAATCACCAGCACCAGAATAATCACTCGGTACAACTAAACCTCCTTTGCTGCCTGGCCACGATACATAGATTGCATCGCATCATCATGCCATGCTTTGCCCGGCGAACAAAGCTGGTGGTGCTTCAGCAAGCTCTGATCAATTATGTTGCACCGGCATCAAGCACCGGAAACGCGTCAGTTCCGGCATAGTGCGCGTTGCCATCCAGATGTTCCTCGATGCGCAGCAGTTGATTGTACTTGGCCGTGCGATCGGAACGACACAACGAGCCGGTCTTGATCTGCCCGGCGGCACTGGCCACGGCCAGATCGGCAATCATGCTGTCTTCGGTTTCGCCGGAACGATGCGAGATAATCACGCCATAACCGGCCTGCTGCGCCATGGCGATGGCGTCACGCGTCTCGGTCAGCGTGCCGATCTGGTTGAACTTGATCAGAATGGCGTTGGCAATGCGCTCGTCAATGCCGCGCTGCAGCAAGCTGGTATCGGTCACGAACAGGTCATCACCGACCAGTTGCACGCGCTCGCCCAGCGCTTCTGTGAGCAGCTTCCAGCCGGACCAGTCGTCCTCGGCCATGCCGTCTTCGATACTGACAATCGGATAATCATGCACCCAGTCTGATAGCAACTGCGCCAGTTGTGCGGCATCGAGCTGGCGCTTTTCACCGGCCAGATGATAGCTGGCGTCACGATAGAATTCGCTGCTGGCGACATCCAGACCCAGCCAGACCTGTTCGCCGGGCCGGTAGCCAGCCAGCTCGATGGCTGCCATGATCATGTCCAGCGCCGCCTGATTGGAAGTCAGTTCCGGCGCAAAGCCGCCTTCGTCACCGACCGCCGTGCTCATGCTCTGCTGCTTGAGCACGCTGCGCAGAGCATGAAAGATTTCCACCCCGCAGCGCAGCGCCTCGGCAAAGCTGGGCAGCCCGGCCGGCACAATCATGAATTCCTGGAAATCCACCGCATTGTCGGCATGCGCACCGCCGTTGATGATGTTCATCATCGGTACCGGCAACAGCGGCCGGGTGTCGCCTTCGCGCAGGTATTGATACACACGCTGGCCGTGCTCATCGGCCATGGCCCGGACCAGCGCCAGCGACACGCCGAGCATGGCATTGGCCCCCAGCTCGGACTTGTTGTCGCTGCCGTCGAGCTCGATCAGGCGCATGTCCACAGCGCGCTGATCGGCTGCTTCGACATGCTTGAGTGCAGAATGAATCACACCGTTGACGTTGCGCACCGCCTTCAACACGCCTTTGCCGCCGTAGCGCTGCTGGTCGCCGTCACGCAATTCCACCGCCTCATGTGCGCCGGTGGAGGCACCCGACGGCACCGCTGCCCTACCCCAGGCGCCGGACTCCAGTAGGGCATCCACTTCCAGCGTCGGATTGCCGCGCGAATCGAGAATCTCGCGGGCATGCAGTCGTTTGATAATACTCATGTTATTGGCATCTTTTCCGTTTGACGGGCAGCACTTGTCAGGTGGCCGCAGCGGGCAGCGATTTCACCACCGCATCGAGCTGCTGCAGGGTTTGCAGCAGCGCCGGCATGGCCTGCAGTGGCCAGGCATTGGGGCCATCGCTCAGCGCCTGATCCGGATCCGGATGGGTCTCCATAAACACACCGCTGACCCCGGCGGCGACCGCAGCGCGCGCCAGCAGCGGCACAAATTCACGCCGGCCGCCGGACGCATCGCCCTGCCCGCCGGGCTGCTGCACGGCATGGGTGGCATCGAACACCACCGGACAGCCGGTGGTTTGTTGCATGATCTGCAGGCTGCGCATGTCCACCACCAGATCATGATAGCCAAAACTGAAGCCGCGCTCGCACACCAGCAACTCGTCATTGCCCGCTGCCCGCGCCTTGGTCACGACGTGCTGCATTTCCGCCGGCGACAAAAACTGGCCTTTCTTGATGTTGACCGGCTTGCCGGCGGCGGCCACGCGCTGGATGAAATTGGTCTGCCGGCAGAGCATGGCCGGGGTTTGCAGGACGTCTACCACAGCGGCGATCTGCTCGATGTCAGAATCCTCGTGCACATCGGTCAGCACCGGCAGGCCGGTCTGACGCTTGACTTCAGCCAGGATGCGCAGACCCTCGTCCACACCCAAGCCGCGATAGCTGTGCAGCGAGGTGCGATTGGCCTTGTCGAAGCTGGATTTATAGATGCACAGCAGATCCAGTTGTGCGCTCATTTCGGCCAGTTGACCGGCGGTATCGATGGCCAGTTGCTCGGACTCGATAACGCAAGGACCTGCGATCAGAAACAGCGGCTGATCGGCTCCGA
>CAZHRH010000138.1:3636-6123 GCA_964534475.1 uncultured Wenzhouxiangellaceae bacterium
CCAGCTTCATGCGGCCGGTCTGGCTTGCGCCTGCCGATGCTTGAGTGCAGCGGCGATAAAGCTGTCGAACAAGGGATGACTGTGCAGCGGCGAGGAGGTGAATTCGGGATGGAACTGGCAGGCCAGAAACCACGGATGCTCGGGTAACTCAACGATTTCCACCAGTTCATCATCGCTGGAAAAACCGGTCATTGCCAGGCCGTGCTGCTGCAGAATGTCGCGATAAACATTGTTCAGTTCATAGCGGTGGCGATGGCGTTCCACCACGGTGTCGGCCTGATACACCGCGTGCGCCAGCGAGCCGGGCTGCAGCTTGCAGGTCTGCCCGCCCAGGCGCATGGTGCCGCCCATGTCGGAGCTGGCATCGCGCTGCTCGATGGCCCCGGTACGATCCAGCCATTCCGAGATCATTGCGATCACCGGCGCCGGCGTGGCCAGATTGTTTTCGGTGCTGTTGGCGCCGTCCAGGCCACAGCAATGGCGGGCAAACTCCACCACCGCTGCGTGCATACCGTAGCAGATACCGAGATAAGGCACTTGGTTTTCACGCGCATAGCGCACGGCGGCGATCTTGCCTTCAAAACCACGCTCACCAAAACCGCCCGGCACCAGAATGGCATCGGCCTGGCGTAATACTTCCACCCCATGCTGCTCGATCTGCTCGGAATCGATCGCCTTGATATTGACCTTGATACCCTGAATAAAACCGCCCTGAGCCAGCGCTTCGGTCAGCGACTTGTAGGCATCGGCATGTTCCACGTATTTGCCCACCAGCGCCACCGTTACCGCATCCCGGGTGCTGGCCATGCGCTTGACCAGTGCTTCCCAGGCCGACAATTCTGCCGGCGGGCACTGCAATTGCAGAATATCCAGCACGATGTCGTCCATTTGCTGGGCGTGCAGCTCCAATGGAATCTGGTAAATGTTGCCGACATCCATCGCCGCAATCACCGCCTGCTCACGCACGTTGGTGAACAGCGCGATCTTCTTGCGCTCGGATTCTTCCACCGGCCGCTCGCTGCGACACACCAGCACATCCGGCTGGATACCGATGCTGCGCAGCTCCTTCACCGAGTGCTGGGTCGGCTTGGTCTTGATCTCGTTGGCCGCAGCCAGATAAGGAATCAGCGTCAGATGCATGAACACGCAGCGCCCGCGCAGCTCACTGCCAAGCTGGCGGATCGCCTCCAGAAACGGCAACGATTCGATATCACCCACGGTGCCGCCGATCTCCACCATGGCCACGTCAAAACCCGCAGCCGCCTGCAATACGCGCTCCTTGATGCGGTCGGTGATGTGCGGAATCACCTGCACCGTGGCGCCCAGGTACTCGCCGCGACGCTCGCGGGCGATGACATCAGCGTAGATGCTGCCGGAGGTGAAGTTGTTGTTCTGCGTCATGCGCGTGTGCACGAAGCGCTCGTAATGGCCCAGATCCAGATCGGTTTCGGCACCGTCTTCGGTGACAAACACCTCGCCATGCTGGAATGGACTCATGGTGCCGGGATCGACATTGATGTAGGGGTCCAGCTTCATCAGCGTCACCTTCAGCCCGCGCGCCTCCAGCACTGCAGCCAGAGAGGCAGCGGTGATGCCTTTGCCGAGGGACGAGACCACACCGCCGGTGACAAATATGAATCGAGACATGAAACTGGAAATCCGTAGCAAGTGCAACGGGGGTGTAGTTTAATTCACCCGGGCTGAATTATCCATTGGTAGCGACTGATGCCTGTGTCTCAATCATCATTTCGCGCAATGCTCACTGCGTGATGATGCTGCATGCACTCGCAGGGTTTGCCGGTTTGCATACAGCAGGCAACTGTGTGCATATAACAGGCAACTGTTGATGACGTTAGCCATTGAACACACTGATCATCATGTATATACTTTAGCTACACATCAACACAAAAGGCAGCAGTAGCTATGACAACGAATCGCAAGATCTCCCCCTGCTTCGAAGGCCGAGTTCAGGCCTGGGGCAACAGCATGGGCCTGCGCATCACCCGGGCGGTCGGCCAGGCGGCGCGGCTCGAACAAGGCACCCGCGTCACCATGGAGTTGACCGAACAGGGCCTGCTTATCCGTCCGCAGGAAACGCCGCGCAAAACCTGGACCGAGCAAGAGCTGCTCGAAGGCATTGACTCACACCGGGCACATGCCGACGAACTGCCAGAGCTGCTTGGCCACGAATATACCGACTGATGCCCCGCTATATCCCCGCACGCGGCGAGATCGTCTGGCTTGATTTCGAACCGACCCGAGGCAAGGAAATCGGCAAATACCGACCGGCGCTCGTGCTTTCCAGCGCCAATTACAATGACAAGACCGGTTTGTTGATCTGTTGCCCCATAAGCACCAGCATACGCGGTGGCCCCACCGAAGTTGCCGTCACCCATCTCGACACACCCTGCGTGGTTGCCAGCAACCTCGTGCACACGCTTGACTGGCGGCAACGCAAGATCAAAAAAGCAGCTTCTGCCGACATGA
>CAZHRH010000139.1:0-6071 GCA_964534475.1 uncultured Wenzhouxiangellaceae bacterium
ACTTGACCCACCTGAATCTTGTCCGGGTCATCAAGCTGGTCGCGGTTGGCCTCGAAAATCTTCATGTAGTCATTGCCCTTGCCGTAGTAGTGTTCGGCAATTTTCCACAGCGTATCGCCGCTGACCACGGTGTGGGTTTTGGCTTCGCTGGTGGCTTGACCTTCATCGCTGTGGCTGGCTTCTGCTGCTGAAGTTGTAGCACCAACGGCGGCCGCTTCTGCTGTGGCTGTGGTCGCGGTTGCGATCTGCATCTGGTCATCGACAGACTGCACCTGTGGAATGGCGGATACCAGCTCCACGATGCGTTTGCGCTGGTCCTCACTGGCTGCGGTTCCGCTGATGCTGACATCACCCGTGCCGCTGAACTTGAAGTCAAGACCGTCAGGATCAATGCCGGCATTGCGCAAGACGGTGCTCGGCGGGGTTACGCTATCGGAGGCTTTGGCCTTGTCTTTCTTCAGAAAATCGAATATACCCATTTGGCTTCTCCTGGTTGCAGTGGTGTTGTAGGTTGGTTACTGCCTGAATGTGGCAATACCATGCAGTAATCGCTGTACTCGATACAGTAGCCGGACAGAGTTAAATTCCTGTTTTCGCATGACAATTACCATTGCCACAGGCTATCAGGTTATTATGGCACATTATCACGACTAGCGAGAACAACCTGTTGCGACAGCGCCGATTCACCCGCAGCGCCGGCAGAGCCGGCGGCAGGTTCCGCCTGCTGCCGGTGCTGCTGTTTGCCATCTACGGGCTGTATTACTATTTCAGCAATCAGGCCGAAGTGCCGTTGACTGGCCGTACGCAGTTGGTGGACATCAGCCGTGAGCAGGAGGCCGCGCTGGGCTTGCAGAGCTATCAGCAGATTCTGGCGCAGGCGCAGCTTGTGCGCTCGGGGCCTGAACTTGATCTGGTGCGTGACATTGGGGCCCGCATTGCGGCGGCTGCCAGCGATGTCGATCCCGGCTTCGACTGGGAAGTCAATCTGATCCAGTCCGAGCAGGTCAACGCCTTTGCTCTGCCCGGAGGCAAGGTGGCGGTGTATACCGGCATCCTGCCGGTGGCGGAAAACGTCAACGGTCTGGCAGTGATCATGGGCCACGAGATCGCCCATGCCATTGCCCGCCATGGGGCCGAACGCATGGCCTATCAGAAGTTGTCGCAACTGGGCACGCTGGCGGCGGGCATGTCGGTGTCGGGCATGGATCCGGCGCAGCAGCAGATGCTGATGGCGGCGCTGGGTGCGGGTGCACAGTACGGTATTTTACTGCCGTTTTCGCGTGAGCATGAATCCGAAGCCGACTACCTGGGGCTGATATTTCTCGCCCGCGCCTGTTATGATCCTGAAGAAGCGCCGAAATTGTGGCAACGCATGTCAGCCGCCGGTGGGCAGCGTCCGCCGGAATTCATGTCCACGCATCCCAGCGGAGATACCCGCGTTCGGCAATTCCAGCAATGGATGCCCGAGGCACTTGATATTTACCGGCAGAATTGCCAGTAATACATTGCATGCAGCAACACTGTATGCGCAATTTCAACAAGCAAAAGGAGTTACCATCATGTCAGTAGCAAGAGTTACCGAAATCATCGCATCATCCCCGCAGAGCTTTGAAGATGCCGTCGAAAAAGGCATGCAGCGCGCAGCCAAAACACTGAAAAATGTTCGCAGTGGCTGGGTCGATGGCCAGAAGGTCTTCTGCGATGACAACGGCAATATCAAGGAATTCCGTGTCAATCTGAAGGTCAGCTTTGTACTGAACGACTGATTCAGTGCCGATCAATGCGGGCTGGCAACATCATGCTGGTAGTCACCAGCGTGGCCGCCAGCCCCACTTGATCAACAGCAAAAGCCCGAACAGCATGCCGCCGAGATGGGCAAAGTGGGCCACGCCCGGCATCATGCCGGTAACGCCGAATATCAGTTCGGCGATGCCATAGAGCACCACAAAATATTTTGCCTTGATCGGTATCGGTGGAATCAGCAGCACGATCACGCTGTTGGGAAACCGCAGGCCATAAGCCAGCAGCAATCCGAACACGGCACCGGATGCGCCGACTGTGGGATATATCTCCTGGCTGCTGGAGGCGATCACCAGTTGCACCAGACCAGCGCCGATCAGACAGGTGAAATAATACACGCCAAAGCGCCAGCGTCCCCAGCCCGCCTCCAGCGGCAGACCAAACAGAAACAGCGCAAACATATTGAAGAAAATATGCGTGATCGAGCCGTGCAGAAAGCCATAACTGAGCAACTGCCAAGGCCGAAACGGCGGCACTGAAATGCTGTTGTTGCCGATCATCATCTGCTCGCCGCTGCCTACTGGCCACAGCGCAAACCTGGCAAACAGTACTTCTGCGGACATACTGAGTATGAACACCAGCACGTTGATGCCGATGAGAATGAAAGCCAGCGGTATGCCACGCCGCGGGCCGGATGCTGGTTGCCCGTGACTGTTGGGGGAGTTCGGCTGATACAATGGGATTGTTCCGTGAATCCGGTCAGAAAAGTATTATGTTAGCAACAATCGAAGCAACACACGCTGTGGTTTCAGCAGCTTTGGCGAACTGACCGGGTGCAAGCAGCAGACAGCACAGAAGGCAAGCCCGGGCAGGTGTTCTGGGCGCAGCCGCTGCGCGACTATATCAGCCTGCTGGAGCAAGGCGCCAGGCATTTCAGCATGCCCAGGCTATTGATTCTGCTGTTGGCGGCGATCGTGGGCTGGTGGCTTTATGTGCCGATCCACGAATTGCTGCACGCATTTGGCTGTCTGTGGAGTGGTGGCGAGGTCACGCGTTTGGAGCTGGCGCCGGAATACGGCGCAGCCTGGCTGCAGCAGGCGTTTCCATGGATTGCAGTGGGGTCAGACTATGCCGGTCAGTTGACCGGTTTCGACACCGGCGGCAATGACCTGATCTACCTGGTCACTGTGCTGGCACCCTTTTCCTTGACGCTGTTTCCCGGCATGACCATCTGGACCTGGGCAATCGCTGCCAGCTGGCAGTCAAGCATGGTATGGGCCGCCACCGGCTTCAGCTTTGCCATGGTAGCGGCACCTTTCATTTCCATCTTTGGGGATATGTATGAAACCGCTTCAATCATCACCACGCGCATCGGGCAGTCGCTCGGAATCTCCGGGGAGCTGCAGCGCTGGCGCAGCGACGACATGCTATTGCTGGTGCGCGAGCTGATGCCGACGCTGGGCTGGCTGGATGTCATCATGCTCACCAGCAGTGGTGTGCTGGCAATCATGCTGGCCTGGGCCTTGTACTGGGCCGGGCGACGGCTGGCTGTTGCACTGTTGTCATTGTCGGCCAGCGCAACGCCGGCAGGCAGGGCACAGGCATGACCACACCCGCCGGACAGGCGCAAGTGGTAGCGGCCTGGTCAGGCTGGCGCAGCTTGCTGCAAGCCGGCGATCTGATTGGCCAGCGCTGGTCGGTTTATCTGCAGGTGATCTTGTTGTGGCTGGCCGTTTCGCTGTTACTGGGCATGATTCCTGCCGGCAATCTGCTGTTGTTGTTGCTGGCGCCGTTGCTGCAGGGCGGGGTGGCGCTGATGTTTCATCTGCAACTGCAGCATGGCCGACTGCAGCCGATGCAGTTGTTCAGCATGTTTGGTCATGCCCAACGCAATACCTTGATCGTCGCCATGCTGTGGCTGCTGTTGATCATATTTGCCCTGGTGGTGCTGTTGCTGATGCCGTTTGCCGATCTGCTGCAACAAATGCAAAGCGTCAAGACAATGGAGGATTTGCTGGCACTGGAGTTGCCGCAGCAGCAAATATTCTGGCTGCTGTGCGGGATGGCTGCAGCGATCGCGGTGATGTCCCTGCTGTGGTTTTTTGTCGTGCCCAGAATTGTGTTTGATCTGTTGCCGGCAGGCGCTGCGTTGCAGGACAGTCTGCGCGCCTGCGTGCGCAACTGGCGCGCATTGCTGACTTTCGGCATGGCCTCTGTGGTGATTATCACTGCGGCTGTGTTCATGCTGATGTTGATCAATCTGCTGCCCACCTTGTTGCTGGGTGAGGCTGCTGCCATGGTCATTACCGAACTGCTGGTGGCTTTCATGACCACGGCCTTGCAGGTGCTCAATGTCGGCGGCGTGTATCTGCTCTGGCGGCAGGTGTATCCGCGCGCAGACGACAATGACCAGTCAGAACCGGATGCAGAAACCCGGTTTCTGGCTTAGGCGTGAATGTGCTTGGCGGATCAGTCTGGCAGTTAAAAAAGGTGGCCCCGTGGGCAGGGGAGGACCCACGGGGCCGGGTCGATTCGGTAATTTTGGGGATTGACCGAATCTATGCTGATGACGCCTAGGGAGTGAAACGTCACCAACACTGCATATGATGCACATCGCTTGTGAAAGTTTCGTATATAAGTCAGTGATTTGATCAAAATATTTTTACTAGCCCGGCTTAGTGCAAACAGGCCCTAGATATTCAACCGCCGGTAATTGATCCCCTCGCTCAGGTGGCGAGTGTCGATGTCTGCACAGGCGTCCAGGTCGGCGATGGTGCGTGCCACTTTCAGGATGCGTTGCCAGGCGCGTGCGGACAACTGCAGTTTGTCGGCGGCGCGTTCCAGCAACGCCTGATCCTGGCTGTTCAGTTGACAATGTTCGCGCAGTGCGGCCACGCCGAGCTGGGCATTGCTGCAGGACTGGCGATCTATCTGGCGCTGATAGGCCTGCTCCACGCGCGTGCGCACTGCGGCACTGGACTCACCGGCCGGTGCCGCGCCATGCAGCTCCCGGTGCGGCAGTCTGGGTACTTCTATCTGCATGTCGATGCGATCCAGCAGCGGCCCGGACAGGCGGCTGCGATAACGCGATATCTGCTCTGCCGTGCAGCGGCAGCGCGAGCTCAGGGCGTCGCCGGCATAGCCGCAGGGACACGGGTTCATGGCGGCAATAAGCTGGAACCGGGCCGGAAACTCGGCCTGGCGCGCGGCGCGGGAAATGGTGATGCTGCCCGATTCCATCGGTTCACGCAGCACCTCCAGCACGCGGCGGTCAAACTCGGGCAATTCATCCAGAAACAAAACCCCATGATGGGCCAGCGAAATCTCGCCGGGGCGCGGGTGCGAGCCACCGCCGACCAGCGCCACACCGCTGCAGGTATGATGCGGATGGCGAAAACGGCGTTGTTTCCACTGCGCGGGATGCAGGGTCTGACCGCTGATGGAGGCCACCGCCGCTGCTTCCAGCGCCTGGGCGTCGCTGAGTTCGGGCATGATCGTCGGCAAACGGCTGGCGAGCATGGTCTTGCCGGTGCCCGGTGGCCCCACCAGCAGCAGATTGTGGCCGCCGGCGGCAGCGATTTCCAGTGCCCGTCGTGCCTGATGCTGGCCGCGCACATCGGCCAGGTCAGGCAATTCCACAGCCGCGCCCGGATCGGTTTCACTGAGTGCTGCACAACTGCTGCAAAGCGGTAGCCGTTCATGTTCATGCAGATGCGCGCACACTTTCAGCAGATGCTCGGCGGCATAACTTTCATGCTCGGCTATCAGCGCAGCTTCGGCGGCATCGGCGGCCGGTACGATAAGCGCATGCCCGGCTTTCGCAGCCGCCAGTGCGGCCGGCAGAATACCGCCGGTGGCGCGCAATTCACCGCTTAAGGAAAGCTCCCCGAGAAACTCATATTGTGTCAGTGTCTCGGCGTTGATCTGCCGCGAAGCGGCCAGTATGCCCAACGCGATGGCGAGATCAAAGCGACCGCCATCCTTGGGCAGATCGGCCGGTGCCAGCGACACGGTAATGCGCCGTGCCGGCACCTCGAAGCCGCTGTTCTGCAGCGCCGCGCGCACCCGATCCTTGCTTTCCTTGACCACCGTTTCCGGCAAGCCGACGATGGACATCTGCGGCAGACCGCCCGCCAGATTGACTTCCACACTCACCGCCGGCGCCTGAATGCCGACCTGGGCGCGCGCTTGCACGATCGCCAGGCTCATGCTGCGGCTGGCCGTTGCGCATGCCGGATGCGTCGCCGGCAAGGCTGATGTTGTTTGTGCTGCTGGTTCATCAGCAGCATAGTGCCCGCAGCTGAAGCTGCTGTCGCTAGGAAATCAGCGGT
>CAZHRH010000140.1:0-6003 GCA_964534475.1 uncultured Wenzhouxiangellaceae bacterium
GCTGCGAAAATAATGATGTTGCGCAGTGATGGTTGCCCCTGCCCGGCCACAATCAGTGCCCAGGCAGTCGGCCACAGCAACAGCCAGATGCCGATCGGGCGATCAAACCGCATTAACCGCAGCCATCGGTTCATGCGCTCTGGCGCTGCACTCGCGACGGCCAGAGTTGCTGCAGCAGTGTTTCCGATTGATCCCAGTGTTCGGCGCTGATCCAGTCTGCCAGCGGCCCCATGATCTGTGGCCAGTTGCAGGGCGCAATGGCCGCCATGGCGAGGAACTCACGCACGCTGTCGGCGCAAAGTGTGTGCATCCAGCGACCCAGCTTCAACTGTTCCAGCGCCAACGCGTTGGATTCCTGTTCCACCTGGCCGGTGAGCGGTTTTACCAGCACCTTCTTGCCCAGATGCAAGGCCTCGGAAACCAGCGAAAAACCGGCGTTGCAGATCACCCCGTGACTGCTGGCAAGATCCTCGATAAACGGCTTGCGGCCAATTCTGCACAAGCAGACATTACCCTGCTCGCCGGCGTTTTCGGTACCGGAGTAGACACGAAAGCGCTGCTCGGGAAACTGCTGCAACAGGGCGATAACGGCAGCCTGATCCTCGAACGGCAGATACACCAGCACGTGCTCTGCCTCGCTGATCGGCAGGTCGTGGATGTCATCGGCCACGGTCGGCGGCAGTATGGATTGCCCGAAGTGATGCCAGTGCGAACCCATCGGATATTGCACCGGCGCAAAAACGTTGGTGACCCAGTGCGAGATGCCGGCACCGGCCTTGGGCACATCATGCACAAAAGCATACAGGTGGCCGATGCCGATACTGGGCACACCGCGGCGTTTCGCCATCCAGGCACTGACCGGCTCATAATCACTGATGACCAGATCCAGATTCTGCCAGGCCAGGCCGGCAACGTCACGCAAAAACTGCACCGGCTTGTTGTCCAGCGTGGTGCGCACATAATCCAGCCTGCCGGCGCGGCTGCTGAAGGTGAGACCGGTGCAGACCTGATACGGCTGAAACTGCTCGACATCCCAGCGCCCCGTTGTGGACGGGCCGCTGAGCAGGCAACGCACCTGGTGGCCACGTTGGCGCAGCTCGCGCAGCAGCGCCGACGAGCGCACGATGTGGCCGTTGCCGGTGGTTTGTACGCCCAGCAGAATGTTCATGACCATGTTGCGGCAGCGCCCTGGGTGCAGAACTCAGCCAGCGGCGGAGGCTGCCGGGCCGGTGTCTGCTGTACCTTCGCTGTCGAGCTGCTGATCCCTGGTCCAGCGCGAGCTGGGCAGGATGCGGGCATCATCACAGCGGTCACGGTAGCGGCGCGCAATGTCCACGACCTCATCCAGCAGACCCTCGTCCAGCGTGGTCGGATCCAGACCCAATTGCTGGAACTTGCCGCGTTCGACTTCCAGCCGATTGTGCGCGGCTTCCTTGCGCGGGTTCTGGTAGTGGCGGATTTCAGCACCGGCGATGGCGGCGACTTTATGCGCCAGCTCGGCCACGGTCCAGGTTTCGGTGACCTGATTGAAGATGTCCACGCGCTCGCCGTTTTGCGGCGGGTTTTCAATCGCAAGCTGGATACAGCGCACGGTATCGCGAATATGAATGAAGGCTCGCGTCTGGCCGCCACTGCCATACACGGTAAGCGGATGGCCGATCGCCGCCTGCATCAAAAACCGGTTCAGCACGGTGCCGTAATCGCCGTCGTAATCAAAGCGGTTGATCAGACTCTGGTGGCGCGCGGTTTCGGGTGTCTGCGTGCCCCACACCACGCCCTGGTGCAGATCAGTGATGCGCAGTTGATCATTTTTGTTGTAGAAATAAAACAGCAACTGATCGATGGTCTTGGTGGTGTGATAGATGCTGCCGGGATCGGCCGGGTGCAGAATGTCGGTTTTCTGCCAGCCGGCTTCAGTCTCAATCTGCACCGGCAGATAGCCTTCCGGAATTACGGCACCGTCAACGCGACCGTAGCCGTAGACGCCCATGGTGCCCAGATGCACGATGTGGATGTCGCGCCCGGTCTCAACCACAGCAGCGAGCAGGTTGTTGCTGCCGGAAACGTTGTTGTCCACGGTGTAGCGCTTGTGCCAGGCCGATTTCATCGAATACGGCGCGGCGCGCTGTTCAGCGAAATGGACGATGGCGTCCGGCTCGGTCTGTTCGATGCACTGCAGCAGCGCATCCGGCTCAGTGGCGATGTCGATACGGTGGAAGCCAATATCTTCACCGGTAAGCTGACGCCAGGTGGCGAGGCGTGTGGCAATGGGTGTGATTGGCGTGAGGGACTCACAGCAAAGTTCGTTGTCGATATTGCGCCGGGACAGATTGTCAACAATAGCAACCTTGTAACCCTGCGCAGACAGACGCAAGGCGGTGGGCCAGCCGCAGAAACCATCCCCACCCAGTACCAGAACACGTTTTGCCACGTTGTAACCTGCTTGATTTAACAATTCATTCTCTATTGTACCAATGGAGCCTGACAGAAAGAAACGACAGCGACATTTCCGCTGCACTTGACTATTCAGCCGTGCCAAGTAAAGTGTCAGTTCCCTCACTCAAGCATTCATCATGATGACAACGGCGTTCGTTTATCTGCTCTGCCAACTGGCTGCTGCAGAGTATGTCCAGCGTCCTGCTACCTGCCCTGCTGGCAAACCAACGGACCATACCAACAGCGTCAACTACCTGCGCAATCCGGCATTTGCACAAAGTGAAGATGGCAAAATCGCGCAATGGAGTATTACCCAGCATGCCGGCGAAGCTGCCTACCGGGTCACAGTCAATGATGGGGAACTGAAAATTACCAAACACGGTGAACAGTACTACATGATGGTCTCGCAGTTTATTGATCTGCAAGACCTGAAAAAGCAGTCACTGTCATTCAGCGTCGAAATGAAGCAGAACATGCACGCTGACAACTGGTACCAGGGCGTAGAACCCGGTGCCGGTCTACTGGTCAATATCACGGGTTCAGCAGAACACTATCTTGGGCCGAAGCGCGGATCATACATCTCTCAGCTTGAGCACGAACCCAAGCTCGGCGTTTTCGACTGGACCGAAGTCAGCGTCTGTTTTGATGTGTCGGAACATGCGCAAACCTTCAAAATTGGATTCATCCACCAGGCTTATGGCGACGTCAGCTTCCGCAATCCACAACTGACAGTGGCGACAGACGGTTGCGCCAACGCTGCTACATCACGAGAATTATCCTATGGGCAATCGTTTATCCAAAATTTATACCCGCACCGGTGATACAGGCACCACCGGACTGGCCGATGGCAGCCGCGTGGACAAAGATGGTGTGCATGTCGAGGCGTTTGGTGCGGTTGATGAATGCAACAGTGCCATCGGTGTGTTGCGCGCGCAGCAGCCACCGGCAGACGTTGATGCCTGTCTGGAAAAAATACAGCACCAGTTGTTTGATCTTGGTGGTGAGTTGTGCATGCCCGGTCATCAGTTTATCCAGGCAGAACAGGTCGAGTGGCTGGAACAGCAACTGGATGGTTTCAATGACACTCTGCCGCCGCTGCAGGAATTCATTCTGCCGAATGGACCACCGCTGGTAGCGCAGGCACATCTGGCCAGAACCATCTGTCGGCGTGCCGAGCGTCGTTTGTGGTCACTGCACCGCGAGCAAGCGCTGCAGGCACCGGCATTGCAGTATCTGAATCGATTGTCCGATCTGTTGTTTGTGCTTGCCCGCGTGCTCGCCCGGCAGGCGGCCACGGATGAGGTCATGTGGGATCATGAGCGCCGCTGACGCTACCCCGAGCTTTGTCATCTACAGCCACGCGGACTGTCTGCAGCATCAGCCGCCGGCAGGTCACCCGGAAACCCCGGAACGCCTGCAAGCGGTGCGCTCGGCACTGGCCTTGATGCCGCAACTGGAACAACGTGAGGCACCGCTGGCCACGACGGAACAGTTGTTGTCGGCACACCAGCAGAACTATCTCGACCTGCTGCAACAACAGCAGCAAAACGTACTCGCGAGTACAGACCCTGAGCGCATCGAAGCACTCGATGAAGACACCTGGCTGGGGCGACATACGCTGAGCGCTGCGTCACGCTGTGTTGGAGCTGCTTGTGCTGCAGTCGATGCCGCGCTGGACGTGTCAGATCCATGCAGGCGCGCATTCTGCGCTGTACGCCCGCCCGGCCATCACGCCGAACGCAATCGGGCCATGGGCTTTTGCTTTTATGCCAGCACCGCGATTGCCGCCTTGCATGCCATCTCCAGGCATGATCTGCAGCGTGTGGCGCTGGTCGATTTTGATGTACACCAGGCCAATGGCAGCGCTGACATCCTCGCCGGACATAAGCGGATCATGCTGTTTGACAGCCATCAGGTTGAGCTGTTTCCATTCATGCCGCCGCGCGCCGATGATGCCGCCAACATTGTGTCCGAAGCCCTGCCGCAAGGCTGCACCGGCGACTACTTTCGCACCATCTGGCGCATTCAGCTACTGCCGCGCTTGCGTGACTTTGCTCCCGATTTGGTCATCGTATCCGCCGGCTTCGATGCCCATCAGCATGATCCGCTGGCGCAATGCGCTTTGCAAGCAGAAGACTTTGCCTGGCTTACCCGGGAATTGATCAATATCGCCAATGACTGCAGCCAAGGACGCATCGTGTCCAGTCTTGAAGGCGGTTATCATCTGGACGCACTGGCCGAGTGCGTGACTGCCCATGTGCACGTCCTGGCGGGCGAGGTGGATGACGATGGCTATGAGCTCAGTGGTATACCGGGCACAGAAAGTGCTCTCATCAGCAATGATTGAGCATGCAGGATTATTACCCAGTTTCTCAGGCATAAAAAACCCGGCAGCGCCGGGTTGTGTAATAAGGCTTGCTAGCTGTATTAACTGTCCAGCATGCTGCGCAGCATCCAGGCAGTTTTTTCGTGGAACTGCATGCGCACGGTGAGCAGATCGCAGGTCGGTTCATCGCCAGCCTCATCGGCAGGCTTGAAAGCCTTGCGCGCAGTGTTGGCAACACGTTCATGGCTGGTAACCATATTGCGCACCATCTGCTCGGCAGATGGATGTCCATCTTCTTCCTCGATCACGGTCAAGTTGGAGAATTGCTTGTACGAAGCGGGCGCAAAATGCCCCAGCGCACGGATACGTTCGGCAATTTCATCCACCGCTGCTGCCATTTCGACGTAATGCTCTTCAAACAGCTCGTGCAGTGATTTGAACAGCGGACCAGTGACGTTCCAGTGATAGTTATGGGTTTTGATATACAGGGTATAGGTGTCGGCGAGTAGATGCGCCAAGCCGTCTGCGATTTGTTCGCGTTGCTGTTCTGATAAACCGTTTTCAATTTGCATGAATAACTCCTTTCATAGTTCGAGTAAATCGTTATGTTCTTTACTATAGCGAATATCTATCCATTTATCAAATTGATTAAAGCTAATTCTTTAATAGAAAATACCTATGAATAGATTCGCTCAAGCATGCTGTGCTGCATGATCTTCTGCCATGGAAACATTGGCCCGGGATCAAGTTTGCGTCTTATCTTAAGCTTGGGATTGTTGCTGGCATTTACCAGCCGCTGATCGAGATCTTCATGCCCGGCAATCCAGCTCAGAGCTGGCAGTTGCTGCTGCAGTTGCCGCAACAACAGGATCAGCGCATTGATCTGCTCTGCTGGATAGGGGCTGGTCATTTGCTGCGACTGGCTGTGCAGCCAGTGCGGATAGCGGCCACGATTAACCAGTTCGATGCCGATGGTGTTTTTATTGTGGCCGCTGACGTGGTGGGCGATGCGCTGCAACGGCACGTATTGTTCGATGTGCCCATCCACATCGATATAGAAATGACCGCTGTTGCCGGTCTGCGTCTGCTGATAGTGAATGATTTCACCGTATTTACGCGCGCTGGCCAGATCGGGTGTTTCCGTGCAGTGAATCACGATGCCGGTGATGTCTGTCAGCTCTCGTGCCTGCAGGCGCTCGCTGTAGGCCAGCAGGTTGCTGTGTATTGGAATGCTCATGAGC
>CAZHRH010000141.1:0-4419 GCA_964534475.1 uncultured Wenzhouxiangellaceae bacterium
AAAAAATGTCTTCGTCTGCTTACGCTGATGCCGAACTGGCCACAGCGGCAACCGCATCGACGACGACCAGCAGCAGTGAATAATACTAATACCTGCATAAGTATTACCACATTCAGCTTGTCTCCCGGCGCTTGTGGCAAGGCGTCGGTGCGCCAGCTGTAGCCGGGTCTACCGCAAAGCACCGACAACGCAGACCACAAGCGCCGAGAGGCAAGCCCTGCGGGGGTTCTGGACGAATCCGCCTGCGGCGTTAAAGTGGCTCGACGTAGGCCAACTATGCCTTCGCCCCTTTGCCTTGCAGGCGAATCCGTCCAGAGCCCTGAGTGAGGCAATACTTATGCAGGTATTAGTTAACCCCACACATCCCTTTACGCCGAATGACTGCTGCTGTCAGTGGCACCACAATAGCAGCCGATACAAGGCATAATAGGGATTAGACCTGAAAGCAACTCGATAGTCGCCAATGAGCCAGACCGCAATCGCCCACTCTGACAGCAAAGATCGCCCCGAGACAGCCCAAGCGTTGCCAGCTTCGCAGCCGCCGGCGCGCTGGGATCACGAAGACCTGGACGACCCCTCGCTGTACATCAATCGTGAACTGAGCCTGTTGCAGTTCAATCGCCGCGTGCTGGAGCTGGCGCTGGATGAAAGTCTGCCGTTGCTGGAACGGGTGCATTTTCTGTGCATCTCCTGTACCAATCTGGATGAGTTTTTTGAAGTGCGCGTTGCGTCTGAGTTACAGCGGCAGAAACTGGGACTATCGACATCCAATCCGGACGGGCTCACACCCACTGAAGCCTTGCACAAAATCCGCATCAGCGCCAAACAACTGGTGCATGATCAGTACCATTGCTTTAACAAGATTCTGCTGCCCCGTCTGGCCCACGAAGACATTCGTGTGGTGCGGCGTCAGCAGTGGACCAAGAAGCAGAAAAAGTGGTTGCACCAGCACTTTCTGCGCGAATTGATGCCGGTGCTGAGCCCGCTGGGGCTGGATCCGGTGCATCCGTTTCCGCGCATCCTCAACAAAAGCCTGAATTTTGCCGTCAGCCTGGAAGGCGTGGACGCTTTTGGCCGCGAGGCAGACATGGCGCTGGTGCAGGCGCCGCGTTCATTACCCAGGATTATTCGCATACCTGCCTCCTATGCCAGTTCGCAGCATGAGTTCGTGTTCTTGTCGGATGTGCTGCATCGCTTCGTCTCAGAACTGTTTCCCGGCATGACGGTCACCGGCTGTTATCAGTTTCGCGTTACCCGCGACAGCGAATTGTTTGTCGACGAAGAAGAAATCGAGGATCTGGCGCGCGCGCTGCAGGGCGAACTGGAACAGCGCGGCTACGCCGAGGCGGTGCGGCTGGAAATCAGCAATGAGTGTCCAGAGCATGTGCTGAAGTTTCTCATGAGCAAGTTCAGCCTGGATGATAAGGCGGTGTACTACTGTGACGGGCCGGTCAATCTGAACCGGGTCAGCGCGATTCATGAGCTGGTCGATCGTCCGGATCTGAAATACCGCAGCTACAAGCCGCGCATACCCCTGGCGATGCGCGAAGACAGCAGCATTTTCGCTGCCATTCGCAAGCACGATCACGTGCTGCATCACCCCTATGACAGTTTTGCCCCGGTGATTGACTTGCTGCGCCAGGCCAGCACCGACCCGAACGTGCTGGCAGTCAAGCAGACGCTGTACCGCACCGGTGCCGACTCCATTATCGTCAAGCTGCTGGTCGACGCCGCCCGCAACGGCAAGGACGTCACCGTGGTGGTGGAACTGCGCGCACGTTTTGACGAACAGGCCAACATCGAGCTTGCCACGCGCCTGCAGGAGGCCGGCGTGCAGGTGGTCTATGGCATTGTCGGTCATAAAACCCATGCCAAGCTGATGCTCATCGTGCGCCGCGAAAACGGCCGCATCCGCCGCTATGCGCATCTGGGGACCGGCAACTATCACCAGGTCACCGCCAACCTCTACACCGACTGGTGCCTGCTCACCGATCATCGCGGCATGTGCGAGGATGTGCACAAGATTTTCCAGCAGCTTTCGGGCATGGGCAAAGTGCCGCAATTGCAATATCTGCTGCATTCGCCGTTCACGCTGCATCAATCCATGCTGGCATTTATCGAACGTGAAATCGAACATGCCCGGGCCGGACGCACAGCCTGCATCAAGGCGCGCATGAATTCTCTCACCGAAGCCTCCATCATGCAGGCGCTGTATCGGGCGTCGCGCGCCGGGGTCAAGATTCAGCTGCTGATCCGCGGCATCTGCTGCCTGCGGCCGGGCATTCCAGGCTTGTCCGAAAACATCGAAGTGCGCTCCGTGCTGGGTCGCTTTCTGGAGCACTCCCGGGTGTTTTATTTCCACAACAATGGTGACAGCGAGCTGTATGCCGCCTCGGCGGACTGGATGGACCGCAACCTGTTCCACCGGGTAGAAGCCTGTTTTCCCATCCTGGACAAGAAAAACGCCAGGCGCATACTGCATGACTCGCTGGAACTGCCGTTTCAAGATGACATTCAGGCCTGGATCATGGCCGCCGACGGCCATTATGAGTATCGCCAGTATGCCAGCGATAATGAGAACAAAAAAACCATGCTGCAACGGCAGGAACAGGTTCTGCTCGACCGCTGATCATGCCACACCGCTCCAGCTATGCCGCCGTTGATCTGGGCAGCAACAGTTTTCATCTGATCATCGCCCGGCTTGAGCATGACCAGTTGCGCTTGCTTGACCGGGTCAAGGAAATGGTACGCCTGGCCGGCGGGGTTGATCAGCGCGGCCGGCTCGACACCACCACCCGCGACAACGCACTCGCCTGCCTGAGCCGCTTCCGGCAACTGCTGGACGGTATCCCGGAAGACAACATCCGCGTCGCCGCCACCCAGTCATTCCGTAAATTGCGCCATCCCGGCCAGTTTCTGCAGGTGGCCGAAGAAGCTTTAGGCGCACCGATCGAGATCATCAGCGGACGCGAAGAGGCGCGCCTGGTCTATACCGGTGTATATGCTCATCATCCCTTGCCCGCCGCCAGCAGCAGAGAAACACGCCGACTGGTCATTGACATTGGCGGTGGCAGCACCGAACTTGCCGTGGGTCAGGGTCGCGAGGTCATGCAGGCAGAAAGCCTGCAATATGGTTGCGTGGTCAGCACCCAGACCTATTTTTCCGACGGCAGGATCACCCGCAAGCGCTGGCAGCAGGCCATTGCCAGCGTGTGCCGGGACATGCAGGAAAACGCTCCGCGCTTGCGCGACAGCGGATTTAACGAAGTCATCGGTGCCTCGGGCACCATTCGCGCCATTCAGGCCATTGCCATGCAGCAGGGCTGGAGCGAGCAACAGATTACCCCCACCATACTGCAACAACTGCAGCATGCCATGACCGCATGCGGTCATGTCGACAAGCTTGATCTGCCCGGTTTGAGCGAACGCCGCCGACCGGTGCTGGCAGGTGGCGTCGCCATTCTCAGCGCGCTGATGCAAACCATGCACATTGAGTCCATGGCAGTCGCCAGCGCCGCCTTGCGCGAAGGCCTGCTGGAAGACATGCTCGGCCGCTTGCGCAACGAAGATCCGCGCGACAACAGCATCGCGGCATTCAGGCAACGCTATGCCGTGGATCTGCAGCAAAGCCAGGCAGTGGCGACAACGGTGCAGCACTGGTTGCAAGAGATCAGCCAGGATGCAGGCCTCAACGCTGCGCAATCCAAGCTGCTGCTGTTTGCAGCACAAGTGCACGAAGCCGGTCTGGCGATTGCCCACAGCCAGTATCAGCAGCACAGCGCCTACCTGCTGCAACATTCCGACATGCCGGGTTTTTCACAACTGGAGCAGCGCTTCCTGGCGGTACTTGCAAGCTGGCACCGGCGCAGCATCAGCAAGGATTGGCACGATGGTCTGCCGCAACGCCTGCACCGACCCGCAGCGCGTTGTGTGGCACTGCTGCGATTGGCGGTGATCATGCAGCGCAGCCGCATGCAACTGGACTGCAGTGATATCCATCTGCACTGCAAACAGGATCAACTGCAGTTGCTATTGCCAGCCGGCTGGCTGCAGCAGCATCCGCTCACCGCACAGGATCTGCTGCAGGAAGTCGATTGCATGCAGACGCTGGGACTCAAGCTGGAGATCACCGAATCCCCGGCGGCAGGCGCAGCAAACAGCATCGCTGAGCAGGCCAGCCGGGCCTGAATGCGCCGTTGGAATCGAATTTTGTTGTGACCGAAACTACTGACTGGCAACCGGGTTGCACACTGGACATGCTGCAGCAGCGTGCCGCCGTCTATGCCGCCATCCGCCGTTTTTTTGCCGCGCGTGAGGTGCTGGAGATACACACACCAGTCGTGCTCAGGCATGCTGTGACTGACGTGCATATTGACTCTATCGCCATCGCTGATGACGGTACATCGACAGCGGCCTATT
>CAZHRH010000141.1:4519-5882 GCA_964534475.1 uncultured Wenzhouxiangellaceae bacterium
GTGCATATTGACTCTATCGCCATCGCTGATGACGGTACATCGACAGCGGCCTATTTGCGCAGCTCCCCGGAATTCGCCATCAAGCGGCTGCTGGCAGCCGGCTGCGGCGATTGCTATGAGCTGGGACCGGTGTTTCGCGCCGGCGAAAGCGGGCGCTGGCACAATCCCGAATTCACCATGCTGGAGTGGTACCGGATCGGCTGGACCCGGCAGCAACTGGCACAGGAATGCATCGAGCTGGTGTATGAATTACACGAAGATTTCCGTCACTGGTCAATCCGGACCTGCAGCTACAGCGAGCTGTGCCGGGAACAACTGGATTGTGATCTGATCAGCGCTGATGATGGCAAGCTGCAACAACTGGCCGCCAGCAGCGGTCTGCAGAAAACGCCGCAATACAATCGCACGCAACTGCTTGATTACCTGTTCAGCCACGCCGTGCAGACACGCTTGCCGGCACAGCAGATCACCATCGTGCATGAATTTCCACCCGAGCAGGCGGCACTGGCCGAGCTCTGTCGCAATACCGCAGGTGAACTGGTCGCCAACCGCTTCGAGCTGTATCTGGGCAGCATGGAAATCGCCAACGCCTATCAGGAACTCACCGACGCCGAGGAACTGGCGGCAAGATTTGCCAGCGACAACCGTTTGCGCGCAACACTGGGCAAAGACAGCATTGAACCGGACCAACGCCTGCTCGCTGGCATGCGCCATGGCCTGCCGGCCTGTGCCGGAGTGGCGCTGGGCGTGGATCGCCTGCTGGCAGTTATTGAAGACGTCGCGCAGATACGGGATGTGATCGGCTTCGACAACAGGCTGGCATAAAAAAACCCCGGCAGTGCCGGGGTTTGATTGCATAGCTGATAAAGCTGAATCAGTTCAGCACTTCATCAATGGTTTCATTGATCTGGAAGGTCCAGCCATCGGTCCAGCGATCATCCGGGCCACTGAAGGCACCGATGTAGCCGACCTTGTCGAAACGATCACCCTGCTGCGCGGCCGCGGTGTTCAGCAGTGGTGAGTCGGCTGACGGGAACACGGTGCCCGGTACAAACTGCGGGTCAACACCGGTCTCATTGCCCTGGTTGGTAAACCAGTCTGACACCAGGAATGGCTCTGCCGGGTCATCGTCAAAGTTGCCGTTGATGCAGGAGCCAATCGCAGAACCTTCCATGGTCAGGTTACCGGCACTGTTGTTGGCGTCGCCAGCCTGCGCAAAAGTAGCATCGTTGTCGATATCAATACAGAAGCCGCCGAAGTTGTCGATGAACAGATTGTAGCCTTCAAACTGGGTACCGGTACGCACGTTGATGCCGTTGTTGTCGGCCAGGCCACCACTGCCGATCATGGTGAAGTTGGCCAC
>CAZHRH010000142.1:0-5769 GCA_964534475.1 uncultured Wenzhouxiangellaceae bacterium
GATTTGATACAACATGACGCATAGCGCCAAGCGTAGCAAGCGATCCAGCGCAAGGCGGCAACAGACTCGTAGCGGGCGTGCAGGCAGCCGCAGCGCCAGGGGTTCCGCCGCAAGTCGCCGCTCGCGGGTCAGAAAAAAATCGTCGCCAGCAATGATGTTTTTACTCAAGGCCTGGGCATGGCGACTCGTCGTCGCTGCCGCCGGTGGCGTGCTCGGAGCGATGCTGATCTGGGCCTGGGCATTGCAGCAGAACGTGACCCGGCAGTTTGAGCTGCATCGCTGGGATCAGCCATCCTTGCTGTTTGCCCGTCCGTTGCAGCTTTATCAGGGCATGCCCATGACCACGCAGCAACTGGAGTTTGAACTGCAGGCGGCGGGTTACATGCGCCAGCAAGGGCAGCGCCTGCAGCCAGGACAGTATGCCAGCGATGGCGCGCTGTGGCGGGCACGGTCGCGGAATTTTCTGTTCGCCGACGGCGAGCAGGCCAGTGCATTGGTGCAGATACGCTTCAGCGCTGATCAAATCAGCGAGCTGCGCGTGGATGAGCGGGCTGCAGACCAGTTTCGCTTTGATCCCGCAGAAATCGGTGCCATCCGTGCGACCGGTGTCGATGATCGCAAATTCGTGCCTCTGACCAGCTTTCCGCCGCAACTGGTGACCGCCATCCAAGCGGTGGAGGATCGTCAGTTCAAGCATCATCCGGGGGTCGATTGGCATGGGCTGCTGCGCGCGCTGTGGGTCAATCTGCGCACTGGTGAGCTGCGCCAGGGCGGCAGCACGATCACCCAGCAACTGGTGCGTAATATCTATCTCAGCCACGATCGAAGCCTGCTGCGCAAATTCAATGAAATGATCATGGCGCTGGCGCTGGAGCAGCGTTTCAGCAAGCGCGAGATTCTCGAGGCATATCTCAACGAGGTCTATCTGGGACAGCATCCGGGCGGCGCCATACACGGCTTCCCGCGCGCCTCTGAATTTTACTTTGGTCGCGCGCTGGCCAGTCTGCAGGTGCAGGAGATGGCACTGCTGGTGGCCATGGTGCGTGGTGCCTCCTGGTACAACCCCAGACGTCATCCGCAGCGCGCCCGCGCGCGGCGCAATCTGGTGCTAGAGATGATGCATGACACCGGCCTGTTGTCTGCCGCCGAACTGGCCGGCGCGCGCCAGGCCCCACTGGGCGTGACCGGCAGCGCTGCCCTCGGACGCGCCCGCTACCCGGCATTCATGGATCTGGTGCGGCGCCAGTTGCGCCGGCATTACTCGGCTGCGGATCTGCAGCAATCCGGTCTGCGCATTTTCACCACGCTGGATCCCTATCAGCAGCAGCGTGCCGAGCAGGCGGTGCGGAAGACTTTACCTGAGCTGGAGCAAAAGCTGGAAGTCGACTCATTACAGGCAGGTGTGGTGATGATTGATCCGCAGACCGGTAATGTGCTGGCTGTGGTCGGTGATCGTCAAACTGATCGCGCCGGTTTCAATCGCGCACTGGACGCCAGGCGCCAGATCGGTTCCATCATCAAACCGTTCATTTACCTGCAGGCGTGGTCGGCACAGCCACCTTACGCGCTGAACAGTCGCATTGAAGATGCGCCAATCAACATCAGCACTGAGAGCGGACAGATTTGGCAGCCGGACAATTTTGATCATCGCTCCCATGGTGAGGTAAGCCTGTTTGAAGCCTTGCTGCGCTCCTACAATCAGGCCACCGTGCGCCTGGGCATGCAACTGGGCTTGGCCACGGTTGCCGAACTGTTGCAGCAACTGGGTCTGCTGCAGCAACGCGATGCGCTGCATCCGGCGTTGTTGCTGGGCGCCGTGGAAGCATCACCGCTGCAGGTCGCCGCCGGCTATCAGCCATTGGCGGCAGACGGCTATCAGACCACTATCGGTGCAGTGCGTCAGGTGCTGTCCGGCGAGCAGCGTCTGCGCGCCAATTATCCGGTAACCATCCGCCGCGTGCTGGCTGCAGAGCCGGTTGCCTTGCTCAACTATGTGCTGACCAGAGTGACGGCGGAAGGCACGGCTGCAAAGCTGCCGGAATACCTGGGCGCGCGTCACCATGTCGCCGGCAAGACCGGTACCAGCAGCGCGCAACGTGATAGCTGGTTTGTCGGTTTCGATCGCCAGCGGCTGGCCGTAGTCTGGGTCGGTCGCGACGACAATCAGCCGGCCGCCATCACCGGGTCCAACGCGGCCATGCCCTTGTGGGCGGCGATGTTTGCCGATCAGGCACTGGCTGATATCGATGTGCAGCAGTTGCCCGGGCTCTACTGGTACTGGATTGACCAGCGCAACGGCCTGCTGGCTACGGCTGAATGTGCCACGGCGCGGGTGATGCCGTTTCTGGCGCGTACCGAGCCTGAGCAATGGTCC
Source organism: uncultured Wenzhouxiangellaceae bacterium (assembly GCA_964534475.1). Classification (GTDB taxonomy): domain Bacteria; phylum Pseudomonadota; class Gammaproteobacteria; order Xanthomonadales; family Wenzhouxiangellaceae; genus JAHJQV01. Next base: position 2,375 of record CAZHRH010000142.1, read on the forward strand.
GACTGCGTCAGCGGATTTTGATCTGACATGACGTTACAATGCAGGCATGATTTGGCAATTTTGTCGGGCAATATTGTTGCAGATTCTGCGCCAGCCGCATTTCTTTCATCCATGCTGTCAGTAACCATGAATCATCCAGCCAGCTTGATCTGCCACATACGTTTGTGCTGTTTGTCCTTGTTAACGTGTTCGCTCGTGTTAATTGCTGGCTGCAGCTCCCAGCCCGGGGTCGCCATCAGCGATCGCTCGATCAATGTGGACAAAGACGTGCGCGCAGCGGCCAGTGAAGACGGGCAGGGTCTGCAAATCAAACCACTGCAGAGTCCCGGAGTGCAGGATCTGCTGGCCGCTGCAGAAGTCGCCGAACAGGCCGGTGAATACCGTGAGGCTACCGTGCTGGTTGAGCGCGCCATGCGCATGCAGCCGGAAGATCCGGAAATTCTGCAGCGCATGGCTGAACTCAAGCTGGCAGCGGAAGACTTCGAGCAGGCGCTTAACTACGCTGCCAGATCCTATGATCTGGGTCCCAGGGTCGGCGAATTGTGCAGCCGCAACTGGCACACCATTGCTGTGGCCAGAGCGCAACTGGATGATCAACCGGGTGCCGCCACAGCGCGCCAGCGTGCCGGTGAATGCTCGCCAGCGCCTGCGCAACGGTTTTGATCCGACAGTGCCGGCCTACAGGTTTCTGCAGGTCGCTGAACCAGTGAGCGGAGTTTTGTTTGCAGCATTCTGAGCACAGCGCGGCAGCCCGCAAGCACAGCGATGTTGCAACATCACTGGCAGATTATCTCGGCGTTCAAGGCAGGCTGGCCAATGACTGGCCGGGGTTTGAAGCGCGCCCGGGACAACTGCAACTGGCCGAGCACATCGCCACCACCATTGCCGAGCGCGGCACGCTGTTGGCGGAGGCCGCCACCGGCACCGGCAAAACGCTTGCCTACCTGTTACCGGTGCTGCTCAGTGGCAAAACGGCATTGCTGTCCACCGGTACCAAGAATCTGCAGGAACAACTGTTCTTTCGCGACTTGCCGGCAATAAGAGAATTGCTGCGCCTGGATGTGCAGTGCAGCCTGCTCAAGGGGCGCGGCAATTATCTCTGTCATTACCGCTGGCAACAGCATCAGGGCCAGCCGCAATTGCGCAGCCTGGCCATGCAGCAGCAACTGGCGGCGATCCGGCAATGGCTGCCACATACCGCCAGCGGAGATCTCAGCGAGGTCGAGGATTTACCGGACAATGCCGCGGTGCGCAGTTGGGTCACTTCCACCACCGACAACTGCCTGGGCAGCGAATGTCCGAATTATGACGACTGCTTTGTCTACCGGGCGCGTGAGAAGGCGCGTCAAGCGGACATTGTTGTGGTCAACCATCATCTTTTATTTGCCGACCTGGCCTTGCGCGAACAGGGTTTTGGCGAGGTGCTGCCGGCAGTGGATGTGGTGATTGTGGATGAGGCGCATCAGGCCCCGGCGGTGGCGTCAGCTTTTTTCGGACGCTCGCTGAGCCAGCGGCAACTGACTGAATTGGCGCGCGATGCGCAGCTCGAGGCGGCACAGCAAAGCGGCGCGCTGGCGCTGTTGCAGCCGGCACTGGATGACCTCAATCATGCCCAGCGTGAATTGATGCTGGCATTATCGCGCGTGTATCAGCGCCAGGCCATGCAGCGCTTGCTGCAGCAATCAGATCACACCCTGTGGGACGAGCTGGAGCAGGCGCTGGAGAATATGCAGACCAGCCTGCATTCGATGAGTGAACGCAGCAAGGGCCTGCAGCAGATCAACGAGCGCTGCCAGAGCCTGCTAGATACGCTGCAACTGTGTCTGCGTGGTGATGACAGCCATGTGTGCTGGTTCGAGCCGCGCCCGCGCGGTTTTGCCATTCATGCCACGCCCTTGCGCATAGACGCTATGTTCGAGCGCATGCGCAGCAGCATGCAGGCCGCCTGGGTGTTCACCTCGGCCACGCTGACCGTGAACAGGGATTTCAGCTACTTTGCCGAACGTCTGGGTTTGACCGCAGCGCAGCAGCTTGCTGTCGACAGTCCGTTCGATTACGACAGCAATACGCTGTTGTGGATCCCCGAGCGCCTGCCTGCGCCCGGTGGAACAGCCCACACCCGTGCCCTGATGCAAGCGCTGCTGCCGGTGCTGGAGGCCAATGGCGGGCGCGCGTTTTTATTGTTCACCACCCATCGTGCCCTGCGTGATGCTGCTGACTGGCTCAACAGCAACAGCGATTTCAATCTGCAGGTACAAGGCACTGCGCCGCGGGCGAATCTGTTGCAACAATTCCGCCAGCAGGGCCGCAGTCTGTTGCTGGGCGCAGCCAGCTTCTGGGAAGGCGTGGATGTGGTGGGCAGTGATCTCAGTATCGTGGTCATAGACAAGCTGCCGTTTGCCGCTCCGGATGATCCGGTCTATCAGGCGCGCGCCGATGCCATCAATGCTGCCGGCGGCAGTGCCTTTGCCGATTTGTCGCTGCCGGAAGCGGTGCTGACGCTGAAGCAGGGTGTCGGACGGCTGGTGCGTCACCAGCACGATTATGGTCTGATTGTGCTCGGTGATCAGCGTGTGCGACAGAAATCCTACGGCCGCAGGTTTCTGCACAGCCTGCCGGTACGCAAGCAGTGTGTTACCGCGCAACAGGCGATCGACTTTCTGCAACGCAAACAGCAGCAGGCATGAACGGGCTGGCGATTGATACCACTTCTGAAGCCTGCTCGGTAGCGCTGCAGGATGGTCATGGCAGCGTCTTGCAGCGGTTTGCACATGCGCCCAGGCAGCACGGTGAATTGCTGCTGGACTGGATCGAGCAACTGTTGCATGAGTCCGGCCTGCGCCCGGCCCAGCTTGATGCCATCTGGGTCAGTCACGGGCCGGGCAGCTTCACCAGCCTGCGCATGGGCTTTGCTGTCGCCACGTCGATGGCATTTGCGCTGGACATTCCGGTGGTGCCGGTATCCAGTCTGCTGGCGCTGGCAGCGCGCGCCGTTGCGGATGAAGATGCTCGCGAAGACGACGCCAGCAGGCCAGCAGCACTGGTACTGGCCACCCTGGATGCGCGTCTTGGCGAAATCTATGCGGGCTGGTATCGCTGCGATCAGGCCAGCGCTAAACCGGTGCTGCAAGGTGCTGAGCAACTGCTGCCGCCGGCGCAACTGCAGTGGCCGCAAATGATCGCTGACCAGCCGGTGATAGCGCTCGGTAATGGGCTGCTGGTTGCTGAGGACTGCCTGCTGCGACAGCTTGCTGCGCGCGGCGATCGCAGTCATCCTGACTGCTGGCCACAGGCGCGCGATTTGTTTGCGCTGGCGGCGCTAGAGTCCGGCCAAGCTGCCTGGCAAGTGCAATTGCCGTACCTGCGGCAACAGGTCGCCGACAAACCGCGCCAGA
>CAZHRH010000143.1:0-5704 GCA_964534475.1 uncultured Wenzhouxiangellaceae bacterium
TAGGGTGGGGGCAACCTGACTTTACAACGATAAACCTACCATCATTTTTAAGCATGTCAGACAATGAATAAAACATACCAATTCAGCGCCAGCCAAGCTGCAGAACTCGACCAGCAGGACCGACTGGCCCAATACCGTGAACTGTTTCATTTTCCGCTGGATGCCAATGGCAATGCGGTCAATTATTTCTGCGGCCACTCGCTGGGTCTGCAGTCGGTGGCGGCCAGGGACATGGTCAACACCGCCATGGAAAGCTGGCGCCTGCAGGGCGTGGACGGGCATTTCACCGGCGGCAAGCCCTGGTTGACCTACCTGGAAAATCTGCAGCCAATGATGGCGCAGCTTGTCGGTGCGCAGCCGCAGGAAGTCACCTGCATGAACTCGCTGACAGTGAACCTGCATCTGCTGATGGCGAGTTTTTACCGGCCTCAGGGCAAGCGCAGCAAGATCGTGATCGAAAAGCATGCCTTTCCGTCTGATCGCTACGCGGTGGTGTCGCAACTGCAGTGGCATGGACTGGATCCGGCCGAGCACATGATCGAAATCGATGCGCCACCGGGCGAACAACTGATCGACGAGGCGCAGGTGGAACAACTGCTGGCCGAGCGTGGCGACGAAATCGCGCTGCTGATGTTCCCCGGTGTGCAATACGTCACTGGCCAGTTTTTCGATCTGCAGCGACTCACCACAGCAGCCCATCAGGCCGGTGCCATGGCCGGGTTCGATCTCGCCCACGCCGCCGGCAATCTGCCCATGCAACTGCATGCCAGCGGTGCCGATTTTGCCTGCTGGTGCGGCTATAAATACCTCAACGGCGGCCCCGGCACACTCAGCGGTTGCTTTGTGCACGAGCGCCATCTGAACCGGGATGATGTCATCAAGCTGGCCGGCTGGTGGTCCAACGATGTAGACACACGCTTCGAGATGCGCGAACAGCTGGACTGGGCCAAAGGTGCCGATGCCTGGCAGGTCAGCAACCCGCCGATACTGTCCACGGCACCGCTTTTGACCGCGCTGGACATCCACAACCGCGCCGGCATGCAGGCCCTGCGCGACAAGGCCATCGCCCTGACCGGTTTTCTCGAACATGGCTTGCTGGCGCTGGTGGGTGAGCACATCGAAATCATCACGCCGGCTGATGCGGCCAAGCGCGGCTGTCAATTGTCAGTGCGCATGCTGGCCGGCAAGCAGAGCGGTCAGCAACTGTATCAATCCCTTTATGACCACGGCCACATCTGCGACTGGCGCAACCCCGACATCATGCGTATCGCGCCGGTGCCGTTGTACAACAGCTTCAGCGATGTTTATCGGCTGATCGATTGTATGCAGAGTTTGCTGAATACTTAGATCGGCTGCTGACAACCATCTTGTCGGGCTGTTCTGCCGAGCACAACAGCTCACCAGCCTGTAATGTCGAGCGAGCACAACATGTCGAGGTATCGTGGCAACGTGATTTTGTGTTGACGCATTCCCTGCAGATCTCTCCGCTGCGCAGCACATCGTGCTGCTCCGGTCGAGATGACAGCCCAGTCGGGAACTGTCAGGCTCTAAGCTTTCCCACACTGGAGCATGGCAACGATCCAACCACAGCAAAACCCGACCACATGCCACCCAGTATCACACCGGGCTGTCATGCCGAGAGAGCACAGCGAACCGAGGTATCTGTCTTGCTCTCACGCCCCGGCGATCCAGCCATTGCTGATAAGCAGACTCACAAACACGCCTACAATACCGATGTATGCGAACCGCACCGGCGCGCAAGTTTTTTGCCGCTCAGCGCGTCTGTCGGGACATCATTGCGAACCCATTGATACCATGAACCCAAAAGTTAGCAGCGACAGCAGCACCATCATCATCGGCGCCGGACTCGCCGGCACGCTGCTGGGCATTCATCTGGCACGACGTGGCTACCAGATCGACATCTTTGAGCGCTTTCCCGATCAGCGCATCGAGCAGGTCCCCAGCGGGCGCTCGATCAACCTGGCGCTGGCGGCGCGAGGACGCAAGGCGCTGGCCGATGCCCTGCCCGGGCAGGCCTTGCTCAAGGCCGTTGATGAATTCACCATTCCGATGCGCGGTCGCATGCTGCACGATGAGCAGGGCAACACCCAACTGCAGCGCTACAGCCAGTTTGATGATGAAGTCATCTACAGCGTGCATCGCGACCGGCTCAATGCCTGTCTACTGGCTGTCGCTGATCAGCAAGCCGGTCTGCGCATGCGTTTCAACCGCGAATTACAAGCAGTCGACTTTGCCAGCCGCGAACTGCATTTTATTGACCCGCACAACAAGACAATCCATCATGCCTCATACCAGCACGTGATCGGCTGCGACGGCGCCGGCTCCAATCTGCGCCAGCAGATGCAACAACATGCCGACCTCAGCGTTGAGTCACGCATGCTCGATCATGGCTATCTGGAGTTAACCGTACCAGCGGCCGTCGATGGCAGCCCGCCAATGGCGCTGCAGGCACTGCACATCTGGCCGCGCGGCGGTTACATGATGATTGCCCTGCCCAATCCCGATCACAGCTTTACCGCCACTTTGTTTTTGCCGCATCAGGGTGATCCGGGCTTTGCCAGTCTCAGCGAAGCAGCAAGCATGCACAGCTTTCTGCAACAACAGTTTCCCGATCTTTACCCATTGCTGAAGCAACTGGATGATGATTTGCAGCGACCGGTGGGCAAAATGGGCACGCTTTACTGCCAGCCCTGGCATATCGCAGATCAGGGCATGCTGCTGGGCGATGCTGCCCACGCCATCGTGCCCTTCCACGGCCAGGGCATGAACGCCGCCTTCGAGGACATCAGTGTACTGATGCAGCAACTGGATGCACAACCAGGCACACCGGACTGGAAAGCCCTGTTCAGCGATTTCTCCAGTCAGCGCAAGCCCGACACCGATGCCATCGCCGCCATGGCGCTGGAAAATTATCACACCATGCGCGACGCCGTGCGCGACCCGCGCTTTCTTCTGAAAAAACAACTGGAATGGGCGCTGGAAAAGCGCTTCCCGGAGCAGTTCATTCCGCGTTACTCCATGGTCATGTTCCGGCACATTCCCTATGCAGAAGCACTGGCAAGAGGCCAGCAACAACAGGCCCTGGTCGAGCAGCTTTTGGACGATGCCGATGACGACATAAACAATATAGACTGGCAGCAGGCTGAAAACACATTTGCAAATGTGCATGATCATTCTGATGATTGAGTCTTGACAGGCGCCTCGTCTATGGCTATCTTCGTAGATCTATGAATAGAAAGTAAGGGTTGGATCAGAGACATGGAATGTTACTGATTTATTAAAAGGAGAACCGATATGAAAGTTCTAGCCCCCAATTCGTTGAGTGTGCGAGTACTATTGCTGCTGAAGCAAAGCATGATCATGTTGACAGTACTGCTGGCTCAATCTGCATACGCTGATAATCCCATCACCAGCGGATGCTGATAATGAATATCGATAAATATATCCTGTACTTAATTTTACTATCATCTCTTTTTATTCAGGATGTTGTTGCTCAGCCCAATCTAATTGGCGGTGGTGGCATGAACGCAGTTCAGTCACTACAGCAGGCGCAGCAACGTGCCGATGATGCCTATGCTGATCAAAACTACCAAACCGCCTATCGACGCTATATGAAACTGGCCGAAGTGGGTGACAAGTTTGCGCAGTTCAGGCTGGCTGTCATGTATGAAGAAGCTCAGCATGTTGCACAGGATATGATTGCTGCCTATGCCTGGTCATATCTGGCTGCAGAGAGTCGGCGCAAGGAGTTCATGAGTTACCACGCCAGCATCAAGTCAAAGCTGAAACCTGATCAGCTCGAAGCAGCCAGGCAGCACGCAGGTGACCTGATAACCAAGTATGGTTTATACCGTCAGGCTGTTGAAGCTGAAGAGCTTTTGGTAAAAACAATGCGTACCTGCACTGGAAGCCGGGTCGGCAACACATGCGATGCTGTTGAAGTTGCAGACTTTACCTGCAACATTCAATCAGACCGCACACCTTCTCCAAGTTGCCTGCGTATTGGCACGATGGGGTTGCAAGCGATTGTCGGTAGTTTTCCGTTGCAGATAAGACACGTGCGGCAAAATCTTCGTGACTTCATGGACCGGTACAATCCCGGCCGTGCAGAACTCGGTGATTTCGAGTTGATTGATGACGAAGCAAGAGCAACGGATCAAGACTGAGCTAATGATGAGGCCTGGCTCCATACAGAATATGAGCGCTGCTGCCAAAGTATGCGCTGTTCTTGTCAAGTGTTTGTTGCTTTTGCTTAGCCCAGCGCATGCCCAGTTAGACAGCAGCAGTGGTGTGGTGAACACCAACGCCGTGCAGGCACTGCAGGTGACTGCACTGCAAGCTGATCAGGCGTATGAAGATGGCAAATACAAGCGCGCGTTCAAGCTATACCAACAACTGGCCAAAGATGCCGGTGACGGATTTGCCCAGTATCGATTGGGAGTTATGTACTATTTTGGCCAGCATGTGGAGCAAGACATTGTCAGCGCTTATGCCTGGTCGTACCTGGCGGCGGAATCAGGCATTGAACCCTATCGCAAATTCAACCGGCAGATGGCAACAAAGCTTGACGATGCCGAACTGGCTCCGGCAGATAAATTGGCCAAAGTACTGATCCAGAAATATGGCATCTTTCAACAGGCGTTCAAAACCCGCAAACTCATACGCAAGGAAAAATTCTCTTGTACAGGTTCGCGCGTGGGCAATCTGTGCGCGAATGTCGCCACCCAGGACTTTGGTTGCTCTGCCGCTGCAGATCGGGCTCCATCTGAAAGATGCCTGCGCATGGGCCGCATGGGGCTGAACGCTGTAGCCGGATCATTCCCGCTTAAAGTCAAACAGGCTGAGCAAACGCTTGAGACGCTGATGGATCGCTATAATCCAGGCAATGTCACGATAGGTGAACTTGAGCTGCTCGATGAAACCGGGCGACATGATGATAGCCATCCAGAATAATTATGTCTGCGACCACATACGCAATAAATTGGCATAGATTTTGGAAGCTCTTCTTTCGTGTTCGGTTCGCGCTGCGTTGTCCTGTACCCAGACGGTGAGTTGGGCCATTTCGGCAATGATTTCACGCTTGGCGGTTTCGCTGATCATGCTTTCAATGGTGGTGATGGCAGCATACCGCTCGCCGGAGGTTACAGTATTGACCCGATGCATGGTGTTGGCGTCATAGATCACAGCATGACCTGCCGGCAGCTTGACGCTGACTTCGTGCGGCCCGTCACTGTTGACCACCAGTTCGCCACCGGCATAGCTGTCGGGGTCGCTTAAAAACAGCGTCATCGACATGTCACCACGGAATGGGGGCCGACCCGGCAGGATGGAGTGATCGGTATGATCACGATAATACATGCCTTCCCGGTAAAGGTTGAACACGATAGATCGCACCCGCCGCGGTATGGCCATGGTTCTGAACATTGGATGCTGCTCCAGCAGCTCTCTGACTTTATCTGCAGCTGCAGCGAGCTGTTGATCCTGTGGATTATTCTGCAGGTTTTTCTTCTGATAACTGGCTGCCGCTCCGGCGCTGAAGCCGCCGTCGACAAACTGCCCGGCCTGTAGCTGGATCTGCAGTTGTCGCAGCGCTGTACCGCTGACCAATCCGGGAATAATAAACATCATTTTTAGGGCCTGTTTACACTAATCCAATTGCCTCTGCTGGAACTGATTTTTCGTC
>CAZHRH010000144.1:0-5683 GCA_964534475.1 uncultured Wenzhouxiangellaceae bacterium
TATAATATTGCTCAGATTCACCAGTGACAACAGCATGACCTTGACTTCCACTGATCAGACCGGCGATCACCGGCCAGTAGCCTATCCGCAACCCGATCTGCCGTTGCTGTATCAGGGCAAAGTGCGTGATGTCTATGCCGTAGACGACAGCCATCTGCTCATGCTGGCCAGTGACCGCTTGTCGGCATTCGACGTGATTTTGCCGGATGCAATCCCGGAAAAAGGCGAGATTCTCACCGGCTTGTCGAATTTCTGGTTCCAGCACAGTGCACACCTGCAACTCAACCACATGAGTGCCATCGCGCTCGACGACATTCTGACGCCGGCGCAGGCACAGGCCCTGCGACGGCGCGCGGTGATCGTCAAACGCCTGCAGCCATTGCCGGTGGAGGCCATTGTCCGCGGTTACCTAATCGGCTCCGGCTGGAAGGACTACCAGGCCAGCGGCAAGCTGTGCGGTATCGAACTGCCGGCCGATCTGCGCCTGGCTGATAAACTGGCAGCACCGCTGTTTACCCCGTCCAGCAAGGCCCAACAGGGTGAGCATGACGAGAACATCAGCTATGCCGAGGTGACAGACCTGATCGGTGCCGAACTGGCGGCGCAAATGCGCGCTGCCAGTTTGAGCTTGTATCAGCATGCCTATGCCCACGCCTGGGAGCGCGGCATCATCATCGCCGACTGCAAGTTCGAATTCGGTCTGGATGAGCAGCAACAACTGGTTCTGATGGACGAGATATTCACCCCGGACGCGGCGCGCTTCTGGCCGCGTGATGCCTGGCAGCCGGGGCAGAATCCGCCCAGCTACGACAAGCAGTTCGTGCGCGATTACCTGGAAACGCTGGACTGGAACAAGCAGCCACCGGCACCGCGACTACCGGCAGAGGTTATTGCTGCAACCGTCGCACGCTACCAGACCGCCTATCACCTGCTCACCGGGCAACCATGGCAGCAGGAAAATGAGTAGAGACCTGCAACAGTGGCTGGATGATTATGCCGTCTGCCATCAGCATCCACGCAACAAACGCATCCACTGGCTGTGCGTGCCGCTGATCGTGTGGAGCCTGCTGGCGCTGCTGTGGCTTTTGCCGCTGCCGCTGGCGGCAAAACTGCCGCAAGCATGGCAGCCGCTGGCCAACGTCGCCGTGCTGCTGATTGTGTTTGCCTGCATCTATTACTGGCGACTGGCGCCACGCCTGGCCATCGGTATGCTGCTGTTCAGCGCGCTGTCGCTATGGCTGGGCTTGCAGTTGGCGGCGTTATTGAATGTGGCCGTATGGCAACTGGCGGCGCTGGTGTTTTTGCTGGCCTGGGTCGGGCAGTTCATTGGTCACCATATCGAAGGCAAAAAACCATCCTTCTTCAAGGATCTGCAGTACCTGCTGATCGGTCCGGTGTGGTGTCTGGAACATCTTTATCGCCGGCTTGGCATCAGTGCCTGAATGGTTTTGCTGATGCCGCAGCGCGATCTTCGCTGCTTGCTGCCGCTGGCAGTGTTGCTGCTGGCCTCCTGCAGCAGTGAAATCCGCCCTGATCTGCAGCGCCTGTATCAACTCAGCGATGCCGCCGAGCAACCGCCGGTGATTATCGTGCCGGGCATACTCGGCAGCCGCTTGGCAGACAGCGACAGTGGTGAAGAACTGTGGCCGGATTCACTGTGGCAACTGATGTTTTCCGATTACCAGACACTGCGCTTGCATATCGACAGCCGCCACCCGGCGCCGGTAACGGGTCTGCAGAGTGTCACCGGCATCACCGATCAGGTCGCCGGTCGTGATTTTTACGGCTCCATCATCGATACTCTGCGCACTGCCGCCGGCTATGTGCGGGGGCAGCCAGGCCAGCCGGCAGCTGCCGGTGAGCGGCGCTATTATGTGTTTGCCTATGACTGGCGCCAGGACAATCAGCGCAGTGCGGTCAAGCTGGGCGAGTTGATCGACCAGATTCGTGCCGATTACGATAACCCTGAATTCAAGGTGGACATCATCGCCCATTCCATGGGTGGTTTGATTACCCGCTATTACCTGCGCTATGGATCGCTGGATGTGCTGGCGCGCAATGATTTTCCGGTCACGCTGGAGGGCGCGAAAAAAGTGCGACGTGTGGTGCTGCTGGGCACACCGTCGATGGGCTCGGTGAACTCGCTGCGCTCGTTCATCCGCGGGTTTGAGGTGGGTCTGACCAAAGTGCCGACCGATATCCTGGCCACCTTTCCCAGCATCTATCAGTTGTTACCGCATGCGCTGGTGGACTGGATCATCAGCGAACAAGGCACACCGCTGGAGCGCGATATTTACAGTCGGCGCATCTGGGAGCGGTTTCAGTGGTCAGTGTTCAATCCGCAGGTGCAGGATGAAATCCGTCAGCGTCGGCTTGCTGCCGGCGACAGCGCTGCCGCTGCCGCAGACTATCTGCAGCGCTTGCAGGATTTTTTTGCCCGACAACTGGAGCGGGCGCGCCGGTTCAGTTGGTCGCTGACGGTGCCGATGCCGGAAGTGCCCTACCAGATGGTGGTGTTCGGTGGCGATTGCTCACTCACGCCGGCACGCATCCTGGTGGAAAAAACCGCCACCGATTTTGCCGTGCGGCTGTGGCCGGACGAAGTCAAAAACCGCGTACCCGGCGTAGACTATGACCGTCTCATGCTGGAGCCGGGCGACACAACCGTGACCAAGGCGTCGCTGCTGGGCCGTGTCACGCTGGACCCTTCAGTGGCAAGACATGAATACAGTTTTTTTCCCGCTCGCTATCCGGTGTTTGTGTGCGAAGATCACGAGCATTTGACGCAGAACCTCACGTTCCAGGACAACCTGCTGCACTTTCTGCTCAGTCGGGAGATATCTGCTACCTTCAGCGACTGATCTATTTGTCCACAAAAACTATTCGTCGACAAATTCGGTGTAGGCGTGGGCATCCATCAGATCAACCAGTTCGCTCTCGTCGCTGACCTCGATGGCAAACAGCCAGCCGTCACCATAACAGTCGTTGTTGACGAGGTCGGGCGAGTCCTCCAGGTTGCTGTTGATGGCAGTGACTTCACCGCCAACCGGGGCAAAGATGTCAGATGCCGCCTTGACCGACTCCACCACGCCTACGGCATCGCCCTGGCTGAGGTTATCGCCTTCTGCCGGTAGCTCCACGAACACCAGTTCACCCAACTGCGCCTGCGCGTGGTCAGTGATGCCGACGCGCCAGTTGCCGTCTTCCTGTTGTTCCAGCCACTCGTGGCTGTCGCTGTAAAGTAGTTCCTGCTTGATCTCGCTCATATCAGATCCCTGCTAAGTGATGTCTATTCATCGATTTGTATTCCGGGCATGATCTCGCCCTTGCGCACAAACACCGGTTTGACCACCCGCGCCGGTATTTTCCTGCCGCGAATTTCGACCAGCGCAGTGCTGCCGATGTCCTTGCTGACCCTGGCCATGCCGATGGCTTGATTGATGGTCGGTGAAAACGTGCCGCTGGTCAATACCCCGAGTGCTTGCGCAGCGGTGCTGAAAACCGGGTAACCGCTGCGCAGCACATTGCGCTGGTCCAGCACCAGCCCGACCATTTTTTCCGCCACGCCCTGAGCGCGCTGTTTCTGCACTGCCTGGCGGCCGATGAAGTCACGATCCTCAGGTTCCCAGGCCACGGTCCAGCCCAGTCCGCATTGCAGCGGCGTGACCGCTTCATCCATGTCCTGACCATACAGGCTCATGCCGGCTTCCAGCCGCAAAGTATCTCTTGCGCCGAGACCGCACGGCGTGACACCGGCTTCCAGCAGTGTTTGCCACAACTGCGTTGCGGCGCTTGCATCGAGCATGACTTCAAAGCCGTCTTCGCCGGTATAACCGGTGCGGGCGATGCAGTAATGGTCGTCGCGCAGCACTGCAAATGGCTTCAGCGCCTTGATTTGCGCGCCCAGACTGGGCGCCAGGTCAGTTAAATGCGATTCGGCTTCAGGCCCCTGCAGCGCGATCAGCGCCAGCTCGCTGCGCTGGCTGATCTGCAGCTTGCCGTCAGTGAAATGATGCGACTGCTGTTGCAGCCAGCGCAGGTCTTTTTCTGTGGTCGCGGCATTCACCACCAGGCGATAGTAATCCGGCTCCAGCCAGTAGACGATAAGATCGTCGAGAATGCCGCCTTGCTCATTCAGCATGCACGAGTACAGCGCCGTGCCGGGCTGCTTCAGCTTGTCAATGTTATTGGCCAGCAGCCGACGCAGGAAATCAGCCGATTCGGCACCGGTGATATCGACAATGCACATGTGCGAGACATCGAACATGCCGGCGGCCCGGCGCACGGCGTGGTGCTCTTCCATCACGCCCTGATAGCGTGCCGGCAATAGCCAGCCGGCAAATTCGGTCAGCTGCGCGCCGGCAGCGACGTGGGCGTCGTGGAGAGGTGTTTTGCGTGCTTCACTCATGTATTGTCTCAATTGTCAGGATCAGTCTGCCAGCTCGCTGCGCACATTGATCTCGTTTTCCAGCGTGCGGTGCACCGGGCAGCGATCGGCGATTTCCAGCATGCGCTGGCGCTGTTCGTCGCTGAGCTCGCCGCTGATGCTGATGCGACGCTGCAGCACATCGATCTTGCCGTCACTTTGCGCACAGTCCTCGCAGTCGCTGGCGTGAATGCGATCGTGGCTGACGTGGCAGTGCACCTCAGTGACCGGTAACTTCTTGTGCCGGGCATACATGTTCAGCGTCATCACCGTGCAGGTGCCCAGCGCCGCGCACAGATGAGCATACGGATCCGGGCCGAGATCCTTGCCGTGCATGCGCTCGGGCTCATCGGCCAGCCAGTGGTGGCGGCCGGCCCGTACGCGGCAGGTGAAGCCATCGGCGCTGCGGCCGCTGACCAAGGCACCAGTGACAGGCTGGTCCTGGTTGGACGCGTCAGCTTGGCTTGCTTCGGCTGCGTCATCGTCCAGGTAACGGCGCGCCCAGTTGGCAATGATGAGGCCGGCATATTTGGAATCGGCCGGATTGCTGAGCAGATGATCGGCCTGATCCAGGCTGATGAAACTCTTCGGATGCCGCGCCGCCTGGAAGATGTTTTGCGCGTTGTCGATGCCGACGGTCTTGTCCAGCGGTGCATGCAGTACCAGCAGGGCCGGGCGCATGGATTTCAGATTGGCCAGAATGTCCTGGCTGCGGATGTCTTCGACAAACTGGCGTTTGATGCGAAACGGCCGCCCGCCCAGGTTGACGAAGGCAGCGCCTTCATGCTCAATCTCCGACAGGCTAGCAGCCATGTGCTGCAGGACATGCTCGGCTTCAGCAGGGGCATTGATGCTGGCCACGGCGCGACAGCTTTGCAGTTGCTGTGCAGCCGCCAGTGCGGCGGTGCCACCCAGCGAGTGACCGACAACAATCTGCGGGGCCTGATGTTCCTGTGCCAGCCAGTCGGCGGCAGCCAGCAGGTCGGCAACGTTGGCGGAAAACGCGCTGTCGGAAAAATCGCCCTCGCTGTCACCCAGGCCGGTGAAATCAAAACGCAGTACGGCAATGCCCTGATCGGCCATGGCGCGGCTGATGTGCACGGCGGCACGGATCTTGCGGGTGCAGGTGAAACAGTGTGCGAACAAGGCAAAAGCGCGCGGCTCGCCATGTTCCGGCAGTTCCAGATCCCCGCTCAGAACATCGCCTGCGCGGCTGGGAAACTCGACTCGACTCATGCAATCAATCCTTGCTGATAC
>CAZHRH010000145.1:0-4144 GCA_964534475.1 uncultured Wenzhouxiangellaceae bacterium
CGGCAATCCAGCCAGCAGATCCATGCGCAACCAGCGCCCGGCAGCATCGCTGGCAGCGGCGGCATCGGCATGGTCTTGCGCCTGGCACCAGGCCGCCTGCTGCATAAGCAGCACGGCACAACTGATGCGTGCGAAGGCATATGCCAGCCGGCGCGCCTGACGCTGTTGATCGCCATCATCATGCGCGGCAACCAACCAGTCATCGAGCTGGTCGATGGCTTGCTCACAGCGACTGCGCTGCTGTGCCCAGCACTGCGGCAGGCCGGCCAGCGTGGTCAGCAGCCAATCGCGCATGGCTGGCCAAACATCAGCATTTCGCAGCGCGCGCAGCACATCCAGGCTAAGCACATTGGTGGTTCCTTCCCAAATGCTCAGCACCTGGGCATCGCGCAGCATCACCGGCAAACCGGTGGCCTCCACGTAGCCGGCACCGCCAAAGCATTCCAGCGCCTCGGATGTCACCGCGATGCCCTGCTTGCCGGTATACAGCTTGGCCACCGGCACCAGCAGGCGCAGGATGTGATCCTCAGCGGCTGTGCTGACGGCACATTCCTGCCGACCCAGCAATTGCGCCAGATGCAGCACCAGCAGCATGGCAGCACGCTGCTGGCAACGCATGTCGGCCAGGGTTTCAGCATGCAGCGGCAAGTCCATCAGCCGACGGCCGAAGGCCTTGCGTTTGCCGGCGTAGTCTTCGGCCAGCACCAGCGCCCGGCGCATGATCGCGGCGGCACAACAGGCGTTGTACAGACGCGTGATATTGAGCATGGTGGCAATGGTTTTGATGCCCTCACCGCGCTTGCCGATAAGCCGGGCGCAAGTGCCCTGCATGCTCAGCTCGGCGGTGGGCAGTGCACGCGTACCCAGCTTGTCCTTGAGCCGGTGAATAACGATGTTGTTGAGCTGGTCCTGGTCATCGCGAATGCGCAAGAAGAACAGACTCAGACGCTCATCGGTATGCTCGCCGTCGCGTATTCGCGCCAGCGTCAGCGCCATCTGCGCGGTGGTCGCCGAGGTGAACCATTTATCGCCGTACAGTCGATTGCAACTGCCATCTGTTTCGGCGATGGTCGAACTACCGCTCACATCGGAACCGCCGCTGCGCTCGGTCATCCATTGACCGGCGGTCCAGAAAGCGTCGGCATCGGTGCTGGTCAGATGCGCAAACGCGGCCTGTAACTCCGGCTCGTCATCAGCGTGCAGTTGCAATATGCGTGCAGCGCCGTCGGTCATCGCCAGCGGACACGATGCCACCGCCGATGACGGATGATATATAAAGAGTCTGGCAAACTGCTGCAATCGCGACCACTGCCCAAAACGTCGCTGATAGGCTGAAGCGACCACAGCATGACTGGCGGCAACGTCATGCAACTGCTGCCAGCCGCGTGCGGTCTCAATGCGATCAATGCGCCGCCCCCAGGCATCAAAGCTTACCAGCCGGGGTGGATTGGCTTCGGCATCTGCGGCCATGTCGAGCATGCTGCCGGCAGCAAGCTTGCCCAGAGCTGATAGTTCCGTGGCCACCTCGGTCATGACCGCGTTCGGCAGATTAGCCTGCAGGTATGCCTGCAGTGCCGGATCCGTCTGATATTGATTGCCGAGCTTTGGCGGCTGTTGATAATAAGCTTGTGTCATCATTAGCGGTCCTTAGATGATTCCTACGCTGCAGCATGTGGAAGATAAACGCATCAGCTTGCCAGCGCCGTCACGAAATACTATTCTATAGTCACTTATAGCCACTGCCGTGATTTGATCGGCACCAGCCAGAGGAGTCGTTATGTCAAGCAATACCAGCAAGCCTGCTCTCAGCAGCCGGCAACAGCGGCGCCGTTTTTTGCGCCTGTTCGGCACCGCTGCAGCAGCATTACCCATCACAGTACTCACCGGTTGTTCTGATGATCCGCCACCGGCACCGGCCAGCGATGATTCCAGCGACACATCCAAACCGCCACCTAAGCAAAATCAGCCAGCCGCTGAGGCACCTGCACAACAGCAGCCAGCAACCACTGATATGGCCGAGCAAGCCAGTAAAGAAGCTGAACAGGCGGCACAGCAAGCTGCCGATCAGGATGCAGAAACTGTTACTGAACCGGCCCCTGCTGGCGAGATGCAAAAATTGACTCTGGACGATCCATCGGCACAGGCTCTGGGCTACCAGCACGATGCAGGCAATGTGGATTTACAGAAATATCCACAACGCGCCAAAGCCGAAGCTGCTAACCATTACTGCAGTAATTGTGCGTTGTTCCAGGCCGAAGAGGGCGCTGAATGGGGCCCATGTGCACTGTTCCCCGGCAAACTGGTCAATGCCAATGGCTGGTGCAGTGGTTATGCACCACGCCAGGCCTGAGAGCGGCACTTCCCGAAGAGCAAAAACTCAGGCCACGCGCCTGAGTTTTTTCATATGCACCAGCAGCAGTGATAGCGCCGCCGGCGTCATACCGGGTATGCGCGCTGCCTGACCAATGGTCTCCGGTCGCACCGCCTGCAACTTTTCCCGCGCTTCTGTGGAAAGTCCACTGACACTGGCATAATCTATATCAACCGGCAGTTGCTGCGATTCATCTGTGCGCATTTTGGCCGCCGCATCCTGCTGGCGCTGCAGATAGCCATGGTAGCGCGCCTGGATATCTATCTGTTCGATCACTTCGCTATCGCTGACAGCAGGTCCAAACTCCGGACACTGCTGCAGCACTCGAGCATAATCCAGCTCCGGTCTGCGCAGCAGATCCAGCAGCGTGGCATTTTTACTGATACTGATCTGCAGGCGCTGCTCTAGCGTCTCCGCCGCAGCGTTGCCGGGATGCACACGCAGGCCGCGCAGGCGTTCGATCTCTGTTGCCAGTCGCTCGCGCTTGCTGCTGAATCTGGCCCAGCGCTGATCATCCACCAGACCCAGTTGGCGCCCGATTTCAGTCAGCCGCAGATCAGCGTTGTCCTCACGCAATGACAGCCGGTATTCGGCACGACTGGTGAACATGCGATAGGGCTCGCTGGTACCGCGTGTGATCAGATCATCAATCAGCACACCGATATAGGCCTGCTCACGACCGGGTGTCCACGGCGCCTCGGCACGCGTCTGGCGGGCCGCATTGAGTCCTGCTATCAGCCCTTGTGCTGCAGCTTCTTCATAACCGGTGGTGCCGTTGATCTGCCCGGCCAGAAACAGCCCCGGCATGGACTTGGTCTCGAGACTGCTGTGCAGGCCGCGCGGATCCAGATAGTCGTACTCGATGGCATAACCGGGCCGGGTAATATGCGCCTGCGCAAAGCCGCAAATACTGCGCACCAGCTCCAGCTGAACGTTGAACGGCAGGCTGGTGGAAATGCCGTTGGGATAGACCTCGAAACTGTCGAGCCCTTCCGGCTCGATGAATATCTGATGCCGGTCGCGCTCGGCAAAGCGCACCACCTTGTCTTCGATGGAGGGACAATAGCGCGGTCCAGTACCTTCGATCAGCCCCTGGTACATGGGGGACTGGTGCAGCGCAGCGCGGATGATGTCGTGGGTCTGTGTGTTGGTATGAGTGATGTGGCAGGACACCTGTTGCGGATGTTCGTCGACGCGGCCCAGAAACGAAAACACCGGCAGTGGATCATCACCCGGCTGTGCCTGCAGACCAGCATAGTCAATGGTTTTACCGTCAATGCGCGGCGGCGTGCCGGTTTTCAGCCGACCGATATTAAACGGCAGCTCGCGCAAGCGAGTCGCCAGCCGGTTGGCCGCTGGATCACCGGCGCGACCGCCCTGATAGTTGACGTCGCCCATGAACAGTTTGCCGCCGAGAAAAGTGCCGGTGGTTAGCACCACACAGGCAGCGTGAAAGCGCATGCCCATCTGCGTGACACAGCCGCTGACGCGGCCTTGTTCGATGATGAGGTCATCCACGCCCTGCTGGAACATGCACAGATTGTGCTGGCGCTCGACCTCGGCGCGGATCGCCGCCTTGTACAGCGCGCGATCACACTGCGCGCGGGTGGCGCGCACCGCCGGCCCCTTGCTGGCATTAAGCCGGCGCAGATGAATGCCGGCACGATCCGCAGCACGCGCCATGACGCCTCCCAGCGCATCAATCTCACGCACCAGGTGGCTTTTGCCGATGCCGCCGATGGCGGGATTGCAGCTCATCTGACCGATGGTTTC
>CAZHRH010000145.1:4244-5676 GCA_964534475.1 uncultured Wenzhouxiangellaceae bacterium
ATGCATCGTTTTCAGGCAAGCAAGGTTAAATCCACAGATTACACGGATTGCACTGATTATTTCAAAATGGCTTTGAGTTTAGGGCCTGTTTACACTCAAAAGACGTTTGCCCGGACTTATTGCAATGTTACGCACTATCATCTGCCGACGCATTGGCGGATAATGCACGCTGTCATTGACTCCTGATACGCCGCATCACATTGAGCAACCCTTCCCACCAGGTTTCCAGCAACTGGCAACTCGGCCTGCTGTTCTCACTGATCACCATGACCAGTTGGGCCTCGCTGCCGCTGGCGCTGGAAGTGTCTTTGCAATACACCGACGCCTGGTCACTGACCTGGTTCCGCATGCTGCTGGCTGCAGTGCTGCTGCTGTTATGGAGCAGCACACTTGGCAGCGCGCCGGCGCGGTCGTTGTTACAACAATCTGCTGCAAGCTGGCTGCTGCTGGTCGTTGCCGCCGCGCTGCTGACCGGCAATTACGTGTTTTTTCTGCTTGGCCTGCGCGATACCTCGCCGGCCAATGCCCAGGTGTTGATCCAGTTGGCACCGGTGCTGATGGCCATCGGTGGCATGCTGTTTTTTGGCGAACGCTATAACCGCTGGCAATGGCTGGGGTTCGGCATACTGCTGACAGCGCTACTGGTGTTTTTTCGTGAACAGCTTGGCAGCCTCGGCAGCGGCACGAACTACCTGCGCGGCATTGGCTTTATGCTGCTCGCAGCGGTCTCCTGGGCATGTTACGCGCTGCTGCAGAAACGCTTGATGGCCGCACTGAAAGCCATGCAGATCATGCTGGTCATCTACATTTGCAGCAGCCTGCTGTTGCTGCCGGCGGTCGATTTCAGCAGTTTTGCCGGGCTGCCGCTGTCGGCCTGGCTGTGGCTGATTTTCTGCGGCCTGAATACTCTGATAGCCTATGGCGCATTCGGTGAGGCCATGCACCACTGGGCAGCATCAAGGGTTTCGGCGATCATTGCGGTGACACCATTGGGCACCATTGCGGTCTTAGCGCTGGCAGCGCAGTTCAGGCCCGGCCTGATCGAAGCGGAAAGCCTGAGTCTGTTGAGCATGTTCGCTGCGGTCGTTGTGGTGGCTGGATCCATGCTCACCAGCCTGGCCGGCAAGCAACGCCGTGCTGCCATTGGCCAGCCGGCCGCAATCGAGAGCCCGCTGCATGAGTTCAGTGGCGCAGACACCAGAGCAAAAGAGCTTTAACCATGCCGAAAATAACTTACGAGCTGCAGGGATACACCATCAATTTACGCCATATCCTCATGCTGACGCCCATCTTTACCGCCAAAGACGATGAAGGTTACCAGTTCAATGTGCGCCTGCTGGATCTGAAGCTGTCGTTCAAGTTTCCGACCCGCCAGGACGCCACCATGCAGCGCGAGCTGCTGGTCAAGGCGATCAATGAGGTTGATCAATCT
>CAZHRH010000146.1:0-5673 GCA_964534475.1 uncultured Wenzhouxiangellaceae bacterium
CGGCACCGGCGGCCAGATCGGCCAGATTGAACGGCGGGATGGCCTGGGTGCCGTCGGTCTTGTCGAGAACCAGCACTTCGATCGAGCCGGCGCCAGTGCCGGTATTGATCATCTGGATATAGTAATCGTTGCCAACGTCGCCGATGGTGTCTGAAGGATTGGCGCCGCTGAAGCCGAGCCCGGCCTGGTTGATCAGCAGGTTGTCGAATTCGGCATCGCCACCCTGTACGTTGCGGGTGGCTGCAAGTTGTCGGTCCAGCAGCGGATCCAGGCCAAAGCCGCGCGGTTCGCGCGCTGGTGGATTGATTAATTTGTCCTGCTGCATGGGGATTTCCTTGATCGGATCACCCGGTCGCCATTGTTTCACCGGGGGCAAGGTCGCCGGATCAATATTGATGATGACCGGGTCGACGGCACTGCCGAGCGTTTCGGCGCCAACCTGAGTGGTGGGTTCAGCCTGCAGATGAGCTGCAGTCATCACCATGGCGAAAAGTACGAGCCTGATATTCAATTTCATGGATATTCCTGTGCTGGTTTTGGTTATGGTTATTGGTGAATACGAAATTATCTTCGTGGCAAGGTAGTTATTGGGTTTTCTGAGGTGGGCGATGGATCAAAGCGGCTTACAAACCCACCATGTTTTCACTGAGCTGCCACAGGCGCGCGCCCAGATCGTGATCGCTGGCATGCGATGACAAGGGCTGTGCGAATGCCTTGCGTCCGGGTTTTTGCCGGTTGCCCCAACTCCAGTGCACGCCAGACTGGGCAAACTCATCGTCGATGACCACCTCGGCCACGCGTTCTCCAGCCAGCGTCTGCGTGACGTAGCCCTTGGTGATGTGCTTCTGGAACCAGGGAAAGCATTTCTGGAACAACGCTGGCGTATCTCGAAACAGCGCCGTGTCGGCGACACAGCCGGGGTAGAGTGTGTTGAAGATGATGCCGGTTTGCTCATGCCAGCGCCGGTGCATTTCGCGGCTGATGATCATGTTGCACAGCTTGCTGTCCTTGTACGCCTTGCCGGCCTTGAATGGTTTATTGTTGATCATTGCCACCGGCGCTTTGAAGCCGGCTTCCAGGCCTTCCAGATTGCCCAGATCAGCCGGCGCCGGTATCGGCACCTTGCCGCCGAACTCTTCTGAATTGGCGGTGACTGTGCCCAGTGTGATCAGTCTCGGCACGGGACCGGTAGATTGTTGCAGATAGGGCAACAGCAGGTGGGCGAGCAGAAAATGTCCCAGATGGTTGGTCGCAACGCTGATTTCATAACCTTCCGGCGAGCGCATCGGCTGTTTCAGCAAAGGCAGATATACCGCGGCATTGCACACCAGAGCGTTGAGTGATTGCTGGTCAGCAGCAAATGCCTTGACGAATTCGCGCACGCTTTGCTGCGAACCAAGATCAATGTGTTGCAGCGTGATGCGTTCGGGATTGATCGCCTGGGCGGCAACGGCGCGGCGGGCTTTGTCCAGATCCCGGCAGGCCATGATGACATGCCAGCCGCGATCGGCCAGTGCTTTGCTGGCATACAGGCCGACGCCGGATGATGCGCCGGTGACGATGACGGTATGTTGTTCAGTACTTTGCATGATTCAGCAGTTATTTTAATGTGTGATTAATCAACACTCGCAAAGATGCCCATGGCTGAGGGCGTGCAAAGGGGCGGTTCGCATGGCGTCGCTGGCCTTTTACTCCGACTCTGGTTTTTCCGCAATCGGTTCTCTTGTAACGGGTTCTCCCGCAACCGACTGGCCCAGTCGATACTGGTTGTTGCTGAGCACGATCTCGCCGGTGTCGCTTTGCAAATGCAACATGTCAGCCTGCTTGGAAGTGCGCATCAGTACCCGTCTGTCGACATACTCGCGCTGCTCGATCAGGCGCGGATCATCGGTGGTCTTGCTGCTGCCCGAAAGCATATCAAAGCCGATTTCGACATCCGGATAATAGCGCATCAGAATGTCGCCGCCGATGGTTTGAATGCGGCCCCGGGATGACGCATCGGCCGAGCTGGCGGCAGTGGATTTTTCCTGGCCGCGGGGCTTGAGCAAAATGGCAACCTCGCCATTGCGGGTTGCAATGTCGATACTGCCGGTGCTGCTGAATGCGACCTGCTGGTCCACGGCCCGGACCGTGATCGGATTGTTCAGCGTCTTGCCGGTGACATTGCCGCGTTCGGCGTTGATCTCAACCGCCAGTCCTGCAGGTAATAACAACGCCACATCGACCCGACCCTGTTGCACTGTTGCCAGTTGTTCTTCTTCGGGATAAACAATGCGCAAGCTGGTGATGTCATCGCGTTCATCAACCTGCAGTCTGGCGACTTTGGGTTCAGCACCGATTTTTTGCATTACCGCATGCATGAGCACGCCATTGCCACCGCTCTGGCGCAGCCGGATGTCGCCCCAGCGGTTGTCCAGCAGCAGTCGCGTGCCGGGCTTGAGCTGGCCTTCCCAGTCAAATCTCTGCAGTTCGAATGCAGGGCTGGCAGCCGCGTCGGCGTCCTGCTGTGCAGCCAGAGGCAGGCTGCAGACCAGCAGCAACAGCAGCAATGTCTGCGCCAGAACAATGGTTGTGGTGGTCTTGTCTGTGCCGCTGGCAGTCACAACACGGGCACGTGTGGATGCATGCATTATTCGGGTCTCTGCTGGTAATTTCGTTGCGAATAGTAACATGCACAGTGTAACACTCAACAAACTCGCCTGAATCCAGGCCTTCGCTGACGATATAATGTTGCACAGTAATTGCGGTCAGACGGCCGCGCCAGCATTGATCAACACGACAAGGAAACAGTATGGAAACCGCAGGTATCAACAGTACGATTGACGATTTGCAGCAGCGCACCTACAAGCTACGGAGGTATCTTTGACTACGCTGGCAAATCCGAGCAACTGGAAGAAATCAATCTGCAGCTGGAAAACCCGGATGTCTGGAACAATCCCGAGCATGCCCAGAAGCTGAACAAGGATCGCGCGGCGCTGGCGAAAGTCATCGAAACCATTGATCACACCACTCAGCAACTCAGCGATGCTGCCGATCTGATCGCGATGGCGGCGGAAGAAGAAGATGCCGAAACGCTGGCAACGGTTGTCCAGGATGTGGCCAAAGTCAGCCGTGTGGTGGAGCAACTGGAGTTTCAGCGCATGTTCGCAGGCGAGGTCGATGCCAACCCCTGTTTTGTCGAAATCCAGGCCGGATCCGGCGGTACCGAAGCACAGGACTGGGCGGAGATGCTGCTGCGCATGTATCTGCGCTGGTTTGAAGCGCGCGGCTGGAAGCACGAGCTGATCGAAGTCTCGGCGGGCGATGTGGCCGGTATCAAAAGTGCTACCGTGCGTGTGGCAGGCGAGTATGCCTATGGCTGGTGCCGCACCGAAAACGGCGTGCACCGGCTGGTGCGCAAGTCGCCGTTTGATTCCGGCAATCGCCGCCATACCTCGTTTGCGGCAGTGTCGGTGTCACCGGAAATCGATGACGATATCGACATTGACATCAACCCGGCGGATCTGCGCATTGACGTTTACCGTGCCTCCGGTGCCGGTGGCCAGCACGTCAACCGCACAGAATCGGCCGTGCGCATCACGCACCATCCCAGCGGTATCGTGGTGCAGTGCCAGAACGATCGTTCCCAGCACAAGAACAAGGATTTCGCCATGAAGCAGTTGCGCGCCAAGCTGTACGAGCGCGAACTGGATGCGCGCCGCGCCGATGCGCAATCGCTGGAAGACGCCAAATCCGATATCGGCTGGGGCAGCCAGATCCGCTCCTACGTACTGGATCAGTCACGCATCAAGGATCTGCGCACCGGCGTTGAGACCGGCAACACCCAGGCGGTACTCGATGGTGATCTGGATCCGTTCGTCAGTGCGGCACTGAAGCAGGGCGTGGAAGGCCCGGCCACAACCGCTGCATAATGGTAATTTACAGCATTTTGACGAGATTTGGCGAGAGCCAGTATAGAGTTTATTGACAGGATGGACAGGATAGACAAGCGTTCGATGGTCAAACAGACCTGGTTCCTTCTTGAATTCCACAGAAGTCACAACCTGGATGGCATTCCTGTACATCCTGCCTGTCCTGTTAACTTTTCGATATGCCGTGGGGATCTGTTGAAAGTTAGTACGATTTTGCCAACACTGAGAATTTCATGACCAAGCAGCAGCACGATCAATCGGAATCAGCCGCAGCAGAGCACTCTGATAATAATCACATCATCGCCGAACGGCGCGGCAAGCTCCAGGCGCTGCGTGATCAGGGCGTGGCCTGGCCGAATGATTTCCGCCCCGATAGCACAGCAGCCGAACTGCAACAGCGCTTTGCCGGGCAGGACAATGCACAACTGGAACAGGTCGGTGAGCGTTTTGCCGTGGCCGGGCGCATGCTGGCCAAGCGCGTCATGGGCAAGGCCTCATTTGCGCAACTGCAGGATCGCAGCGGTGGCATCCAGCTTTTTGTTCAACGTGATGCGTTGGGCCAGGAGCTGTATCAGGACTTCAAGCACTGGGATGTCGGCGACATCATCGCTGCCAGCGGTGAGGTGTTTCGCACCCGCACCGGCGAATTGTCGCTGCGTTGCGATCAATTGCATCTGCTGAGCAAATCACTGCGCCCGCTGCCGGAAAAGTTTCATGGTCTCACCGACACCGAAACGCGTTATCGTCAGCGCTATGTGGATCTGATCGTCAACGCCGAAGTGCGTGATACATTCATCACTCGCGCCCGCGTGATCAGTTATATCCGTGCTTTCATGGAAGCACCGGGACACGATTTCCTGGAAGTGGAAACGCCGATGATGCATCCGATTCCCGGCGGTGCCGTGGCGCGGCCGTTCATCACCCACCACAATGCGCTGGACTGTGACTTGTACCTGCGCGTGGCGCCGGAGCTGTACCTGAAGCGACTGGTGGTCGGCGGTCTGGAGCGCGTCTACGAGATCAACCGCAACTTCCGCAACGAGGGCGTGTCCACCCGGCACAACCCGGAATTCACCATGCTGGAGTTCTACTGGGCCTATGCCGATTACCACGATCTGATGGATTTTACCGAGCAGATGCTGCGCGGCCTCAGTGAACAGGTGCTGGGCAGCACGGCATTTACTTATCAGGGTGAGTTGATTGATTTCGGTCAGCCGTTTCAGCGGCTCGCCATGCTTGACGCAGTGCTGCAGGCGTGCCCTGAATTACAGCGCGATCAGCATCGTGATGCATCTCATCTGCGTGCCGTGGCCGCAGCACATGGCATCAAGCATGCACCGGAATGGGGCTGGGGCAAACTGTTGCTGGAACTGTTTGAAGTCAAGGTTGAACACACGCTGATGCAACCGACGTTTATCACCGGCTATCCGGCAGAAGTTTCGCCACTGTCGCGCGCCAGCGATAACGATGCTGCGATGACCGACCGTTTTGAACTGTTTATTGCCGGTCGTGAAATCGCCAACGGCTTCTCCGAGCTGAACGATCCGGAAGAGCAGGAACGCCGCTTTCGCGCCCAGGTGGCGGCCAAAGATGCCGGTGACAGCGAGGCCATGCATTTTGATGCCGACTACATCCGCGCGCTGGAATACGGCATGCCGCCTACCGCTGGCGAGGGCATTGGCATCGACCGTCTGGTCATGCTGCTGACCGACAGCGCCTCGATCCGCGACGTGCTGCTGTTTCCCTACATGCGCCAGGAAGC
>CAZHRH010000147.1:0-5621 GCA_964534475.1 uncultured Wenzhouxiangellaceae bacterium
CATCCTGACCATCCTGTTCACCATGCACTGTCCGGAGTTATCGAGACATGACCAGTAATCCGAACGCGTCAAGCCTATCAACCTGATAAACTGAGCGAAGTTGACGACGCAACCGTTGTACCCAACACAGCACACGTTACAGCGCCTGATTTAACTTATCACTACAGAATTCAGACCATGTCCACAAATCCAGATCATCTCAACACGCGCTCACACGATAGCATCAACCTCAAGCCGCCGCGCCTGAGCGGCAGATCGCAGCCAAGCAGTGACGGTCTGCGCCACGACTGGCGGCTGGACGAAATTCGCAAGCTGTACACAAAGCCGTTCAACGATCTGCTGTGGCAGGCGCAGCAGCAGCATCGACAGCACTTCGACCCCAACCAGGTACAGATCAGCACCTTGCTCAGCATCAAGACCGGCGGCTGTCCGGAAGACTGCAAGTACTGCCCGCAAAGCGTGCATTACAACACCGGGCTGGGGCGCGAAAAGCTGCTCGACAAACAGCACGTGGTGGACGCAGCGAAGGCGGCCAAGGCTGCCGGTGCCAGCCGCTTCTGCATGGGCGCGGCTTGGCGCCAGCCCACCGATCGCAACATCGACAAGGTGATCGAGCTGGTGCAGGCAGTGCGCGATGAGGGCCTGGAAACCTGTATCACGCTGGGCATGCTCAAGCCCGAGCAGGCGCACAAGCTGAAAGACGCCGGACTGGATTACTACAACCACAATCTGGATTCATCGCCGGAATATTACCGGCAGGTGATCACCACACGCACTTACCAGGAGCGCCTGGACACGCTGGCAAACGTGCGCCAGGCCGGGCTGAAAACCTGCTGTGGCGGCATCATCGGCATGGGCGAAAGCCGCGACGACCGACTCGGCCTGCTGCAGCAACTGGCCAATCTGCCGGAGCATCCGCAAAGCGTGCCGATCAATCTGCTGGTACAGGTCGAGGGTACGCCGATGCACGGAATTGAAGATCTTGATGAACTGGAATTTGTGCGCACCATCGCCGCTGCCCGCATCATGATGCCGCAATCCATGGTCCGCCTGTCGGCCGGCAGAGAAAACATGAGCGATGCCACTCAGGCCTTGTGTTTTGTCGCCGGCGCCAACTCGATCTTCTACGGCGAGCAATTGCTGACCACAGCCAATCCAGCCACCCAGGCTGATCAGCAGTTGTTCAAGCGGCTGGGTCTGCAGCCGATGGCGTAACGCCGATCACCTCGCAACGCAAAATCACCACATGGCCACACCGGCGCTGAACCAGCATCGCGACTGGGCAACCACCATCCAGCAACGCCTGCAGCGGCAACAGCAACAACATCGCCGACGCCAACTGCACGGCTATGCCGTCGCCGGTGACGCGCTGCTGCGCGATCAACACAGTGGCCAGATGCTGATCAACTTCTCCGGCAATGACTATCTCGGTCTCAGTCAGCACCCGGCACTGCGCGCGGCGCTGGGCGACACCGGCGGAGAGCATGCTGTCAGCGGTGCAGGCGCCTCGCGGCTGGTCAGCGGCAACCGGCCCGAACATGAAGATCTGGAACAGGCGCTGGCAGCCTTGTTCAAGCGCGATGACGCGCTGTGCTTCAGCAGCGGTTTTATCGCCAACCTCAGCATTCTGCAGGCTCTGGCGCAGCGCGACGACGTGCTGCTGCTGGACAAGCTGTGTCATGCCTCGCTGATTGATGGCGGGCGGCTGGCGACGGCTGATCTGCAGCGCTTCCGACATGCCGACAGTAAGGATTGCCAGCAGCGTTTGCAAGCCAGCCGCACACCGGGCATGCGCATTATCGCCAGCGACGGCGTGTTTTCCATGGACGGCGACCAGGCGCCGGTGCAGCAACTGGCGGCGCTGGCGACAGCCGAACAGGCCTTGCTGGTGATCGACGATGCGCATGGTATCGGCGTGCTCGGTGAACAGGGTCTGGGCTTGCTGGAGCAGGAAGGACTGGGGCAAACTGAAGTGCCACTGCTGATCGGCACGTTTGGCAAATCGTTCGGTCTGGCCGGGGCTTTTGTCACCGGTGATGCTGCGCTGATCGACTATCTGCGCAATAGCTGTCGCGGCCTGATCTATTCCACCGCGCCACCGCCGCCTGTGCTGCGCGCACAACGGCAAGCGCTGCGCCTGCTGCAGGATGAAAGCTGGCGCCACGAGCGCTTGCGCGAAAACATTGACTGGTTTGTGAGCCGGGCAAAATCTGCCGGCATACCGCTGCTGCCATCGACCAGTGCCATTCAGCCGTTGTTGATCGGTGCCAACCAAGCCGCCTTGCAGGCGCAGGAAATCCTGCGCCAGCAGGGTCTGCTGGTGGTGGCGATCCGCCCACCGACGGTGCCGGAAGGCACGGCGCGCTTGCGCATCACCTTGTCGGCTGTGCACAGGAAAAAACAGCTACAGCATTTGTTGGCTGCATTGAGCCAACTGGAGCTGCCAGCTTGATCTGCGTGCATGCCCCAGCGCAAATCAACCCGCAGTTATCGGATCTGGTGCTGCTGCACGGCTGGTGCATGAGTTCGCACATCTGGGCGCCGCTGCTGCCGCAGTTACAGACTTGCTGCAATCCCTGGTGCGTGGATCTGCCCAACCACGGCATGAGTCCGGCCGGTCCCTGGCCGGATGATCCCGCCGACATCATCTCGGCCATCGGGCAACAGGTTCCGGCCAACGCCGTCTGGCTGGGCTGGTCGCTGGCAGGTATGCTGGCACTGGCAGCGTCTGCCAGGCTTAATCTGCGCGGAATTGTGCTGCTGGCGGCCAATCCGAAATTTATCCAGGATGCAGACTGGCCGGGGATGCCGGAAACCGACTTCATGGCATTTCGTGACGGTTTCGCCGCTGACCCTGAAGCCACGCTGATCGGCTTCCAGAAACTGCAGTTTGGTCAACGTTCGCTGCCGCGTGCGGCACAGGAAGCACTGCATGCCGCCTTGACACCCGTGGATAAAAAGCGGCTGCCGGGGTTGCAGCAGGCGCTGGATTATCTGCATGCCGGCGATGCCCGTCCCACACTGGCAGATAACTACTGTCCATGCCTGATACTGGGCGGCACGGGCGACCGGCTGATACCCACGGCGGCGCTGCAGCGCACTGCCAGCATGTTGCCACAGTGCAGTATCAAGCTGCTGCCGGATGCCGGCCATGCCCTGATGCTGGAACAACCGGCTGCAGTGAGCACAATCCTGGGAGACTTTTTAAGTGGCCTTTGATCGCCGGCGCATTGCCCGTGCCTTTGGTCAGGCTGCGGCGGACTATGAACAACACGCCTGGCTGCAGCGCGAGGTGCGCGCACGTTTGTATGAACGACTGGAGCATTTCCCGCTGCAGCCGGATGTCGTGCTGGACGTCGGCTGCGGCAGCGGGCACGGCAGCGCCGAGCTGAAACGACGCTATCCACGCGCCATGCTCATCGGTCTGGATCTGGCCGGCAGCATGTGTCAACAAACACGCAAACAATCGCGCTGGCGACGACCTCTACACAGTATCCAGGCCGATACCATGCACCTGCCGCTGGCCAGCCGCAGCGTGGATCTGCTGATCAGCAATCTGACCCTGCAGTGGCTGGACGATCTGCCCGCTTTCTTTCGCGGCGTGCGCCGCGTGCTTAAACCCGGTGGCCTGCTGCTGTTCTCCAGCTTCGGACCGGATACTTTGCAGGAGTTGCGTCAGGCCTGGGCCAGCGTGGGTGAGCAGGCCCGGGTCAGCGAATTCATCGATCAGCACGTTATCGGCGACTGGCTGGTGGCGGCCGGCTTTCGCGATCCGGTCACCGACTGTGACCGCATTACCGCCACTTACCCCGATGTTGGTGGCCTGCTGCAGGACCTGAAAAGCATCGGTGCCGGCAACGCCCGCGGTGACCGGCCCAGACAGCTCACTAGTCGCGGCAAACTGCAGGCCATG
Source organism: uncultured Wenzhouxiangellaceae bacterium (assembly GCA_964534475.1). GTDB lineage: Bacteria > Pseudomonadota > Gammaproteobacteria > Xanthomonadales > Wenzhouxiangellaceae > JAHJQV01. The sequence continues at coordinate 3,914 of CAZHRH010000147.1, forward strand.
CAGCAGGCCTACCGCGATCAGCACACCTGCGATAACCATATCACCGCAACCTGGGAAGTGGTCTATGCCACCGCCGTTGGCCCCGAACCGGGCCAGCCGGTGCGCAGCGGTGACGGTGAGCAGGCCAGTTTCCCGGTGGATCAGATTCCTTTGCGAACGGCAAAAACATGACGCAGTTTTTCTACGTCACCGGCACCGACACCGAAATCGGCAAAACTTTCTGCAGCGTGCGCCTGGCGCAGCAATGGGCGGCCGCGGGCCAGCGCGTGGCCTGCTGCAAGCCGCTGGCCTCGGGTGCTGCAGTTGATCCAAACCGACCCGAATTGGGGCTGATTAATGACGACGTGGAGCAACTGCGTGCTGCTGCCAATGTCGACTTGCCGCGCGAGATCATCAGTCCCTACCGCTTCGCGCCGGCGATTGCGCCGCACATCGCGGCCCAACAGACAAGCGTGCAGACTGATCTGGCCCATATCGAGCACTGTTTGCGGCAGGCTGCCAAAGACGCCGACATTTTGCTGATCGAAGGCTTCGGCGGCTGGCTGGCCCCGGTGGCGATGCAAGACGATGGCATTCTGTGGCAAGCCGATATCGCCCGACTGGTCGATGCCAGCGTCATTTTAGTCGTCGGTATGCGCCTGGGCTGCATCAACCACAGCCTGCTAACAGCCCGCCAGATTCAGGCCGACGGCGTGCCTCTGCATGGCTGGATTGCCAATCACATCGATCCGGATATGACTTGCCAGATAGAAAACTTGCACACACTGAAAACCTTGCTGCCGGTTGACCTACTGGCAGAGATGGCATACTCAGTAATATGATATTTTTCATACATTACTTGACTATATGATTAAAATAATGCATAATTAGCGCTAATGACTTTTAAACAGCATATTTATGTGGGCAACCGTTGTACTCTGTGATATCAGGGATTCCCGCAAGATCAAGGATCGTGAGCGATTCAGCAAGCGATTGCATGCTTCATTGCATGATTTGAATGCACAGCAAGATGCACTGATCGCAAGGTTTGCCGTACAGGCCGGTATCGATGAGTTTGCCGGCATTGTGGAAACGGCAGCATGCGGGGAAATCATCACCCGATTGTGGTTTGCTCTGTATCCGCATGCAGTGCGCTGCTCGGTTGTTACCGGCATTGTGGATGTTCAGGGTGTTAGCGATCAGACTGCACATTTGCCGGTGGTCTATGATTTTGATGGCACCGCCTTTCATCAGGCTGCAGATCTGCTCGCGTCAATGCAGCAGACTGAGCAGCTGTTTTGCTATCACCACGCTGGTCTGGATGTCTGGCAAAGCGAACTGATCAGCGGTCTTGGTGAATTGCTTTATGCACAGATGCTAGACTGGACGCAACGCCAGCATCAGGTCATCTCCCGCTACCGCGTTGGTGGTATCCAGACTGAAGTCGCTGAAAGCCTTGGGATCAGCCAGTCGGTCATCAGTCGCAGCCTGGCCGCCATCGACTACAAACGGTTTATGCGCGCGCTGAAACAGTGGCAAAGGAGTTTCCACAAACTACCCGAAGCGCAACCATGAACAGCATTGAAAACCTGCATCCGCTCCTCGTTCTGCTGGTGGCTTGGGGGACAGCGTATCTGCTTGCACTGACGCTCAGCGGAAAGGTGGTGAGGTGGCTGTTTCGATTGGCGAAAGTTACATCCGATGCCAGTGATGATCGCGCCGGGCGCAT
>CAZHRH010000148.1:0-5557 GCA_964534475.1 uncultured Wenzhouxiangellaceae bacterium
GTCGTGCTCGAAATCACGATGATAAAGCGTTGCCCAGCGCTGCGTCGGCGCGTCAGACATGCTCGGATCTGGATTAGCTTTATCGCTTATGTGATTGATAGTTATGGCCTTGGTGTGACGAGTGTTCTGATGATTCGATATTTGATGATTATATAATATAAGTCAATAATCAAACTGTTCGCCGCTTGCTGCTGAGCAGAGACAGCGTCGGTTAAGCATCAACGTGCTGATGCCATCAAGCTATCGGCTCGGCAATCATCAATGGCTTGGTGAGATGCTATGCAGACTTCTCATACCCAGCAAGAAAAGCCAGATAGCGGCGGGCGCAAAGCTTGGCCGCCTCCAGCATCGGCAGGTGGCCGGTGTTTTCCAGCAGCACGGTTTCTGCCTGCGGCATCGCTGCGGCCAGAATCTGCAGGCCGTCCGGGTGCAGTATCCGGTCGCAGGCCCCCCACAGAATCAGCGTCGGCTGGGTGATTTCTGTCGCCAGTTGTTCGATGGGTTCGGCCGCATAGCGCATGGCATCAAAACAAGCCTGGGTATGGGCCGATTGTTTCAGCGCACGCCGGGCCAGCCAGCGATGCATCGGTTCCGGCAGCCACAGCGGACGCTGCATGCACATTTTGGTGACTTCGCGCTGCTGCGCCAGAGTGGTCACCACCAGCGCGTTGTTATAACCATCGGCCACCTGTTGCAGATACTCACTTTGCCTGCCGCTGACGACACCGCCGGGTGCGAGCAGGTACAGGCTGGCAACCCTGGCCGGTGCATCATGCGCAAGCTGTGCGGCAATGTAGCCGCCCATGGAGTTACCCACAACATGCACGCGCTCAAGTCCGAGATGATCCAGCAGCCGCAGCAGCCAGGCGGCATATTGCTGCGGGCTTTGCGGTGGTTTCTGTGCTAACTCGCTGTCGCCGAACCCGGGCAGATCAGGTATGATGAGTTGCCTATTAGCGGTCAGTTGTGCACTCATCAGACACCAGTGATCGGCATCCGCGCCGAGACCGTGCAGCAGCAGTATTGGCATCTGCTGGTTGCCATTTTCCGCGTCGCGATAGAGCAGATGAACGCGGGCAGCATCCAGATTGATAAAGACCGATCGCAGTCTGCCGTAACGACGTTCCAGGAAGCGGAACCACCAGGCCACCGGTGTGGCCCAATACCAGATCGCCACCGCTGCTGCCGTGCCCAGCAACAGCAGGCCAGCGGCGACCAGGAGAATGATTGTGATGTCGATACCCAACCACATAGAGGACTCATTGAGTGGAACCGATGCGCTGCCTGAAATGCAGTCCGCTGATGCAGCGCTGTCTGCCGCGCAATGCGAGTTTTTTCAGCGTCAAGGTTACCTGATTCTGCCGGCTGCTGCCGCAGCACAGCAACTGCAGCGCTTGCAGGTGCAGGCACAACAGCAACTGCTGGCAGCCGCGGCACCGCTGGAATATGAGGCCGATGTGCATTACCCGGGTGCGCCGACAGATTATACGCAGCCCGGTGGCCGTACCATTCGCCGCTTGCTCAATGCCTGGTCGCGGGCGCAGGCGTTTCGCCAGCAGGCGCTTGCCGACGCCATCATCGAACCGGTGCGGCAGTTGCTGGCCAGCGCTGCGATTCGCCTGGAGCTGGCGCATCATAACTGCATCATGACCAAACACCCGCAGCATTCCAGCAGCACCTTGTGGCATCAGGACTTCCGTTACTGGCAGTTTGCCGACAACAATCTGATCACTGCATGGCTGGCGCTGGGGCGAGAAACTGCCCGTAACGGCTGCATGCGGCTGATTCCGGGCAGCCACCGCCTGCATCTGGATACGGATCGATTTGATCAGCAGCGCTTTTTTCGCAGCGATATTGCGCGCAATCGCGAGCTGATCCAGCAGGCGGTGCGCGCCGAGCTGCAGCCTGGCGATCTGCTGCTGTTTCACAGCGGTCTGCTGCATGCTGCCGGTCGCAATCATGACACCAGCGTCAAGCTGGCGCTGGTGTTTACCTACCGCAGCGCCGATAATGCGCCGCTGGCTGGCGGCCGCGCGGCACAGATGGGCAGCATTGATCCGGCCGCTGCGGCCTGATCCGGCAGCATCGGCTCGCAGCGACAGTGGCAGCGGTCGAAACGGCGCGGCTTGATAGGGCGAAATCTGCATCGTGCTAAATCTTGTAGAGCAAGCAAAATGACGACGCGTCTCGGCTTGTGGCCTTACCTGCTGGCCATGGTGCTGGTGGTGGTCAGCGCCAACGTGCTGGTGCAATACCCGGTCAATGACTGGCTCACCTGGGGTGCGATCACTTATCCGCTGGCGTTTTTGCTCACCGATCTGTGCAATCGCCGTTTTGGCCCGCAGCAGGCCCGGCGCTTGGTATGGGGCGGCTTTGTCGTTGCCGTGTTGTTGTCGGCCTGGCTGGCCACACCACGCATTGCTGCAGCCTCGGGCAGTGCTTTTCTGCTCGCGCAGATGCTGGATGTGTGGCTGTTTCATCGCTGGCGTCATGCCGGTCAATGGTGGCTGCCGCCGTTGCTGTCGAGCTGCATTGGCTCGGCGCTGGACACGGCCTGGTTTTTCACCTTTGCGTTTATCGGTACCGGTTTGCCGTGGCTGACCTGGGCACTGGGTGATTATCTGGTGAAACTGTGCATCGCCCTGCTGTTGTTGCTGCCGTATCGGCGCATCAGTCGGCGCTTTCGCGCCCTGCCTGCATAATCCGGGATAATGGAGACGCTGCTGCAGTACAAGGCGCTGGTGGCAGCAGTTGTGTTGCTGCTGCTGTTTGTGCTCGAACGCGCACATTCGGCCGATCACTGGCCGCAGCAAGCACAGCGAAGGCAACTGCGACTGGTGAACAATCTTGGCTTGTGGCTGATCAATGTCGCTGCCTCGCTGCTGCTGGTGCTGCCTTTGACCGCGCTGGCTGCAGATCATGTGCTGGCGTGGCGACCCGAGTGGTGGCGCGGCAGCGCGGGTCTGCTGCTGGATATTGTGCTGCTGGATCTTGCCATTTACGGCTGGCATGTGGCCAATCACCGGGTGGCGTTGCTGTGGCGTTTTCATCGCGTGCATCACGAAGACGAGTTCCTGGATGTTACCTCGGCGCTGCGTTTTCATGTCGGTGAAGTGCTGCTGTCGGCCTGCGCGCGTGCCGTGCTGATCATCCTGCTGGGCTTGCCGTTGGCCTCGGTGCTGGTGTTTGAAACACTGCTGCTGGCGGCCGCCGGCTTTCATCATTCCAACCTCAAGCTGCCAGCGCGGCTGGAGTGGTTGTTGTCGCGGCTGTTGATAACGCCGTCGATCCACTGGGTGCATCATCATGCCGTCCGCGCGCATACCGATTCCAATTATGGCACCTTGTTCAGTTTCTGGGACCGTCTGTTTCGCACGCGCAGCGACTTTGCCCGTCGCCGCGGCATGCGCATTGGCGTTGAGGGTGGCAGCGAGCAAAACATCAGCAGACTGCTGCTGCAGCCGTTTGGCAAACGCGATTGAAGTTTCTGATGAGGAATTAGGGCCTGTTTAACCGCAAGCTCACACCGTCGCGTTATCATAGTCACCTGATTGCAAAACACTGGAGGAACAAATGACTGGCGCGGCCTGGATAGCAGTTTTTATCGCAGTGGTGGTTGGTGCAGGCATCGGCTTTTGGCTGGCACAAATGGCCCAGCGCAAACAGAGTGATGGCAAAAGCGTGCAGGATCTGCGCCAGGAACACGAGCAATTCCGCGATCAGGTCACTGAGCATTTTGCCGAAACCGCGCAACTGGTCAATCAACTCACCGACAGCTACAAGGCGGTGTTCGATCACCTCGCCAGTGGTGCGCAGCAACTGACCGACAGCGAAAAACTGCAGCAGCGCCTGCCGCCGATTGATCCCGGTGCGGTGTCGATTCAGCGGGTCGGTTATGCGCCGGCATCTGCCGATCAGCAGAGCAAAGAAAAGCCGTCTGCTGCCGCAGCAGAATCAAGCAAGTCAACAGACTCAGCGGCGCAACAAACCCAGACAGCCGCGGCACCAGCAGGGCAGAAAGCATCCGGGAAGCAGGACAGCAAGACCAGTGCAGCTAAAACCGATCCTGCACAATCTGCGCAAAAGCCCGCTGAGAAGACGGCAACGGCTGCTCAAGCCGCCAGCAGCGATAACGACAAAACGCCGTCACCAGCGCAGGCAAACAAGCCAGCGCAAGCAAAGAAAACAGATACTGAAAAGGGCGCTGATGGCAATGCCGCAGTAAAATCTGACAGCGGTGATGCAGCGAAAAAGTCCAGTGATGCTGATCACGCCAGCAGCAAAAAGGAGACCGAAGCAGATAAAGAGATAACGAGCAATAAACCGGTAAAGGACGATAAAAAGACCAAAGAAAACAATCCACCAGCAGCATGACTCTCGCCATCAGTCGCCTGCATACTGCATGATCGAAAAGACGCCTGGTATGCAAAACCATGCCGTCATTGCGCAGCGGCGTAGCCGTTGTGGCAATCCAGAATCGCTGCTGCAAAGTGATGACCGATCAAAACTGCTAATCAAGACTCAAATCCCAAATCCAGTCGCTTTCACCTTAAAAATGCAAATGAGATGTGTTATTATTTAACTGTGTTTTTAACTGAAGGTATAAATGATCATGCGAAGTTACATTGTGCGCGTACCACTGTGCCTGCTGGCGCTTATGCTGGCATTCTCCAGCGTCCATGCTCATGGCGATTATGAAGCTGATGTCGACGAATTCCACCTGCGGCTGGACGAGTATCGTCAGGATGTGATGCGCATGCTTGACTGCGCTGATGAAATTGCTACCGCCTACAGCAATGACGCTGACAGCGAGGTCAGTGCGCAGAAATTGATCGATCTGTGGGAAGAAGTCGCGGTTCATGGCGCCATCGAACGTAAAGCCTCGATCCTGTATCCGCCTGTGTGGCAAGCCTTATCCAACCTGCAGCAGGCGCTGAAAACCGATGCCGGTGAAGCTGATCTGCAGGCAGCTCGGGACGATCTCGCCGTGGCATTGTGGCAGGGCCTGGGCGGGTTGACTCTTGCCGCCAATCAGTATGAGAAGGGCATGGATCAGGTTCCGGCTCAAGCCGCGCCTGAAGGTGACTATGCCGAGCAGATAGCAGCCATTCGCGATGAATTGGAGCAGGCGGTGCAGGCTTATGCTGATAATGATGTCAAGCAGGCACAAAAGCTTGTCTACAATGCATACATGCAGCGCTTTGAATTTCTTGAAGCCGACCTTATTGCCCAGGACGCTGAGCTGGTGGAAAAGCTGGAGCTGGCTTTCAATGCCGGCTTGCCGCAGCTCATGCAGCAAGGTGCCGATGTGGCGGCGGTGCAAGAGAAGCTTGCCGGGATGAATGCAAGACTGGATCAAGCCGCAGCGCTGCTGGCGGCCAGTGAGGCCAATCGCTCGGAAGTCTTTTAGGCTTCTGTTTGCATCAGACTGTTGATTGTTTCCATGACTGCGGTTTTGGACGGCATGGTCGTGAACATGCCGGTTGACTCGTTCCCACGCTTCGGCGTGGGAAAGCATGGTGGTGAACATCCCCACGCCGGAGTGTGGGAACGAGAT
>CAZHRH010000149.1:0-5490 GCA_964534475.1 uncultured Wenzhouxiangellaceae bacterium
AGCATGCTCCTACTGTGAGCGTTGTTTATGCTTGTTGCTGATGTTCATTCGCCTGCAAGCATGCTCCTATAGTGAGCGTTGTTTACGCTTGTGGCTGTTGTTCATTCGGCTCCGAGCAGGCTCTGAAAAACTCATGATGAGTTTATGGCTTCAATAACTAATCATTCCGTTTTGCTGCGTGCGTTTGTAACCCCATGCGGCACGTGGCCGGTGGCAACGTGTTCGCCGGTGGATTCAACGTGCACCATCTGGTCGTCGAAGTAGATGTCGGCGCCGAAGGCACGCAGGAACTGGCCTTTTTTGCGGCCGCCGAGAAACATTGATTCGTCAATGCGGATGCCCCACTCGCGCAGCGTGAGGATGACGCGTTTGTGTGCCGGGGCCGAGCGGGCGGTGACCAGCGCGGTGCGGATCGGGTTGTGGTCCATGGGATAGGCGGATTGAATCTGGTGGATGGCCTGCAGCACCGGCTTGAACGGGCCGGCCAGCATGGGCTGTTCGGCGGCGGCACGTTCGGCTTCAACAAAGGCGTCCAGGCCGTCGCGCTGGTAGATTTGTTCGGAATCGTCGCTGAACAGCACAGCGTCACCGTCAAAGGCCAGCCGCAACTGTGTGCTGGCCTGGCGGCCGGGTGGTGCGGCGATCAACGTAGCGGCAGCGTAACCGGCATCCAGCGCCGCGCGCACGTCCTCATCATGCGCCGACAAGAACAGTTGCGCACCGAATGGCTCCATGTACACGTGCGGGCTGGCACCGTTGGTGAACGCGGCGCGGATCACGCCCAGACCGTAATGCTCGATGGCGTTGAACACGCGCAGGCCGGTGTCGGCGCTGTTGCGCGACATCAGCACCACTTCCACGCCGGGGTGCTCTGCGATCGGGGTGTAACCGGCCTCAGGATCGTTCAGGGCCAGCAGTTTATGCACCAGATCAAACGCCATGCCCGGCTGCAGCAGTTCGTTTTCGTGTTCGCGCTGGTAGCGCTCAAACGCTTCCAGTCCCTGCCGTTCGAACACGCGGTGACTTGCGTCCAGGTCAAACAATGCCCGCGAGGAAATGGCGATGACCAGCGGCTGCTGCTGCCTGTGCTCGTCGCTGCTCACAAAAACTGCTCCTGCAAGATGCGCTCTTCCAGCGAATGGTCAGGATCAAACAGCAGCGTGTATTCGGTGTCGCAGGCCAGATGCATGCTCACGTGCTGCACGTCGCGCACTTCGAAGGCATCGGCGGTGGCGCTCGCCGGCCGCTTGTCCGGGTTCAGCACTTCGACTTCCACCCGCGCCTGCCCCGGCAAGATGGCACCGGTCCAGCGCCGCGGCCGGAACGGGCTGATCGGTGTCAGCGCCAGCGCGTCGGTACCCAGCGGTAGAATCGGGCCACGCACAGAGAGGTTATAGGCGGTGCTGCCGGCGGCGGTGGCCAGCAACACGCCATCGGCGACCAGCTTCTCTACGCGCACGACATCGTTGATCTTGATGCGCAAATGTGCGGCCTGATTGCTTTGTCGCCACAGCGACACTTCGTTGATGGCCTGGGATTGATGCGTCTGGCCGTCAGTGTCTGTTGCGGTCATGGCCAGCGGGTGCAAAATGACCGGTTCAGCGGCAGCAATGCGCTGCAGCAGCTCATCTTCATCGTACTGGTTCAGCAAAAAACCCACCGTGCCCTGCTTCATGCCATAAAACGGCTTGTGCAGATGGGTATGCGCCGCCAGTGCACGCAGCATGTAGCCATCGCCGCCGAGCACGACGACGACATCGGCCTGATCCAGGCTGTGTTCACCATAACGCGCATGCAGGCGCTGTCTGGCCTGCTGCGCTTCCGGCAGACCGCTGGCGATAAAAGCCAGCCGCGTGGCCTGGTTTTGTGCAGCGGGCTCAGGCACTTTGCACCAGTTGTTCCAGGCTGCGCACGGCGACGGTCATGGAGGCGATGTCCATGCTGTCCTGCTTGCGCATGTCGAGCAACATGTGCTGAATGCGCTGCAGGCGCTCGGCGTGATGTTGCTGCCAGGTGGCGATGTTGAGTTCCGGCGTCTGTTGCTGCCAGCGCAGAAATCTGGCAGTGATGTGCCGATGCTGGGTGATCAGGTCATTGCGCAAATGGCCACGCGCGTGCGCTTCCCAGTTGCCGCTGGTAGACAGCGTTTCGATCTGACGTCGTAACCAGTCAATGTGCAATACCCGGCCGATGTCGAAATGCACACCCATGACCTGCTCAATCGGGAGTTGCTGCCGGCTGGCTTCGTCGACGATGTCCAGCGCCTGGTTCATGAACTGCAGGCGCGCGATGCGCTCGGCAAAGTCCTGTGCATAACCGCCTTGTTGCAGGCTGTCGCGCTGTTGCCGGTAATCTTCCAGACCGTCTTCCGGCAGCGCTTGCAGTAGCTGCTGTCGTACCTGCTCCACGCCGGCCTGGAAATAGTCGACTTTCTCGCGCACATCCAGCGCGTCGGCATCGGGATGATGCAGCAGCCAGCGCGTGCCCTGTCGCAACACATCCCACATCTGCATGAACGCGCGCACCTGCTGCGCACCGGAAATCTTGCCGTCCAGGGCTTCGATGTCGTCCCAGAACTGCTGCGCCTGGAACACCTCGCGCACGATGGCATACGCCTTGGCAATGCTGGTGACATCGGCACCGGTGTCTTCATTCATGCGCGCGACAAAGGCCACACCCATGCGGTTGATGATGTTATTGGTGACCTGAGTGGCGATGATCTCGCGCTTCAGCGGATGCTGCTGCAGAAACTCCAGCCAGGGTTTTTTCTGCAGCGCCGGAGGAAAATACTGCACCAATTCAGCGGCCAGGTAAGGATCTTCCGGCACATCCGAATCCAGCAGTTGCTGATACAGGGAGATCTTGCTGTAGGACAGCAGCACGGCCAGTTCCGGCCGGGTCAGGCCCTGACCATGACTGACGCGCTCGCCGAGGGTTTCGTTGTCGGGTAAAAACTCCAGTTCGCGATCGAGCAGACCGGAAGCCTCCAGCACCGACATGGCATGCATGATGGCACCCAGCCGGCTGATATTGTAGCTCTCCATGATGCTCAGTGCCTGCGCCTGCAGGTAGTTGCTGCGCAACACCAGGCGCTCGACATCGTCGGTCATGTCCTGCAGCAACTGGTTGCGCTGCTTTGCCTGCAGCTTGTTCCGGGCCACCGCCTGGGCCAGCAGGATCTTGATATTGACCTCGTGGTCGGAACAGTCCACGCCGGCCGAGTTGTCGATGAAATCGGTGTTGATACAGCCGCCGTGCAGGGCATATTGCACCCGCCCCAGTTGCGTCATGCCCAGATTGCCACCCTCGCCGATGACGCGGCAACGCAGTTCTTTAGCGTTCACCCGCAGCGCGTTGTTGATGCGATCGCCGACCTCCTCGTCGGATTCGCTGCTGGCCTTGACATAGGTGCCGATGCCGCCGTTCCAGAGCAGGTCGCAGGGTGCCTTGAGCAACTCGCGGATCAGCGCCTGCGGCGGCAGTTCAGTGTCGTCGATACCCAGCCAGTCGCGCACCTGCGGGCTCAGCTTGATGGATTTGGCCGCGCGCAGAAACACGCCGCCGCCTTTGGAGATCAGCTTCTCGTTGTACTCATCCCAGCCTGATGCCTGTGCCGTGAACAGGCGCTGGCGCTCGGCAAACGAGGTTTCCTGATCGGGGTCTGGATCAAGGAAAATGTGCAGATGGTTGAACGCCGCCTGCAGCCGGATGCACGGCGACAGCAGCATGCCATTGCCGAACACATCACCGCCCATATCGCCGATACCGACCACGGTAAATGGCTGCGTTTGCGTGTCCAGGCCAAGTTCGATGAAATGCCGCTTGACCGATTCCCAGGCGCCCTTGGCGGTGATGCCCATGGCCTTGTGATCGTAGCCATTGGAACCACCGGAGGCGAAGGCATCGCCAAGCCAGAAGTTTTCCTGCTCGGCGATGGCATTGGCGGTGTCGGAAAACGTCGCCGTGCCCTTGTCGGCAGCAACCACCAGGTAATTGTCATCGCCATCGTGGCGGATCAGTCTTTGCGGTGGCACCACTTCGCCGTCGATCAGATTGTCGGTGATATCGAGCAGGCCGTGGATCAGGGTCTGATAGCAGTGCACCACCTCGGCCATAACTTCTTCGCGACTGCCTTGCGGCAGGTGCTTGACGACGAAGCCGCCTTTGGCGCCGACCGGCACGATCATGGTGTTCTTGACGTTTTGTGCTTTCATCAGACCGAGCACCTCGGTGCGAAAATCCTCGCGCCGGTCGGACCAGCGTAAACCGCCGCGCGCGACCATGCCGCCACGCAGATGAATGCCTTCCATGCGCGGCGAATGTACCCAGATTTCGCGCAACGGTCGTGGTTTCGGCAATTCCGGCGCGCGTGCGGAATCCAGTTTGAAACTGATGTAGGCGGGTGCCTGGCCGTCTGCCGTGAGCTGGTAGAAGTTACTGCGCAGGGTGGCGCTGATAACTTCAAACAGATCGCGCATGACGCGATCTTCATCCAGACTGGTAATGCTTTCCAGATCGGCCTGGACGGCGGCTTCCAGCAGCTTGATCTGCTCATCGCGACCAGCATGGCCGTTGTCGATGATGGCGCTGATGGCTGCATCCAGCGCCGACTCGATCGGATCATCGTCGCGTTTCTTGCGCAGCCGGGCAAAAACCTTCGCCAGCGTGCGAAAACGTGCCGCCAGATCAGCTTCCAGTGCGAAACGTGCTTCAAACAGCCCCACCAGCAGCAGGGTCAAAATCGGATGTGCTGCGAGGATGTCCTCCAGGTAAGTTTGCGAAAACGGCATACCGGTCTGCAGCAGGTAGCGACAGTAAGCGCGCAGCATGGAGATCTGACGCACATTCAGATTGGATGCCACCACCAGCCGGTTGAAGCCGTCGTCCTCGGCCGTGCCCGACTGCACAGCGCAGAAAGTTCGACGAAAACTTTCCTGCACCACGTGCAGATCAAACGACATGCGCGTGTCCGGCAGAATGTCGAAATCCTGGATCCAGGCCGCACCGTTGTCTTTTAATTCAATTTTGTACGGGCGCTCGCTGATCGCGCGTACACCGAGGTTTTCCAGCGTCGGCAAAATCGAGCTCAGCGGCAAAGCCTCATGCAAACGAAACAGCTTGAAGCGCAGCAGATTTTTCATGCGCGCCTGGCGCGGTGCATACAGACTGGTGCGCAACGGCTCGTCAGCGGTCAATCGCTGCAGATTTTCGATATCAAACGACGCCACCCAGGCCGACACATCCTCACGATAGGCGGCCGGAAAGGCGTGTTCGTATTGCTCCGTCAACGCCAATCCCTGCGCTTCACCAAAACGGTTAAGCAGGGTCTTCTTCAGCTCGTCACGCCACAGCGTCAGCGCCGTCCAGATGCGCTGCTGCAGTACATGCACTGCAGCCACCTGGCCGCTCTCATCACGCGGCCGCACGATGACATGCAGCAAAGCAAGATTGGACTCCGAGACCTGCGCGGAATAATCCACGTGATCACCA
>CAZHRH010000150.1:0-2354 GCA_964534475.1 uncultured Wenzhouxiangellaceae bacterium
GGCTGTTCCAGGCTGAGCAGAATTTCATCGCCATCATGCAGCGGTAATTTCAGCACCCTGGGTGCGGTGATCAGACAGAACATCTTCTGCTTCTGGTGGCCGCGATAATAGCCGGCATTGAATCCGCCGGGTACCGAATAACCGTTGCTGCGCCATTTCGGTCTGGCCTGCAGCTTTTCTTGCAGATCGATAACCTTTGCCTGCTCGAGATCCATATCGCGTATGTTGATCTGGTGGGTATACATGGCAGCCTTGACTTGCAGCGTTTCCCCTTCCAACTCGACACCACGACGCAGACAGGCCAGGCCGATCAGAAACATGATCACCGCCACCGGCCAGGCAATTTTCCAGGTCAGTTGCTGATCATTGACCGTTATCACGGTCATGCTCACCAACCCGATCGGTACCAGCACAAACAGCACAATGATGAATATCTGTGTGACTTTACTCAGTGGTGCGACTTCATATTGCATGGTGTAACTTCCCGATCAGATCATTGCAACAATAGCATCGATTGCCATGTTAATCACGCATTAATCACTGTTGTCAGTATCATTCACAGGCTCAGCCGTGTCGGTTTTGAGCCGTCCGGACTTGCGCAAAGCTTCCCGCAATACCCATTCTATCTGACCATTGAGCGAGCGCAGATCATCATCGGCCCAGCGCTGCATGGCCTGCATCACCGGCACGCTGAGTCGCAGTGCAAAGGGTTTGCGTGCCGCCACGCCAAGCTACTGATAGATACTGCCGGTATTGATCACCGGCTGGGTGGCATGATCCGAGCACAGCACCACCAGCAGATTGGAGACCATCTGCGCCTGGCGCTCCTCATCCAGTTCGACGATGCCCTTGGCCTTGAGATCCGCCAGCGCCATATCCACCATGCCCACGGCACCATCGACAATGCGCCGACGTGCGGCAACGATGGCATTGGCCTGCTGCCGCTGCAGCATGACCTGGGCAATCTCCGGCGCATAGGCCAGATGGCTGATACGCGCCTCGATAACGTCTACACCGGCAGTGTTGAGACGTTCATCCAGTTGCTGCTTAAGGTATTCAGAAATCTCCAGCGGATGGCTGCGCAGCGAAATCTGGTCGGCCTCGTGTTGATCATAGGGATACTGCGTCGCCAGCGAGCGGATCGCTGCTTCCGACTGGATATGCACGAAGCTTTCGTAGTCATCCACATTGAATACCGCCTCGGCAGAATCAACCACCCGCCATACCACCACAGCGGCAATCTCTACCGGGCTGCCGTCGAGTTCATTCACCTTGAGCTTGCCGGATTCGAAATTGCGCACACGCAGGCTAATCTTGCGCTTGGCATAAAACGGGTTGTTGAAACGCAATCCCTGCACTTTGTCGGTACCAACATATTTACCGAACAGGGTGAGCACAGCAGCCTGATTCGGTTCCACCATATATAAGCCGACCAGACTGAGTAACAGGATACTGAACAACAACACAGCAGTGATGACCACGGTCACATCATTGCTGCGCACTGCATCAATGAACAGCCAGCCAATGCCCAGCATGACGACCAGAATCAGAATCAGACTTGCTATGCCCGGCAAGGAGCGGGTGATTTTTTCTTGCATGACGGCTCTCCGTTTGATTTATTTTGATATCATAACGATATCACATCAATTGTCAAGCGGGGTGCTGCAGCCTGCTCAGTTGTCGTCTTCCTCAGGTGGGCGCAACATGGCCGGCGGCTGGTTTTGCTGTTGCTCGGCACGACGCCGTAAAACATCTTCCAGTTCAGGGCTGAACTGCTGCTCGGGATCAATCGCCTGCAAGGCAAATTTCAGCACTGGCACCGGGCTGAGGTCGGTACCGGGCAGGCGGTTGCCGTTGATGTCGTATGAACTCCAATGGCTAGCGCCGAGATAGTAATATTCGTCATCTACTACCACACCGTAATTCGGCGCCTTGAATTCGGGATGATTGGCATCCACTGGTTCCGAGGTGACAGTATTGCGACCATTGTTGGCCAGCAGAATTTTCATGACCCGCGCCGGTCGCATGCCAGGCTGGATCATGACCAGATGATTGTTCCAGTAATCTATGCCTTCAATACCACCCAGATTGAGCGTTTCCGGCGCGCCCATCAAATAGCTGCGCTTGTCGGCCAGATCGATAAACGCCAGGCCACGCCTTTGATCTGCCAGATACAACAGGTTCTGTTCTTCATTAAGCGTAATGCCGCGAATAGCAGGCAAGGCCGGGCCTACCGCCAGCACGGTCAGTTCCTCATCGTCTGGTGCCAACATATATATTGCCGGCGAGCGCAAATCAGCCAGATAAACGGTGCCATCATCGGCCACGGCAATGTTGCCCATGCCGTGGCGCTC
>CAZHRH010000150.1:2454-5469 GCA_964534475.1 uncultured Wenzhouxiangellaceae bacterium
AAATCAAAACCAATGCCTTGTTGCTGCATGTTCAGCATGAGATTGTACGCCTTGGTTTTTTCATCCTGCAGCGCATAACCTGCGACCAGTTGAATCATGACGCCCGGATCATAAGGAAACAGTTCCCGGCTGTGTTCCAGTATGCGCACAAACTCGGGCAGGTTGTCCTCGACCAGCGCGCGTGCTGACATCTGCTGCAATATTCCGAATTGACGCGGCAGTTGCTCTGGAAACGTGGTTTTAGCCGCTGCCTCATCAGCATCACTGTTGTCGCCAGCGTCAGCTTGTGATGGGATTTGCTGTGCTTGTAATGAACCTGTCAGTAACAGCAATGCCATGGCCAGACACTGGCACAAGCGGAACAATGGTATCGATTGAATTTGCATAGATTGTATTCCTGTGTGTTGGATCGACCGCTTGGCGTGCGGTTACTTCAGAATCGAATGTATGACTGGCACATGCTGAACATGTTCACAATGTGTTGCTGATGGCGTATTCTTCAAGCCATGGATAAATTGCATTATGCAGGTGACTGGATCACCTTGCGCGAACGCGACGGCTGGGAATATGCCAGCAGACGCCATCGCTCGGACGTGGTCATCGTTATAGCCGTCACCGCCCAGCGCGAGCTGTTGATGGTGGAACAATACCGTATTCCGGTGCAGGCGAGCACGATCGAGTTGCCGGCCGGTCTGGTCGGCGATATCACGGCACACAGCGACGAAAGCCTGCAGCAGGCGGCAATGCGAGAGCTGGAAGAAGAAACCGGTTACTGCGCGCAATCGCTGCAGCTGGTCCTGTCCGGGCCCACCTCGGCCGGTCTGACCGATGAGCAGGTGCACATGTTCCGTGCCCACGGCTGCCAGCAGACCGGCGCCGGCGGCGGTGATGCCAGCGAAAACATCAAGGTACACAAAGTGCCTTTGACCGAACTGCCGCAATGGCTGCACGACAGACAAAAGCAAGGCCAGCAACTGGATCCGAAAATCTTTGCCGCGTTGTACTGGCTAAAAATCGAATTCAGCTGAATGCCAGCAGCAGGCCGGCGATGACCGTATAGTAAATCCCGGCCAGGCTGGCAATGACAATCGCTGCCCAGGTCATCGCCGTGCCCCAGATGCGTCCCGGGCTGGGTCCTACCTTGTGCGGGAAGCCCTGCGCATGCAGGATACGTCCAGCCAGCAACAGCGTGCCGATCAGATGCACCAGGATACCCGGTGCCGGCATGTTTTCCAGCGCCAGCATCAGCAGCAGTCCCAGCGGCACATATTCGGAGAAGTTTGCCTGCGCGCGCACCGAGCGCGCCATGCCCTGGGATTTGCCCATGCCGATATCAACCTGCTCCCGACGACGAAAGCTGACCACAATATAGGACAGATAAATGAACAATATGCCGAGCAGACTGGCATAGAACAATGTGATATGAGCTTGCATATGATTGATTCCGAAGGCGTAGCAATGATGACCGAACTGCAGTATAGCGCTGATGCCGATACAGCGAAACCAGGACGCGCAGCTTGCCGGTATTGGCAGGCATGAGTCAGCAATCCGGGCATAACCTGAAAGCCGTGCGTCAGCAACTGCAAGAGTTGGCTGCGCTCAGCAGTCGGCTCGATGCCGGCCCGACGCTGCGCGCAGACTGGCGCCGTCGCGCCGATGAACTGGTGGAGAACTATCTGCAGGCCCTGCAGCAACAGCCTGCTGGCGTGCGCCCGCGCCAGCGCGAGCTGACCGAGTTGTCCTTCAGCGAGCAGCCGCAGCCACCTGCTGAACTGTTTGCGCTGCTGCAAGGCTGTATCGCCGATGACGGCCTGCGTCACGGCAGCGGGCGACTGTTCGGCTTTATCCCCGGCAGCGGCAACTATGCCGCTGCACTGGGTGATTATCTGGCCGCTGCCAGCAACCGCTACACCGGAGCGAGATTTGCCGCGCCACAAGCGGCGGCACTTGAGCAACAACTGCTGCGCTGGCTGGCACATGAATTCGGCTATCCGGAAACGGCCAGAGGCGATCTGACCTCAGGCGGCAGCATCGCCAATCTGACTGCTTTGCTGTGCGCCCGGGAACAGCGCGGCCTGCAACCGGCAGATTTGTCCCAGCAGGTGATTTACCTGACCGCGCAGGCGCACCACTGCATCGCCAAGGCGCTGCATGTGCTGGGGTTAAGTCACTGTCAGCTGCGCCAGATCGAGATGGATGCTGGCTGGCGCATGTCGGCGCACAGCCTGCAGCAGCAGATCAGCGCGGATCGCGCTGCGGGTTTGCAGCCGTGGCTGCTGATCGCCAATGCCGGCAGCACCGACATCGGCGCGGTGGATCCGTTGTCTGATCTGGCCGAGATTGCGCGGCAAGAACAACTCTGGCTGCATGTCGATGGTGCCTATGGCGCGTCTTTTGCCTTGTCTACAACAGGACGCAAAATACTCGCCGGTCTGCAGCACTCTGATTCACTCATCGTGGATCCACACAAGGGTCTGTTTGTGCCGTTCGGCAGTGGTGTGGTGCTGGTGCGTCGGGGCATGGATCTTGCGGCAGCACTCAGCGCCACCGGCGATTACATGTCCGACGCCAGCCTGCTGGCAGAGGGTGTGGAGCTGGATGCGCACCAGTTGTCGCTGGAGCTGAGCCGGCATTTTCGCGGCCTGCGGCTGTGGCTGCCGCTGCAACTGTATGGCCTGGCAGCGTTCCGCGCAGCGCTGGAAGAAAAGCTGTTGCTGGCCCGCTATGCCTGGGAGCGACTGCAGCAGATGCCGGGCTTTGCCACTGTCGGCAAACCGGATCTCTCCATCGTCGGTCTATTTGCCGATGTCGGCGCCGATCGGCATGATGACTTCAATCGTCAACTGCTGGATGCAATACAAGCCGAAGGCGAGGTGTTTCTGACCTCTACCCGACTGCAGGGCAAATTGGTGATCCGACTGGCGGTGATGGCACAAAACAGCCACCGCGACGATGTTGACCTGGCACTGGAGCGATTGGCCTGGCATCGCCAGCGGCTGCTGGGATGATGTATGA
>CAZHRH010000151.1:0-5406 GCA_964534475.1 uncultured Wenzhouxiangellaceae bacterium
ACTTTCTTTTGATGCAGCATTTTTGGAACATCAATCGTTACGCCACCTGTAGGCGTCACATCAGTAATTACACCATCCTGCAGGCCACGCTCAACGCCGCGCTGTAGTCTGCGCGCAGCTTCGTCATTGCGTTTGCTGAAAAGCGAAATCATTGGCGGTAGCTCCTTTGTTAATAAACTTGGCTTGTCTGTCATTGACAGTCCAGTCACCATTACAGACATCAACAAGCATAGTTGATTCCATAGCTGTAGGCAATACCTATGACCCTACGTAAGGCCCTACGTATGACCTTGCTAATGTTCATACCCATGGCCTAAGCAAGGCCGAACTTGCGACAGTTGTTATTTGCTTCCACAATCTTACGATTCCAAGAGCACAAATCCAGATCAACAAGTGTCAAACCTGTTGCCGTTCAGCTCTGTAACCAGTTCTCCACAAGCAGCCCAAGCACGCGAGCAGTGTCAGCTAGGTCAAGACGTCTAAGGTGCAACAGGCCGGGGGCTTAGAACACCCACAAACACTATCCTACGCAAACAAAGGCAACCAATATACAATTTCTACTGCATCATCCTGTAGCATACAGTACACGCCATCCCGAGAACCCTGATGCCACTATAGTGGAACGACATACGCAATCGCGCGACCCGCTTTGCGCGTGATTGGCAGGATGCCAGCTAAGAGCGCGGTGAGGCGCAGACCTTCTGGAATGAGTTCTTTGCCGTGTTCGACATGCACCGCTCTAAACCCGGATTATTCACCACCCGATCTACTGCGGCGGCCCCAGCCCCGCGCCTGCAGCGTTTCGTTCGGTCGCGCGTCCTCATCGTACAGGCGAGTACGTTTGCGGTGCCCTCGGTCACGAAAATACTGCATTCACAAGGCCTGGAACCGCCTCGTTACAATCTGGTGACGAATAATCCGGGCTAAGGTGTACAGCTTTGAAAAGCGCGTCGAGAAGCTTGGCGGTGGCAGCGATTATATCGATTGCTTCTGGCCGGGTCAGCACATCGCCGAGAACAAGTCGCGTGGCAAGTCACTGCACAAGGCGCATCTGCAGGCACTTGGGTAACTGGACATGCCGAATGTGGCGATACTTATGATTGCATTGGTAAAGTGACCGGTAACCGGTTGCTCTCGTCAGGCTGCGGAAAAAGCTCGAATGCGGATCAGTCACTGTTCTTCGACAGTGTGGAAATATGCTCGGGGATACCTTCCCCTTCGATCAGTTCCACGACCTCCCGCACTACGTTCTTGCGGCCAGCACCGTCGACTTCGGTCCAGCGCAGTTCCAGGCCGTTCCAGCGGCAGCCCTCCGCATGCCCCTTGGCATTGGCGATGGGCAGGCGATAGCGCCACAGTTCACCCGTCCGTCCAAGCACGGTACAGTCTCCGGTGCGCTCATAATGGCCGGACTGTTCAAGCTGTTCCGCAGGCGTCGTTGCGAAGGGTCCGGCTTCCATATCGCGCAGGCGGAAGGGGGATGTGAAGGTCTGGCCGGTGTCTAGGCGCTTGGCAAAGGTCTTGCCGTCCTGCCACAGGGCCAGTTCGCCGGCGCCCGGCTTGTCGAGCTCTTTGCCCACCCGTGCGCCGTGCTCCTCGACCCAGAGCGTCAGCCGCCCATTCGGCGTCTTCGTCACGATCTTCGCAGTCTTCAGCGCAAAATCCCCCTCGCGGGACGTGGCATTCTCAAGCGCCTTGTCCACGCCAACGCGGCCTTGATGGTTTGCCGTGGCCTTGACCCGCTCGTGCCGGTGTTCAGCATTGCGGCGGTCGGCCGGACCAGGATCGCCCTGACCCGCCAGGATTGACCTGACGCGCTCGGCATCGGCTTGCGCATCCGCCCAGCGCTCGGCCGCGCGCGCCTCGCGCTCTGCGGCCCGCTCGGGCTTTCCTTGCGAGCGGTCTTCGGCGGCGCGGCGCATATCCTTGGCCGCGCGCTCGCGCTTCCGGTTCACGTCCCCGATCAGATCCACGACGTCCTCGCGATCATCCTCCGACAGAGCCGCAAGGGCTTGATCGGAGACGTTAAACTCGGATGCCCTGGTAGGGACTTC
Organism: uncultured Wenzhouxiangellaceae bacterium; assembly: GCA_964534475.1. Classification (GTDB taxonomy): domain Bacteria; phylum Pseudomonadota; class Gammaproteobacteria; order Xanthomonadales; family Wenzhouxiangellaceae; genus JAHJQV01. The sequence continues at coordinate 2,055 of CAZHRH010000151.1, forward strand.
AGCAGACCAGGCTGGCCCTGCCGACAGGCTTATTGCCAGCGCAAAAACGGCCCCGCCGAGACACTGTTTCAATGACAGTCGCACTGTATATCTCCCTCCGCAAATCGATAACGTGCTAAGAGTGTAGCCATATTAGGGCCTGTTTACACTAATGGATTAGTGTAAACAGGCCCTAATTGATGGCGAAGCCAGACACAATGTCGGGTTTTCCGCAGTACCCGTGACTGGCAGGATGCCAGCTATGAGCACGGTGAAACCCAGACCTTCTGGAATGAGTTCTTTGCCATATTTGGCAGTATCGCTGATGGATTAATCGCATTTACGAGCAAAGCCTCGGTTCATCAAGACTTCATAGCTTTGCAAGACAGTCAAACATTCAATCGATGCTCTCCAGCAATCAGAGATTGCAGTCACCATCAGCAGGAGTCACTGCAGCATGCTGGTTACGCGATTTACTACTCCACGCGAATGTGACAGTAATCCGATTGTGGCCGCTGTGACGGTTTCATGAGTCTGGTGCGGGTAGCGCAGATATGCAGGCCCGAAAAAGGACGCCCGGAATCTTTCCAGGCGGCCCCATGAGCTGCTCGACGCTATTGCGCGAGTTAGTTCTCGATCACGTTCTCCAAATCGATGCTATCAATGCTGGAAAACCCGAAAATGTTGAGTGTTCCTGGAGACACGCTATTTTCCTGAGAGATATCCAGGCCATCATCCTCATTGCCGGATGAGACGCCATTGGCAAAGGCTACGTGCACTTCGCCGTCACCATCTTCGGCTTCTACCTGGATGCCGTCGTTGCCGTTATCGGTGACGGTCAATCCGAACAGATCAATATAAACATCAGTGCCGTCGGCGGCCGACAGCTTGATACCTTCGTCACCGTTACCAACTGCGACCACCTGACTGATCGACAGATTGGCACGCCCTGGGCCCTCAGTGTCGAAATCCAGCCCTTCGTCCAGATTGCCCGAAACCAGGCTGAAAAATATCTTGCCTGTCAGAGAGCCTTCGCCAGCCTCGTCGACGTCGAAGCCGTCATCAAGATCCAGCACCAATTCGCCATCATCATCTTCCACACAGGGCTGCGCCAGATCCAGCGGCGCGTCAATGCAGAACCCACCATTGCGATCAAAAATCGCACTGCGCACATTGATTGAAACATCACCGTTGTTGCCCTCATCCAGCTCTACGCCATCGGCACCGACGCGGCTGAACTGACTGGACCAGGTCTCGAAAATGATGTCGCCATCATTGCGCTCATCCACCCGGAGACCGTCGGCATCAAATTTGCCGTTGCCTGCATCATCGACCGTAACTCGCCGCGCGCTGACATAGACTGAGGCCGGCGAACCATCGCCACCACCACCGCTGCCGCTGCCGCAATCATCACCCAAGGTGCAGTCGGAGACATGAATGCCATGGTTGGCCACACCACGCACCTGCACGCGGTCCAATTCCAGCCGCACCGTTCCGCTGCGTGATTCGGGTACGCCGACAAAGACGCCTTTGCCAGTGCCGGGATTTTCCAGATTGAATCCTCCCACGCCGGTAAAATTAAGCCGTTCGATGGATACGCTGGCACCATTGGGAACTTCCAGTAATGTGAAATCACCGGTTGCGATGATCGTTTGGCCAAGACCAATGAGTCGCAGTGGATCAGTGCCTGCATATGTCAGCGGACTTGCAATCGTGATCGTGGAAATCGCTGAGCTAATCGAGACGCGGCCAGAACCACTGGCCAGCGCTTCGCGCAAGGAACCAGGACCGCTGTCGGCATCGCTGGTGACACGGACAGGAGCGGTCGCTGATGCCAGACCTGTCAGCAACAGGCCAAGTAGCAAAAATATAGCGGAAACGAAAAGACGATGAAAAGGACGAATGAACATGCGTATACTCCATGATGAACACACGCCCAATATTGCTTCATTAATGTGACTGTTGCATTGCAGTTTGTTTGCAGTTTCGAGTCAGGTTTTCAATCTTCATCATCCGCTAACTCTGAGTAACTCAGCGTGGAGCGCGTTTATGTCGATGAAACCGCAGATTCTGCGCGGTCACGACCAGTGACAACCGCCTTCGCTGCGGCCCGGGCGCGCCTGTACAGGATGATTACAGGCTCTTAGACGTGTTTGTGCTCAACAATTGGTGAAGTCGCAAGGACGACGCCGAACCGGCCTCCGATAAGAATGTGCGAGACAATAGTCGCCGGTGTATTTAGCGCGCCAGGCCGGGAAGACGACAGTGGCCGCTTTTATCCGCAGCTCTGCATACGCTACACTTGACCGTAACTGCAATAAACTATTCGGCAACACATTGACACACGTTTCGTGCAAGGAGCCATACCATCAGCGAACTCAGGACATCCACACTCCATTCAGATATTGCAGCCAGAGACTTATCAATGTGTGTCCAACTACTTATCAACTCTTTGAATAGGCTTTGTCAGTCTTGCAGCCAGTTCTCCACAGCCAGCCCCGGCACTCGCGTGAACTCGCCCAGATTAGCCGTGACTACGATCAGACCCATGGCCAGTGCCTGCGCTGCGATAAGCATATCATTGGGACCGATCGGTCTGCCTTGCTGATTGAGATGCTGTCTCAGCGTGGCGTAGTGATGATCGGCCGGCTTGTCCAGTGGCATCACATCGACAGCAGACAGCATTATATTCACGCGCTCAGCAAGCTTTGCCGATCCTGACTTAACGGCGCCAAAGCGAAGCTCTGCGGCCACCACAATGCTGGTGCAGATGCTATCTTCTCCCGCTCTGGCAATCCATTGCGCGGCATGCCCTTGCGGCTTGCGCAGCAGGTCAGAAAGGATATTGGTATCGAGTAGATACTTGTGACGGCTGGTCACAGGATTTGCTCGTCCAGCGGCGGCAAATCGTCATCTATATCGGGAAACACTGCTTCCAGCGGCGACCATGACTCAAGCAAGGCCAGCAAGCGACCTTGGCGCACAGGTTCCACGATCAGACGGTCACCTTCCTTGTGGATGATGGCTTCATCGCCTTGCAGCTCAAATTCTCGCGGGATGCGCAAGGCCTGATTGCGACCGTTGCGAAACAGGCGAACGTGTCTTTCTGCTCTGGTCATGCTATGTACTCTAGCTTTTATATATGCCAAAGCATATGCCAGACGATCTGTCGTGTCAATGCGTTGTTCTATGAACTGTCAGCACGAAGCCATCCGCGTGGGCGAGCTGTACCAATACATACAGCACTGGCTCAAGGGGGATTAGCCCTGCGGCAAATACAGACTCCCCATCAGACTAGGGCCTGTTTACACTAATCCTATTGCCTCTGCTGGAACTGATTTTTCGTCCAGCAAGGCAGAATGACCGATGTGTA
>CAZHRH010000152.1:0-5383 GCA_964534475.1 uncultured Wenzhouxiangellaceae bacterium
CGCACGTTCAAGGAATCGCTGCAGAAAGCCCTGTGCAGCATGGAGACCGATCTGAGCGGGCTGGATCCGATCATGGATGAATCACAACTCCGTGGCGACAGCGCGGCCACGGCAAGGCTGAAGCTGGAACTCAAGGAGGCCAGCAGCGATCGCCTGCGTTATGTCGCCGATGCGTTTCGCGCCGGCCTGGCGCTGGTGGACATCCAGTCGCTGAGCGGCATTGATCCGTGGTTTCTCTATCAGATTGAGGAATTGATTGCCGACGAACAGGCATTACAGTCAATGTCGGCCGATACACTCACCGCAGCCCACTGGCGCTATCTCAAGCGCAACGGCTTCAGCGATGCCAGGCTGGCCGATCTGCTGCGGCAGGATGAGGCACAAGTGCGCCAGCAGCGTGAGCAGCACGGTATCAAGCCGGTGTATCTGCGCGTGGACACCTGCGCTGCGGAGTTTCCCACTGATACTGCCTATCTGTATTCCAGCTACGAGAGCGAATGCGAGGCGCGGCCCAGCGAACGTCGCAAGATCATGATCCTTGGCGGCGGCCCGAACCGCATCGGTCAGGGCATTGAGTTCGATTACTGCTGCGTGCACGCTGCGTATGCGCTGCGCGAGGCCGGTTTTGAGACCATCATGGTCAACTGCAATCCGGAAACCGTGTCCACCGATTACGACACTTCTGATCGCTTGTATTTCGAGCCGCTGACGTTGGAGCGGGTGCTGGACATTCATGCGCTGGAACAGCCGGCCGGGGTTATCGTGCAATTCGGCGGCCAGACGCCGCTGAAGCTGGCGCGTGAGCTGGAAGCCGCCGGCGTCAATATCATCGGCACCTCGCCGGATGCCATCGACCTGGCCGAAGACCGCGAGCGCTTTCAGCAGTTGCTGCAGCAACTGGGTCTGCAACAACCGCCCAATCGCACCGCGCGCAACGAAGCGGATGCGCTGCGGCTGGCCGAGGAGATCGGCTATCCGCTGGTGGTGCGGCCGTCCTATGTGCTCGGCGGTCGGGCCATGGATATCGTCAACGATGCCAGCGAACTCAAGCGCTACATTCGTGATGCCGTGCATGTATCCAATCGTGCACCGGTGTTGCTGGACCGCTTTCTGGATCACGCTATTGAGGTGGATGTGGATGCCGTCTGTGATGGCGAAAACGTGCTTATCGGCGGCATCATGGAGCACATCGAACAGGCCGGCGTGCACTCTGGCGATTCGTCCTGCTGTCTGCCGCCGTGGTCACTCAGTCGTGAACTGCAGGATCGGTTGCGCGAACAGACCCGGCAGCTCGGACTCGGCATCGGTGTGGTCGGGCTGATGAATGTGCAGTTTGCCATTCGCGGCGAGGACATCTTTGTGCTCGAAGTCAATCCGCGTGCGGCACGCACGGTGCCGTTTGTGTCCAAGGTGATCGGCACCCCGCTGGCCAAAGCGGCAGCATTGTGCATGGTCGGCAAGACGCTTTCCGCACAAGACCTGGATACCGAACTGGTGCCGGATTTTTATGCCATCAAGGAACCTGTGTTTCCGTTCATCCGCTTTCTCGGCGTGGATCCGATCCTGGGCCCGGAAATGCGCTCCACCGGTGAGGTTATGGGCGTTGGCGACAGTTTCGGCGAAGCCAGCTACCGCGCCCATGCCGGTGCCGGCGGCACCTTGCCGGCAGTTGGCCGCGCTTTTCTCAGCGTGCGTGATGCCGACAAGCCGCACCTGCTGCCGATCGCGCAAAAACTGCTGCAGCGTGGTTTCAGCCTGGTCGCCACCGCCGGCACGGCCAGCTATCTGCAGCAAAACGATGTCACCTGCGAGCGCGTCAACAAGGTCATCGAAGGCCGGCCGCACATTGTTGATATGATCATCAACGACAAGATCACTTTCATCGTCAACACCACCGAGGGTCGCCAGGCAATTGCAGATTCCTATTCCATTCGCCGCGAGGCACTGCAGCATCGGGTCAATTATTCCACCACCCTGGCCGGTGCCAGCGCCACGCTCAAGGCACTGGACTACGACGGTACCGAACAGGTACGCTGTCTGCAGCATTTGCATGGACAAGTTAGGGTAAACAGGCCCTAGCATAATCGAGAATTCTCAGGAGTAACTATGGATCAGCGTCCACCATTGACGCAGGCAGGTGCCGAGCGATTGCGCGCCGAGCTGGATAAACTCAAAAAAAACGATCGTCCCGAGGTCATCGCAGCGATTGCCGAAGCACGTGCCCACGGTGATCTGAAAGAAAACGCCGAATACCACGCCGCGCGCGAGCAGCAGGGCTTTATCGAGGCGCGCATCAAGGAACTGGAAACGGTGATCAGTAATGCACGCATTATCGACACCAGCAAGCTCAATGCCGGTGACAAGGTGGTGTTCGGCGCCTGTGTCACGCTGGCCGATGTGGAATCAGATGAAGAGGTCTGCTACACCATAGTCGGCGATGTCGAAGCCGATATCCGCAACAATCACATCTCCATCAGTTCACCGGTGGCGCGTGCCCTGATCGGCAAACAGGTCGGCGACGAAGTCACGGTGAAAGCCCCCGGCGGTGAGAATACCTTCGAGATCGTTGCCGTTGCCTACGCCTGAGAGAAGCAGCGGACACATCCATCTGCTGCTGCCGGAACTGTCTGACCTGCTCGCCGCCGGCACTGCCGAAGCCATACCTGATTTCGCTGCCACGCTGATGGCTGTGGTGGCCCGAGAGAGCTCATCGCCACGATCACTGCAAACACTGCTGGCCGACGCCGCGCCGCTGGCGGCGTTTGCCTGGTGCCATGACGGCGACGGCCAGGCCAGCGCCGACCAGGCTGATTACGTGCTGCGCGCCGATCCGGTGCACATGCAGGCCGACATGAATCGCGTGCATCTGCTGCAGGTGGCCGATTTTGGCCTGCAGCCAGAGCAGGCCGATGCCCTTATCGATGCTCTGCAGCCCTTGTTTACGCAGCACGACATGCAGCTTGTGCGCGGCGCAGATGACAGCGCCTGCGAGCGCTGGTACCTGCTGACAAAACAATCACAGCCGGAGGCCTGGATGCCGCCCTGGCGTGCATTGGGTCGGCCGCTGGAACATGCCTTGCAGAGCAGGGCCGCAAATCGTTTCTGGCTGCGCTTGCAAAGCGAGGCACAAATGCTCATGCATCAGCATGCGGTCAATCAAGAACGTCAGCAACAAGGCCTGCCGGCGCTAAATTCACTGTGGTTCTGGGGCGGTGGTTCGCTACCGCAAGCTGCCGCAACTGACGCTGGCGATAATGCAGGTAACTGGCAAGCCGCGCATGTGCAGTCGCCGCAAGCCGCCGGTTACTGTCGCTGGCTGCAGCTGCCGCAGCGGCACATGCATGCGCCCGGTACGGTGCTGCAGACCCTGCCGCAGCAGTCACCATTGCTGTTGGAATGGCGCATTGATCGCCAGCGCAGCCAGCCAGACAACTGGCAGTCCCTGCTGAAATTGCTGGTGTTGCTGCTGAATGACAGACACGGGCGGCGGTTGCGCCTGCAATCTGTGGCCGATCGCAGCCTGCAGCTATTGCCCGCCCCCATCTGGCGTCGACTGAGTCATGCTTTGCGTGCCAGGCTGCCGCAGCGCTTCATGTCCACGCGGTCAGACTGGCAGCAGCAACTGCGCTGGCTCGCAGACACGTCGCATTGATGATCATTCAGCAGCGCCGCATCGATAGTAAAGATCGACTGCCAGCCGAGCTGCATCCGGTGCTGCGGCGCGTGCTGCTGGGGCGCGGTGTCGCCAGCGCCGAACAGCTTGACTTAAGTCTGGCAAGACTGCTGCCGCCGACATTTTCCCAGTTCGAGCAGGCCGCCGCGGCGCTGGCACAAGCCGTGCAACAGCAGCGGCGGATTGTCGTGGTGGGTGATTTTGATGCCGATGGTGCCACCGCCAGCGCACTCAGCCTGCGCGCTCTGCGCGCCATGGGTGCGCGCAACATCGGCTACTGCGTGCCCAATCGCTTTGCTTTCGGCTATGGCCTGACCGCGCCATTGGTGGATGCCATGCTGGCTGAGCAGATCGCCGCCAGCGGTGATCTGTTGCTGACCGTGGATAACGGCATCAGCAGCATTGCTGGCGTCGCGCATGGCAATGCGCTGGGGCTGCAGACCATCGTCACCGATCATCATCTGCCCGGCGAGCAACTGCCGCAGGCGCTGGCCATCGTCAATCCGAATCTGCCCGGTGAAAGCTTTGCCGGCAAGGCGCTGGCCGGGGTTGGCGTGGTGTTTTATCTGCTCAGCGGCGTGCGCAAACACCTGCAGGCCAGCGACTGGTTCAGCGACACGCGCCAGCCACCCAGGCTGGCCGACTGGCTGGATCTGGTGGCGCTGGGCACGGTGGCCGACATGGTGCCGCTGGATGCCAACAACCGCATTCTGGTACAGCAGGGCCTGCTGCGCATTCGCGCTGGTCGCGCCGGCGCCGGCATGCAGGCGCTGTTGCGCGCCGGTGGCGTCAATCATCGCCTGTGCACGGCGCAGGATCTGGCCTGGCGCGTGGCACCGCGGCTGAATGCCGCCGGGCGGCTGGAGGACATGAGCGTGGGCATCGAATGCCTGCTGTGTGATGACCTGGAGCAGGCCGATGACATGGCCATGCTGTTAGACGACATCAATCGCCAGCGGCGTGATCTGCAGCAGCAGATGCAGGCAGAAGCCGACGCTCAGGTGGATGCTCTGCTGCAGCAACTGGGGCAGCGTGATCAACTGGCGCAAGCCTTGTGCCTGTATGACCAGCATTGGCATCAGGGCATTGTCGGCCTGGTCGCCGGGCGCATCAAGGATCGCGTGCGCCGACCGGTGCTGGCACTGGCCCCGGCCGATCCCGAAGATGACACCGATCAGGCCTTGCTCAAGGGCTCGGCGAGATCGGTCAACGGCATTCATATTCGTGATCACCTGGCGTTGCTGGATGCGCGCCATCCCGGCTTGATGTCGGGTTTTGGCGGCCATGCCATGGCCGCGGGCTTGAGCATGCCAACAGCGCACCTGGCTGACTTTCAACGCGCCTGGGATGAGCTTGCGGCACAGCTTGAATTGCGCGATGAGGTGCTGTTGACCGATGGCGAACTGCAGCCGGAAGAACTCGAGCTGGCGCTGGCCATGCTGCTGGAATCGGAATTGCCCTGGGGGCAGCAATTCCCCGAGCCTTTGTTTCAAGGCAGCTTTCGGGTTTGTGATCGGCAATTGCTCAAGGGTGCCCATGTGCGTTTGCAGCTACAGCCAGCCGGCAGCCGGCAGCCGCTGGCGGCGATTGCGTTCAACCGCGATATCGAGCAGTTTCCCGCCGACGCCATGGTCAGCATTTGCTATCGCCTCGGGGTCAACCGATTCCGCGGCGACACGTCATTGCAGATAATGGTTGAGCATGTGCAGA
>CAZHRH010000153.1:0-5261 GCA_964534475.1 uncultured Wenzhouxiangellaceae bacterium
TATCTGCGTAATCTGTGCAATCTGTGGATAAGCCAGTCATACGAGATGCTTATCCGCTACTGACTCAGCAATTGGTCAAACAATTATCCAGGCGCAAATTGATCCTGATCAATTACCCGGCAAGGCATTTCTCCTATGCTGTACACATTGCAACAAGGAGATAAAAACCGTGATCAAAACCACCCTCGTAGTGACCTCATTGCTGGCAGCAACCGCACTATCCGCGACCGCCAGTGCGCAGTCGGGCAACAATGTAGACAACCCCTGGCTGCTGCGCTTTGGGGGTGCCAATGTGCTGCCGCTGGACAGCAGCCAGGGCGTCATCGGCAGCAACGGGCTGGGATTGATCGATGGCAATGACGGCGTCAATGTCGATGATGCTTTCGGCTTCACATTTTCCCTCAGCTATGCACTGACCGACAACTGGGCAGCAACACTGCTGGCCTCGGCGCCATTCAATCATGACATTGACGGCAAAGGTGCAACAGCCGCCGTCGGCGAACTGGCTGACGCTACCCATTTGCCGCCGTCGCTGGCGCTGGAATATCGCTTCAATCCTTACGGCAAAATCCGGCCTTATGTCGGTGCCGGCGTGAACTGGACGATCTGGCTGGACAGCGACACCAGCCCGGCCCTGACCTCGGCCCTGGATGGCATCATCGGCGGTGTCAGCAGCACCGACATCAATCTGAGCAACTCGTTTGGTTTTGCCGCCAATGCCGGCATCGACTGGCAGCTCAGCGAGAACTGGGCCATCAACGGCAACATCTGGTGGCTGGATTTGCAGACCGAAGCGACAATCTTCGTCAATGGCGCAGAAGCCACGCGCAGCAAGGTCAATATCCACCCACTGGTATTCTCGCTGGGCTTTGCCTGGTCGTTCTGATCCGTATCAGTAAGCCTCTGAAGATTCAATCAGGCGTAGCCTGTGTGGCCGGGATTCTCCACCCGGCCTTTTTTATGCGACAGGTCTGCGCAACAGGCTGAGAACGCTTACCAACAAAGCCGGCAGAAACGTCAATGTCACCAGCGTGGCAAACAGCAGCCCGGAAAGCACCACCACGCCGACACCGCGATAAAGCTCGGTGCCCTCGCCGGGGATAAACACCAGCGGCGCCAGTCCGAACAGCGTCGTGATCATCGACATCATGATCGGCCGGATACGACTGGATACCGCTTCAGTGACGGCTTCAATAATGTCATCCATGCCCGCACGCAGATTGTTCAGCGTGCGATCAACGATCAGGATCGGGTTGTTCACCACCACCCCCAGCAGGATCAGAAAACCGAGCATGGTGATCATGTCAAACGGCTGCCGCACGCCAGCGGCATTCAGCGCCGCCAGCCCGGCGATGCCACCGGCGATACCCAGCGGCACGGCGGTAAGAATCACCAGCGGCCAGCCCCAGTGATTGAAAATTGCCACCATAACCAGATAGCTTAGGATGATTGCCACAATGTAATTATCCGCCAGTGCCGCGCGTGTCTGCATGAGCTGGTTGCTGGCACCGGAAATGTCTATCGACACCGACTGCGGCAATTCGCCTTCAGTACGCATGCGCTCGATCACTTCGCTGCGCACGCGCTCGACCGCGGTCTCCAGCGCCACCGTGCGCGGCGGGATCACATTCAGCGTCACCGTGCGCCGTGCATTGAGCCGGCGTACGCTGTCGGTGTCCACCGTTTCAACAATATCGGCAAGCGCAGACAACGGCACCACCGCGCCGGACGGCGTAAACACCGGCAGGTTTTCCAGCCCGGCCAGATCACGCTCGCTGCCGGCACTGGAAAACAGAAAGATATCGATCTTGTCGTCGCCACGAAAATACTCATCGACAAACGCACCATCGGTCAGCGCCGCCACGGCAAAGCCAAGCTCATCGGCAGAAAACCCCAGCTCGGCCGCGCGCGCCCAGTCGGGTCGAATCTCCACCAGCGGCTGATCCAGCGACAGCGAGCCCGGCGACGAGCCGATCTGCGGATTGTCAAATGCCGCTTGCGCCCGCCGGTAGGCGGTTTCTGCCACCTGGTACAACTCAGCCAGATCGGCACCGGTGATGTCCAGGTTAACGCTGCGGGAGCCGCCGTCGTTGCTGGAAATGATGGAACCGCGATTGGCGAACGCGCGCATGCCGGGATAGGTCTGGTAATGCTCGGTGACCGCGCGCATCAATTCATCGATGTGGTCGGGATTGATGGTCTCGACGATGATGCGCAGGTTGTCCGGACTGACACTCATGTTCAGATAGCGCACTGCCGGCACTTGCGTCTCACCGCGCGCAAAGCGCTCTGGATCATCATCCACATAAGGCAGGAAATGTGCCTCGACCTGCTTCGATATGCGTGTCATCTCGCTCAGGTTGTAGCCCGGTGGCGCGATCATCAGGGCAAAGATTTTCGGTTCCTCACCTTCGGGCAGATACTCGGCCGGCGGCGTCAGCAACAGCAGCACCAGCAGCACGGCAGCGAACACGGAAAACAGCGTCAACAAACGTCGTGGTGCGGTTGCAATCAGCCAGGCGACAGCGTCCACCATGCGCTGGCGCAAGACTGCCCCCGAAGCCAGCTTGCCGCCGGCTACGCCAAACTTCAGCCGCGCTGCCAGGCTCGGCACCACCGTGATCGCCACCAGCATGCTGGCAAAAATCGAGGCCGCGATTGCCACCGCCACATCGGAATACAACTGCCCGGCTTCCTGCTGGATGAAAAAAATCGGCGCAAACACCAGGATCGTGGTCATGGTCGAGGCCAGCACCGCCGGCCACACCTGACGCACGCCAGCCAGTGATGCCGCCATGCGCGCCATGCCGTTGCGGCGCTTGCGCTCGATCGCCTCCAGCACCACGATGCTGTTGTCCAGCGTCATGCCGATGGCAAAAGCGACTCCGGCCAGTGATATCACGTTGATCGTGCGTCCCGCCGCGAGCAGGCCCAGAAAGGCAGCGATGGTGCAGACCGGCACACCGATCACGCCCACCAGCGTGGCGCGGCCGGAACGCAGAAACGCAAACATCACCAGCGTCGCCAAAATCGCGCCCAGGCCCAGGTTCTGCCAGACATTGGCCACCGATGCCTGCACATAGCGCACATCATCGCTGGTCAGCGCCATGCGCATGCCCATCGGCTCCAGCACGTCGCGATTGATTTCGGCGACCGCCGGCAGCATGCCGCGCTTGATGTCAATGACGTTGGAGCCGGGTTCGCGATTGACCGACACGCTGATGTTGGGCTTGCCGTTGGCCGATGCGCGATTGCGCAGCTCATAGTGCGACAACTCGACATTGGCGATGTCACCCAGGCGCACCAGACTTTCGCCACGCACGGCGACAATCAGCGACTCCATCTCCGCTATGGATGCAAAGCGACCGATGGTGCGCAGCAGATAGCGACGCTTGCCGGCTTCCAGATCACCACCGGAAGCGTCGCGGTTGCGGCCGCGGATGGCAGCGCGAATGTCCGCCGGTGACAGGCCGCGCTCGGCGGCAGCGGCCGGATCCACCAGCACTCTGACCTGACGCTCGGCGCCGCCGTTGACGTTCACCCGCGACACCCCGGCGACACGTTCCATGCGCACGCGCACATTGTCATCGATGAAATCACGCATCAGCGTCATGTCCAGTTCGAACGGGTTGCCCGGCAACGGCTCGACGCGGAAATACATGAACGAATTCTGCGAGAACGAGCTGGCATCCAGACTCGGCTCGTCAACATTTTCCGGGTAATCCGGCACCTGGCTGAGCGCATTGTTGACGCGGATCAGCGCCTCGTTGATATCAACTCCGAAGGGAAACTCCAGATCAATCTGCGCACGGCCGTAGGATGCGGTGGAAATCATGCGCTCGAGATTGGGTAAGCCCCGCAGGTATTCCTCCTGCTCGATGAGAATTTCCTTTTCCACATCCTGCGGCGTGGCACCCGGCCAGCGGGTATCCACGCTGACCACGCGCACTTCCAGATCCGGAATCATCTGTACCGGAATGCGCAGCGCCGCGAGCAGGCCAAGCACGCAGATCACCAGCACAACGACGGCCAGAATGGTGCCCTGGCGAATGACAAATTCAAACATTTCAGTCGCTGCCGTCTGCGCTTACACTGACCGTCTGGCCTTCTGTGAGCACCTCGTTGCCGCGCACCACCACCGGCTCATCCGGCGCCAACCCGCTGCCGATATCGGCGCTGTCGCCGTTGACCCCGGCAAGTTGTACCTGGCGCTGATTGGCCCGCGCAGGCGACTGCGTTGTGTCCACCACCCACACCGTGGTGGTGCCGTCCGGATAACGGATCAGCGCATCACGCGGAATGATCAGGTTGCTCTGCGCTCCTGGCAGCGACAGCCGCACGCGTGCCGACATGCCGGGCGTGATATCAGCACTGCGATCGGCCAGTGTCAAGCGCAGCAGAAAAGTGCGTGCCGCCGGATCACTGACCGGCACCCGCGCCGCCACCTGCGCTGCCAGTACTCGATCACCCAACGCATCAACCGTGACTTCCACCGCCGGCGCAGCGCCCAGCAGTGGCCACAATCGTTGCGGTGCCTGCACGTCCAGCCAGAGATCATGCACATCCACCAGTTCCACCACAGCAGTGCCGATCTGCACCCACTCGCCCGGATCGCTCAGTCGCTGCGAGATGACACCGGCAAACGGCGCCAGCACCTTGTGTCGCTGTACCCGCTCGGCCTGGGTATCGCGCTGCGCCTGCGCCACGGCGACGCCAGCTCGGGCAATGGCCAGCGCCGATTCGCGCGCGCTGATCTCGGTCGCCGGCAGCACCGCGCTGTCTTGCAGTCGCAAGGCTTCATCGCGCAAGCGTTCGGCCTCTGCCAGACTCGCCTGGGCCTGGCGCAGCGCCGACTCAGCCTGCGCCAGTTCCAGCACTGCCAGCCGATCATCCAGCCGCACCAGCACATCACCGGCAGCCACCCGATCACCAGCATCCACCCGCAACTCCTGCACCAGCCCGGACAGGCGCGGCGACAGACTGGCCGCATTACGGGCATTGAACGAGCCGGTCAGCTCGACCTGCTGCACCGCCTGGCGCGATTCCGGCAGCGTGACTGTCACCGGAAGCGGCGCCGATGACTGCGCCATCAGCAAGCCTGGAACCAGCATGACAGCCAGCAGCCGCGAAGCTGTTTGTCGGTAGATAAGATGCACAGTGCTGTTCATATATTCAAAGCTTGATTATCACTGATCAGACATCGAGTTTCAGCATGTCATGGATGCGCATGTGGCTGCGCTGATGGGGCTATGCGATGAACT
>CAZHRH010000154.1:0-5247 GCA_964534475.1 uncultured Wenzhouxiangellaceae bacterium
CAGGATGTCCAGCACGACTGGTATGTTGTCGATGCAGAAAACAAGACCCTGGGTCGTTTGGCGACAGAAGTCGCGCGCCGTCTGCGCGGCAAGCACAAGCCGGAATACACCCCGCATGTTGACACTGGCGACTACATCGTCGTTGTCAATGCAGAGAAAGTGGCGGTCACCGGCAACAAGCTGGCCGACAAGATGTATTACCGTCACACCGGTTACATCGGCAACCTGAAATCTACCAATCTGCAGGATCTGCTGGACAAGCACCCTGAGCGCGTCATCGAGATTGCCGTCAAGGGCATGTTGCCCAAGAACACGCTGGGACGTGCCATGTATCGCAAGCTCAAAGTGTACGCCGGTGCCGAGCACCCGCATAGCGCGCAGCAGCCAATGGCACTGGAACTGAACTGAACACGGATCAACAAGCATTATGGCTACCGAACAATACTACGGCACTGGTCGACGCAAAAACTCCAACGCACGGGTTTATCTGCGTCCCGGTAATGGCGACATCACCATCAACAAGCGCAGCCTGGAAGAGTTCTTTGGACGCGATACTGCGCGCATGGTGGTGCGACAGCCGCTGGAATCCACGCAACTGACCGAGCGCTTTGACATCACCGTCAATGTTGCTGGTGGCGGCATATCCGGCCAGGCCGGTGCCATTCGCCTGGGCATCAGCCGCGCGCTGCTGGAATACGACGAAAACCTGCGCAAGGAGCTGCGTCAGCATGGCTACCTGACCCGTGACGCGCGCGAAGTCGAGCGCAAAAAAGTCGGACTGCACAAGGCCCGCAAGGCAACCCAGTACTCCAAGCGCTGATCATGCATCGGCGCTGGACGCGCAACTGGGGGATCGTCTAGTGGTAGGACTACGGACTCTGACTCCGTCAGCGGGGGTTCGAATCCCTCTCCCCCAGCCATACCAAGGCCCGCAACAGCGGGCCTTTTTACTAGTGGGGGGTTATGGGTCGGGGAGAGCTTAGGCCGAAGTGCCAGGAGTCGTCTGATCAGCAGGATTGCTGACCGTGACCTTGCTGTGCTACGACCAGAGCAGGTCCCGATCCAGCAATAATGGCTGCTGCAGCGGCTGCTCGTCCACGATGATGTGCCGCTTGTTACAGTTCACCTGATGCCGACACAGCAGATCAATACTTGCCGCCAGCAGGCGGTGCTCGTGCGGCAGCAGTGCCTGCGCCATGCTGTCTGCGCTGGCGCCTGCGGGAACCGGCATGCGATGCTGTGCCAATACCGGGCCGGCATCGACATTGGCATCAACAAAATGGATGCTGGCACCGTACTCATGTTCACCTGCTGCCAGTGCGCGCTGGTGGGTGTGCAGTCCCGCATAGGCTGGCAGCAGGGAAGGGTGCAAATTGATGATATGGCCGCGGTGGCGGGCAACAAAATCCGCCGACAGAATGCGCATGAAACCGGCCAGCACAATCCAATGGGCGCCACTGGCACTGATGGCGCTGCTCAGGCGCTGCTCGAAATCTTCCCGCGCCGCAAGCCGATGCCTAGCTGAGACGCGCTTGCCATGCCAGGCTGATATCTGGCGATCATCAATGATGTGCAGATTAAGCGCATGTTGCAGCGCATGCTGCAACCCGCCGGCAGCAGCACGGTTACAGATGGCGGCGCAGACATACGCCGGCAGCCGACCGCTTTGGCTGCATTCCAGCAGATAGGCCAGATTGCTGCCGCGCCCGGAAAACAGCACCGCGATCGGCACGGCTGCCGAAGACTTCGACATCAATCAGCCAAGTAGCGTACGCGCTGTTCGTCGCCGCCGGTCTCGATGACGTGACCGATCCGCCAGGCCGGCATGTCGATGGCATCAAGCACGGCATCTGCGGCATCGGCAGCAACGATGAGCACAAAACCGATGCCGCAATTGAAGGTGCGGCGCATTTCTGCCGCGTCAATATCTCCTTGCTGCTGCAGCCAGTCAAACACTGCCGGTCTGCGCCAGCTGTGCAGATCGATTGCCACGCCCAGTCCGTCGGCCAGCACGCGCACGATGTTTTCGGTGAGACCACCACCGGTGATATGCGCCATGGCGTGGATATCGTACTGCTCAAGCAATGCCAGAACCTGTGGTACGTAGATGGTGGTTGGCTGCAGCAGCAGTTCGGCCAGCGACTGCTCGTCGTCATTGATCGGGGCCGACAGATCGGCCTTGCTGTGTGCAATGATGCGCCGGATCAGCGAGTAACCGTTGCTGTGCGGACCAGAGCTGGCCAGTCCGATGACGACGTCACCGCTGCGCGCAGCGGCACCGGTAATGATCTTTTCGCGTTCGACAACACCGACGGCAAATCCGGCCAGATCATAATGCTGCTCGGCATACATGTCGGGCATTTCCGCGCTCTCGCCGCCGACCAGCGCACAGCCGGCAATCCCGCAACCGCGGGCGATGCTTTCGATGACCGCCGTCGCCAGCGTTACATCCAGTTTGCCACAGGCATAATAATCCAGAAAAAACAGCGGTCTGGCACCCTGAACCAGGATATCATTAACGCACATGGCGACCAGATCGATGCCAATGCCGTCATGTTGATTGCATTGCAGCGCCAGTAACAGTTTCGTGCCCACACCATCTGTGCCGCTGATCAGCACCGGCTCATGCATGCCGGGCGGCACCGCCACTGCGGCACCAAAACCGCCAATGCCGGTCAAAACATGCTCATGGCGGGTCTTGCGCAACGCCGGCTTGATGCGTTGCACAAGTTCGTTGCCGGCATCGATATTGACACCTGCTGTGCGATAGTCGAGTTTACTCATGGCCGACATTGTAGCGGCATTGGCGACGCGAGATGTGGGTCAAACGCGTATAATCTGACAACGAACAATCCTTGCTGGCTGTCATTACAACCATCTTGCCAGTGTTCACTGATCACTGCAGACATGCTGATTTGAAGACAGAATATGACCGGGTACAGAGTAGCAAACAGAATGCATCCGTTGGCCATGAAGCTGGCGCTGGGATTGCTGCTGGCAGTCTGTCTGATCGGCAAAGCGACCGCAGCGGACGATTATTTCACCGGTCTGGCTCTGCAGACCGCAGAGCTTAGTGAACAGCGACTGATCAAAAACGCGCTGGCGCATGTGCTAGTCAAGCTGACCGGTCGGGCGGACATTTCAGACTTGCCCACCATGCAGCCATTGCTGGCGGATGCGCAGAGCTTGTTGACGGGTTTCAGCTATCGTGAACAGCGCGCTCCGGGTAACCTGTTTGACGATCCCGATCGCTACCTGGTGGCGAGTTTTGAACAGCGCCCGCTGCTGGAGCGCTTGCGCCGGCTCGGCATCGACTTGTGGACACTGGAGCGACCGGAGCTGTTGCTGTGGTTGGGCATAGAAGAAAACGGCGAACGCAGAATGCTAACCGGCGACGACAAAGCTCTGCGCTACGTCATCCAACAGCGCGCCGAATATCGCGGCTTGCCGTTGTTGTTGCCAGTGCAGGATCAGACCGATTATGCACTGGTGCAGCCGACCAGCATCTGGGGCGGCTTTTACGAGGATGCTGTGTTGGCCGCTGAGCGCTATGCCGTGGATCAGACCGTGATTGCCACCGCCACCAGGATGATGCCGGCAACCCGGCTTGCTGTTGCCTCCTGGCAGGTACGCTGGCGCCTGCACAATCGGCATGGTCTGGAAACCTTCACCAGCAGCGGCAACGATCTGGCCAGCGCAATGCGTGCCGGCATAGATCGCCTGGCGCAACTCAGTGCCAGTCAGTCGTCGCTGAGCCTGCTGGCGGATGCGACCCGGCGCGTGATCGCGCGCTTGCCGGAAGTCACCGATGCTGAGCAATTCGGCCGCGCCTGGCAGGCATTGAGCGGACTCAGTCAAATCGAGTCGGTCAAGTTGCTGCAGGCAGGCGCCGACGGCATTGATCTGCAACTGCAGATGCGTGCCGATATTGACTGGCTGCAGCAAGCCATTGATTACAGTGATGAACTGCGCCGCATGTCATCGCCGCAAACTGCTGCAAACCCTGTCAGCGCGCTCGATCGCACGCGCATACCAATCATTATTCTGCCCTGAGATGCTGCAGCAAACGCCCAATCTGATCACGCTTGCCAGAATCATCATGGTGCCAATACTGGCCATGCTGATTGTACAGCGGCAGTTTCAGCCGGCGTTCTGGCTGGCCATTGTCGCCGGCGCGTCCGATGCGCTGGACGGTTTTCTGGCCAAACGCTTTGGCTGGGTCACCCGTTTCGGCGGTATTGCTGATCCGCTCGCCGACAAGTTGATGACCATTGTCGTCTTTACCAGTCTGGCTGTTGTTGATTTGCTGCCCTGGTGGCTGGTGATCCTGACGCTGCTGCGCGATCTGGTCATTGTCACCGGTGGCACTATCTATCATTACAAGGTGGAGCCGGTGCAGACCCAGCCGACGCCCACCAGCAAACTCAATACGCTGCTGCAGATCATTCTGCTGGCACTGGTGTTGTTACAGGCAGCAGCATACTGGCAGGCTGGGGCTCTGCTGCAATGGCTGATCTATGCGGTTGCGGTCACCACTGTGGTATCCATGCTGCAGTATGTCATTGTCTGGTCCGGCAAGGCGCAGGATGTGTGGCGTAACAAAGGGCGCAGAACATCATGAGCAAACCTTCCGCATGGCGTGATCAATGGCTGGATCATTGGTTGCCATGGTTGATCGCGGCGCTGCTTGCCGGCTGGCTGATCAGTCTGTTGTCGCCGATTCTGACGCCGTTCGCGGTGGCCGCAGCACTGGCTTATCTGGGCGATCCGCTGGTCGATCGGCTGGAAGACTTCGGTCTCTCGCGCACGCTGGCGGTGATCGTTGTATTCGTGCTCATGAGTCTGTTGTTCATTGGTCTGCTGCTGGTGCTGATCCCGCTGCTGGAAAATCAGGTCAATTACCTGCTGCAGCGGTTTCCTGACTACTGGAACTGGTTTGCCGTTACCGTGCTGCCCTGGCTGAATCAGCGCATCGGCATCGAGCTGCGTATGCCCGACGGTGGTGCCATCATGGATCTGCTGCGTCAGCACTGGCAAAGTGCCGGCAGTTTTGCCGCCATGCTGGTCAGCTCAGTGACGCAAAGCGGCATGGCAGTGATCGGCTGGCTGGTCAACCTGACGTTGATTCCAGTGGTCACATTTTACTTTCTGCGCGACTGGGACGGCCTGATGCAGAGCATCCGTGAACTGCTGCCGCGCAAAGCCGAGCCGGTGATTGTGCGCCTGGCCGGTGATGCCAATGGCGTG
>CAZHRH010000155.1:0-5230 GCA_964534475.1 uncultured Wenzhouxiangellaceae bacterium
CCTGCCGGTATTTTTCTGTCGTCGCGGACTCAGCGCATGGCTATGGATGTTGACCCTCATGCTGCTTGCCGCAACTGCCGTATATTTCAGTTTACAGCGCTAAATATGAACCAGCGTACGCTGAAAATTCACTATACCGTGCATTCATGGACCGGCATCGTCTCGGCCATTGTCATTTTTGTCGTCAGCTTCAGTGGTGCACTGGCCTTGTTTGACGACGAGATGGCGCGCTGGGAAATGCAGTCCCTGCGGGCACTGGATCAGCAACCGCCTGCTGTGGACATTGATCGTTTGCTCAGCCTGCCGCTGTTTGCTGACCATAGCAATAAGGACGTGTTTTACACATTGCCGGATCAACACAATCCTTCGGTACGCGTGTTTACACCGCAAACACGCCAGCAGGATGCACTGGACATTGCGCTGGATCCGGTCACACTGCAACCGCTGACCAGCGTGGTCCCGGTGTCCGATTTTTTTGCCCGCCTGCATACCGATCTGCATCTACCCAGACCGTGGGGACGTTACCTGGTCGGGCTCAGCGGCATCGTGCTGCTGTTTTCTGTGGTCACCGGGCTGATCATGCATCGCAAGATTCTGAAAGAGATGTTCCGCATCCGCTGGCAGCGGGGCTGGCGTCTGCGTCTGGCCGACTGGCACAAATACCTGGGCAGTTGGGGTTTGCTGTTCAATACCATGATCGCCTACACCGGTGCCGTGATCGGCCTGGTCGGGCTGGTGGGCCCGCTGATGGTGATCAGCTCCTATGGTGGCGATCTTGAACAGGCTGTTGAAGCTTTTGCCGGGCCGTCACTGACGCTGCAACAGGAAACTGCAGCGATGCCGTCGGTACAAGCGCTGATTGATGATTTGCAAACACAATACCCGCAATCACACGTCAGCAGCTTTTTCGTGCGTGGCTATGGCGATGCCAACGCCACGATCTCCGTCAATCTTGCTGAAAACAAGACCAGTTGGCTGGGTCAGGGCTTCACCCTGCTGTACAAACTGACCGACATGGAACTGCTGCATCGCTCCAGTTTCCGCGGTAATGGCGCATTCACCAGGGTGTATGGATCGTTTACACCGCTGCACTACGCCTTGTATGGCGGCATCTGGATCAAGCTGATGTACTTTGTGCTCGGGCTTGGTCTGGCTCTGAGTGCTGCCACCGGCAGCATGATCTGGCTGGAACGCCGGGTGGGTCAGCGGCTGGAAAAAGGCCTGCCCGCAGAGAACCACCGCTGGCTGGCCAGACTGTTGTCAGGCTCCTGCAACGGGCTGGTTGTGGCCAGCGCGTTCTATCTGTTTTGCTGCAGCGTGATGGGATGGTTTGCCCAGGGCTGGTTCTGGTGTAGCTGGCTGCTGCTCCTGCTGCTGGCCTATACGCCGGTTGATCTGTTCCGCTATCAGCGCTGGTCGCTGCTGCTGACCGGATGGCTGCTGGCGATTACCGGGGCCAACGATCTGCTGGGACTGCAGAGCATGCTGCCGGATGTGATCTTTATTGACAGCATCCTGCTGCTGCTGGCGCTGATACTGCTGGCTGTCGCTGTACGACTGCCCCGGCAGCGACCGCAGAAGCGGCGGGCAAAGTCAGTAGCTGCAGAAACGGGCGCAGCGATTGCCGGCAGCAAGCCCTGATCAGCGCTTGCGCTTGCTGCTGTTCCTGCCAGCGCGGGCTTGGTGCCCGGACATAGTTGGCTTACTGGCGTCACGCTGGTGCTGGTCATGTGGCTTAGCATGCCGTGATTTTGCAGATTTTTTTCGCACCGGTTTGCGCCGGGCCGATGGCGGCCGGCGCGCATCCGGCGCATGCTGTGCAGCCGCTCTGCTGCCGGTTTTTTTCAGCATCAGCTCAACGCTGAGCGAGCGCAGGCCGACATCCTCACGCATGATGCGATGCTCGCGCGGAGTGATCTTCTGCCAGTCACCGCGCTTGAGTCCTTTCGGCAGGAACACGGCACCGTGGCGCACGCGCTGCAAGCGACTGACTTCCACCCCCTGACTGGCCCACAGCCGGCGCACTTCGTGCTGGCGGCCTTCCATCAGCGTGACCTGGAACCATTGATTGGTTTCACCGACACCGGCGCGGGCAATGTCGGTAAAGCGCGCCATGCCGTCGTCCAGTTGCACGCCATCACGCAGGGTTTGCAGCATCTCTTCGCTGACTTCGCCGTGAATGCGACAGGCATATTCTCGATCAACGCCGCTGGATGGGTGCATCATTGCGTTGGCCAGTTCACCATCAGTGGTTAATATCAGCAGGCCCGAGGTGTTGATATCCAGCCTGCCCACCGCCACCCAGCGACCGCTTTGCGGCGCCGGCACCTTGTCGAACACAGTTTTGCGGCCTTCCGGATCGTTGCGCGTGGTGATGATGCCGACCGGCTTGTTGTAGAGCAGCGTTTCCGGCAGCGTCTGATTGAGAATGGCGCTGTAGCTGATGCCGTTGTAATCCAGCCGGTCATCCAGCTTGAGCTGCTCACCCAGACTGGCAACCTTGCCGTTGACCAGCACCTGACCTGCGGCGATGGCCTGTTCCAGTTGTCGCCGTGAGCCCAGCCCGGCGCGCGCCATGACCTTCTGGATACGCTCACCGGGCGGCACCGCAGCAGGATCAACGCGGCCACGCTTGACCGGCGATCGCGCCTTGCCGGATTTGCCGGATTTGCGGCCTGACTTATCGGCCTCGGCCTTGCTGCCGGCGGCGGCTGCTTTTGGCGCCGACCGGCGCGAGCGGGTTTTTTTATGCGCCGAGACCGGCGGCTTGTTGTTGCGCTGCTTGTTGCCTGGTCCCGACACTGGCTTACTCTTGTTCCCTGCGGTTTGCGGTGGTATCCACCGCGTCCTCGTCATCATCCAGCGACGCATCCACCTGCCCCGCTGCACTGACAGCCGCAGGCAGATCTTGCGCTGGCTGCAGATCCAGTTCCGGCTCTATGTTATCGAGGTCACGAATTTCGGCCAGCGTGGGTAATTCATCCAGGCTCTTCAGGTTGAAATGATCAAGAAAACCCTTGGTCGTGCCATACAGCATGGGGCGTCCCGGCACATCGCGCTGACCCAGCTCGCGCACCCAGTCACGCTCCAGCAGTGTGCGCATGATGTTGCTGCTGACGCTGACACCACGAATGTCCTCGATTTCACCGCGCGTGATCGGTTGCCGGTAGGCGATCAGGGCCAGGGTTTCCAGCAGCGCGCGCGAGTATTTGCGCTGGCGTTCCGGCCACAGTTGACTGATCCAGGGCTGCAGTTCTGCACGTACCTGCAGGCGAAAACCGGAAGCCACCTCCGCCAGTTGCACGCCGCGATCACGACAGTTTTCATCCAGCAACGCCAGCGCGGTGCGGAATTCGCTGCCGGTCGGGCGCGCCTCGTCATTAAACATGGCACCCAACTGAGTGATGGACAGAGGCTGCTCAGCGGCCAGCAGTGCTGCTTCAATAATCTGCTGCAGTTTTTCCGGCGGCAGTCGTGCGGTTTGCTGCGACTCCATCTCTGCTGTTGCCGCTGCCACCGAACCGGCTGCATCAGAAGCTGCAGCAGCGCTTTGGTGTGGTTGCTCTGCGTTCATGCTGATCCTTGTGCCTGTTCCTGATTTGCCGCGCGCAGGTAGATCTGTTGGCCCGGCGCCTGCTGCAGCACATCGATCAAATGCTCCTTCAACAACTCCAGCAAGGCCATGAACGATACCACCACGCCGCGACGACCTTCGCTGACGGTGAACAATGATTCAAAACGATGCTGGCGATTATCACGCAATAACTCAAGGATATTGCCCATGCGCTCGCGCACGGACAAAGCTTCACCCTGAATGCGGTGATGCGAAAACAGATCGGCGCGGCGCGTCACTTCGGCCAGTGCCAGCAGCAGCTCGCGCATGTCCAGTTGCGGCAGCGACTGCTGCGGCTTCATGTCGCTGGCGTCAACATGCGACAGATAGACATCACGGTCCACCTGCGGTAGATGATCCAGATCCTCGGCGGCCTGCTTGAAGCGCTCGTATTGCTGCAGACGGCGAATCAACTCGGCGCGTGGATCCTCTTCCTCGCTGTCGTCATCGCTTTGCGGCCGCGGCAGCAGCATACGCGATTTGATTTCAGCCAGAATCGCTGCCATCACCAGATATTCCGCCGCCAGTTCCAGACGCATGTCGCGCATGAGCTGGATGTACTCCACGTACTGCCGGGTGATTGAGGCGATCGGAATATCGAGAATGTCCAGATTCTGCCGCCGGATCAAATACAACAACAGATCCAGCGGGCCGGTGAACGCCTCCAGAATGACTTCCAGCGCGTCCGGCGGAATGTAGAGATCCTCGGGCAGATGCGTCACCGCCTCGCCGCGGATGGTGGCAAACGGTATTTCAGGCTGTGTTGTCGGCAGCTCACCTGCGCCAACGGCGTGATCTGCTGCTGGTGACGGCGTCTGACTGCTGCTGTTTATCTCAGTGTTACTCATGAATGCATCATTGCTGGAATCAGTTGCTGGGCACACTTTCCGGCACACCGGCCAGCTCGTGCCAGTAATTGACGATGCGACAGAACAGCTCGGCGGTGCGTTCGGTGTCGTAGCGCGCCGAATGCGCATCGTCCTGATTCCAGGACAGTTCAGCCGCCTGCACCGCGCGCGCCAGCACCGTCTGACCATAAGCCAGGCCGCCCATGGTGGCGGTATCGAAACTGCTGAACGGATGAAAAGGCGAGCGCTTGAAGTTGGTGCGCGCGATCAGCGCGTTGACAAAGGACAGATCAAACGCCGGATTGTGGCCAACCAGAATGGCGCGCTTGCAGCCGGTGTCGCGCATGGCCTGACGCACCGGCTTGCAGATGTCGCGAAAGGCCTCGGCCTCCGGCTTGGCCAGGCGCAGCGGATGATCCGGATCGATGCCGTTGAACTCCAGCGCAGCCGGTTCCAGATTGGCACCGGGAAACGGCTCGACATGGCGCGATACCAGATCACCGGGGGCCATGTGACCGTCTTCATCCATGGTGATGACACAGGCGGCGATTTCCAGCACGGCATCGGTGGCGGCATTAAAACCACCGGTTTCAATGTCCACCACAACGGGAAGAAAACCGCGAAAACGGTTGCGCATCTGATACATCCCGCCATTATACATGTTGACATCCTTACAAGCCCCCAGCCGGCAAACTGGATGTGATCGGCATGTTGGACGTCAGCAGCCCTCTGGATACAGCTTTACCCGCTGCAGCGGGCCGAAAGATTA
>CAZHRH010000156.1:0-5179 GCA_964534475.1 uncultured Wenzhouxiangellaceae bacterium
TACCGGGGGCGTCCTGGTTTCGACGTGGATAGTGACGTTCATCGGTGCATGCCGAGCATTGAAGTAGTCTCGTAAAACCTCTTCAAAACTTATAGTTGCCAACGACGACAACTACGCACTCGCAGCTTAAAAACCTGTAATGCGCCTTCACCCGATGTGCCCGTGATTCGGATCTGAAGGTTACCCAACGGGATCGTCAACTGCCGGGTTCCCGGGGCAGCTTGATTAAAACACACCGGAACTGGCTGACGGATTGCCCCCGCCCTTCGGGCTAAAGTCAGTAAGATTAAATTGAAGGGACAAGCATGTAGATCCGAGAAAAGATCATTCGCGGACGCGGGTTCGACTCCCGCCGCCTCCACCAACAACCCGCAGGTCAGCTACGTCGCTGGCCTTTTTTTATGACTCTGCACCAACGGCGGGAAGTCGAACCCGCTTTCTTTGTATGACCCCCACTCTCGTTATCTCGCCCCTCAGGGGCGAGACTATAAGAATCGCTGCGCGATGACCTTAAAGCGAGCATAGCGACTCGCAACGCCCCGCCGCCTCCACCAACAACCCGCAGGTCAGCTACGTCGCTGGCCTTTTTTTATGACTCTGCACCAACGGCGGGAAGTCGAACCTGCTTTCTTTGTATGACCCCCACTCTCGTTCTCTTGCCCCTCAGGGTCGAGACTAGAGCCTGTTTACACTAATCCAATTGTCACTGTTGCACCTGAAACAGTGCCAATCGAGGCGCGAGGAACGCAGTTTGGTGATTCCAAATAAGCGACGAGCAACAACGAGTGGCGCTGTTTCAGGCGCAACCCGCAGGGCTGGGGCTGATTTTCCGCCCAGCGGCGTTATCATTCGCTCATGTAGAATGACTACACTTCGGTCATTCTGCCTTGCTGGACGAAAAATCAGTTCCAGCAGAGCCAATTGGAATAGTGTAAACAGGCCCTAATTGCGCGCAGAACGCAGAGTTCTGGCCTAACGATCAAGCCGACTCGGTACCTGCTGCGTACAAATCCTGCAAGTAAACAGCCGGCGTCATGAATACCGGCCTCACGCGTACAGCGGTCGGTCTGACGAGACTATCGTTAACTCAACATCAAGCCTGTTGCGGCCCGTGCAGCTTTTTCCAGAAGGTAAGAAACACGAAAATGACCACCAGGTTGATGACGCCCTGAATGCTGATCTGTGTCATGGTTACACTGCCGATATTGGTGTAGATGTACAGCGCATAAAAAATGCCCAATACCTGCTCCGCGATAATGACCCAGATCATCTCCAGGTAACGCAGTGGATTGAGCGTCATGAAAACAAACAACAGAGCCAACAACAGCATGCTCATCCCGTATTGCGTACTCATGGCAAGCATGTCGCTGTCCCATCCATTTGCCGGACTCCAGCCACTCAATCGAGCACCCGTTTGCGGAGCAAATGTTGCCAGTAACCCGAATGCGGCATGCCAAATTGCCCATAGGGCGATAATGATCTGAAACGATTTTTTGTTGAACATTGGATTAGGCTCCTCATTATGAGTTTGAATGACTCAGATGGCCCTTTCGTAATAGCAGCCATTGCGGATTCAAACTCATACCGAAGCGAGCAATACGATCAATAAAGACAGCCGGGCTCGCTGTCTGCCTCGGCGAATACACCTGACTGTAATCATCACTCGGGTTGCTATCATACCGTCACACATCCGCAGCAAATATTTGCAATCTTTCGGGTAGCAAAGGGTACCGCCAACATGCCTGATTCGGGCTCTGTCATAAGTCAACTTCTGAACATTAGAAGAAGGCGAACCAGCTATTGCCTCTTCCAGGTCAGTGAGTTCACTCTCTTCGACACTGGTATAAAGCTGCCAAAGCAAAGATACAGTTTTATTACCGATTCTCAAAGTGCGTTTTGCTCAATTGCAACAATGAAGATATGCTGCTAGCTGAACCAAACATTTCGATTGGCGCTGCGCTGAGGCGTTCCCGTGCAGGACAAAGGCTAAGCCCGTCTTATTCTCCATCGTGGTGAATAAGGCGGGCTAAGGCCATTGCCTGCGTGCGGCACCTTGCCGCGCAGCGTCACGGGAACCCTTATACCCGCAATTATCAGGTTGAAGAACTACTACGATGAAATACTGGCGGCGAAACATTTTGCTTACTGTCATCGCGGGCATGCTCGTGCTGCTGGCCTGGCTGTGGTTTTCGCTGTTCAGCCCGTGGGGTTATGCGCCGCCGCCGGAGTTGCCGCCCATCGCCCGGGACGAGACTCATAGGGTGTTTGCCTACGGCACGCTGCGCCAGCCGCTGGTACGCTGGCTGGTGTTAGGTCGCGGGGTTGCCACACACGAGGCCAGCCTGCCTGGTTTTCGCCAGCAGGGCCGCAATGTGGTAGCGCAGGCGGGTGCGCTGACCCGTGGTGAGGTGTTCACGGTTGCTGCCGATGAGCTGCGGCGGCTGGATCGCTACGAGCGCCTGGGGGTTCGCTACCGGCGTAGTAGACAGCAATTGACCTCGGGTGCCAGCGCGTGGGTTTATCAGCGTCTTGACGATGACTGACGCAGACGATGAGAATAAGCACATGACCTTCGCAGACAGCATGCTCAAACAACCGCCCTGGTTGCACAATGCTGCGGGTTATACCCGCCGGGTCAGCGTCGAGCTGGAGATGAACGGGCTGACACTGGATGCCTTTGCGACAGAGTTGGCCGAGTTTTATCAGCTCGAAGTCACGCCGGACGGACGCTACGAGCGCGTGCTGCAGGGTGATCCGGCCGGTGACTGGGTGGTCGAGCTGGATTATGACCTGCTGAAGCGGCTTGGCCGCCGCGAGCGCAAGGCCAACACACTGGCCGATGACATTGACCGCACCACTGAGGATGTGCTGGCCTGGGCAGCCGAGATGCTGGTTCCGGTTGAAATCGTCAGTCCGCCGCTGCCGCTGGATCGATTGCCGGAGGTGGAAGCGCTGATCGTCAAGCTGCGTGATGCCGGTGCCAAGGGCAGCTCGTACAGTCCGGTCAATGCTTTCGGTTTGCAGTTGAACCCGGAGTTACCGAGTCATGATCCCGCAGTGATCACCGCCTGTCTGCAGGCGTTTCTTTGTCTGCAGGACTGGTTGTTCATGCGTGCCGAGATCGACCTCACGCGGCGTATGACCAGCTACGTTGATGCCTTTCCAATCGACTATATCAAGCCATTGCTGGCAGCCGATTACCAGCCCGATCTTGCCACGCTGATCGATGACTATCTGGTCTGTAATCCTACTCGCAACCGGGCGCTGGACATGTTGCCGCTGTTTCTGTTTCTGCATGAAGATCGCGTGCGCGCCAGGGTCGATGACGTGCGCATCAAGCCACGCCCCACCTTTCATTACCGTCTGCCGGGTTGTGAAATCGATCAAAGCGACTGGGGCTTGCACGTGGCTTGGAACGACTGGCTGCAAGTCGAGTATCTTGCCGCCGATGAGGACCGATTGCAGGCCTGCTGTAAAGCGTATCTGCAGTATCTCAAGAATCCGGTGAAGCGGCTGTTCAGCCAATGGGCCGACACGGTAGACAAACATTGGCTGCGCCGATAATAGCCATTACCGGCCCGCAGCGTGGCGCCCTGGGGCCGCGCACATTGGTGGCACTTGCGGTGCGCCTGTATGGCGGACGTCCGCTGCAGTTGCGGCCGGGCGACGAACAACAGCAGTATGCCTACGATGGCGTGGTGGTCAC
Source organism: uncultured Wenzhouxiangellaceae bacterium (assembly GCA_964534475.1). Taxonomy (GTDB): domain Bacteria; phylum Pseudomonadota; class Gammaproteobacteria; order Xanthomonadales; family Wenzhouxiangellaceae; genus JAHJQV01. The sequence continues at coordinate 3,707 of CAZHRH010000156.1, forward strand.
TGGCGGCCATGATATCGAGCCGGTGCTGTACGCCGCCGAACCCGAGATCAAGCCCAACTACGACAGCGCCCGCGACGCGCTGGAAATGGCCGTTATTGCCAACGCTCTGCTGCGGCGCCTGCCGCTGCTGGGCATCTGTCGCGGCGCGCAATTGCTGAATGTCTGCCGTGGCGGCACGCTGTTTCAGGAGTTACGTTCACAACGCCGGAAAACATCCAATCGCTGGACCATACTGCCGCTGAAAACCTTGTGTATCGCCGAGGAAACAGCTACCAACAATAGCTTTTTAATGAACTTGTTCGGACCCGGACATGCCCGCATCAACAGTCTGCACAACCAGGGCATCGACCGCGTCGGTGATGGTCTTGTGGTAACCGGTCGGGATCTGGACGGCATTGTACAGGCGGTCGAGGACCCAGCAAGCCATTTCCTGCTCGGCGTGCAGTGGCATCCGGAGTTTTTGCTCTATCTGAGCAAGCATCGCGGGCTGTTTCGGGAACTGGTCCGGTGTGCCGGTGCTGCAAGTACACAACCAGATGGTCATGACCTGTGATGCTGTCTCGCTGTGCGATGTATTTGCCAGGAGTGTTTTCCGATCGCGTTGGATACGTATAAAGGCTTTTGATACGCGCGGTAACGCCAGCAGCAGGATGATAAACTGCACTTCTGCTGAGTTATCGCTCTGTACTGCGGCCAAAAATGATGCTGTTTGCGAATACGTTTGACGGCTGCGGCACAAAGCCTCATGATGCCGTTTGATTTCATCAACTATGCTGCTCTGACCATGCTGATTGCTGTCTCTGCTGTGGTGTTTGGACTCATCCTGCTGGTCTGGAGTGCCGATCGTTTTGTCACCGGCGCGGCTTCATTGGCGCAGCACTTCGGCATGCCGGCGCTGCTGATCGGCATGGTGGTGGTCGGTTTTGGCACCTCGGCACCGGAGATGGTGGTCTCAACGCTGGCATCAATGCAGGGCAATCCTGGCATCGCGCTGGGCAATGCCTATGGTTCCAACATTGCCAACATCGCGTTGATTCTGGGCTTGACCGCAGTGGTCAGCCCGATTGCGGTGCAATCACAGGTATTGCGCAAGGAGTTGCCGCTGCTTGGTCTGGTCACGCTGCTGGCCGGCTGGCAACTCTATGATGGTCATCTTAGCCGCTTTGATGCGGTGCTTTTGCTGCTGGTGTTTGCCGCTTTGATCGGCTGGAGCATTCGCCAGGGCCTGGGTGAGAAGAGTGATCATCTGGCACAGGAAATTGATGTGGTCATGGCCGGGCACGATCTGCCGTTGCGACCAGCCATCATCATGTTGCTGCTGGGTCTGGTGCTGCTGATTCTCAGCTCGCGGGTACTGGTATGGGGCGCGGTGGACATCGCCCAGTCGTTTGGTGTCAGTGACCTTATCATCGGCCTGACCATCATTGCCATCGGCACCTCGCTGCCGGAGCTGGCCTCATCGCTGCTCGCCAC
>CAZHRH010000157.1:0-5030 GCA_964534475.1 uncultured Wenzhouxiangellaceae bacterium
GGACGAAAAATCAGTTCCAGCAGAGGCCATTGGATTAGTGTAAACAGGCCCTAAATCCAGAACGAATCAGCCCAGACGTCTTTGCAGGTGGGTAAAAATCAGATCCGCCCGATCCGAACCGGCTGCCCGGTCATTGTCATCGAATAAATACACGCGTGCGTGAGACGGGTTGTTGTCGTCGGCCTGTATTTTGACCCGGTAGTTGCCGCTGTAGTCGATTTCCTCACTGCCGCTCCAGAACGTGAGCACATCCCACAAACCACCGAAAAAACCCTGTTTTGGTTTCGTTTCCGCCGGCTGTCGGTAAAAGAAGTCATACGCCATACCGTCCGGCTGTTGTTCACGCAAACTCATGTGACCGCGGTTCAGCGCGAAGCCAAGCCGCCGATGCACACTTCGTGGTGTATCCTCGATGAGCATGTACAAGGCGCCATCACCGTAGCCAATGCTGATGCCGGAAGCGCTGGCCTCCTCGCTGCTCAGTACCAGCGGCGGCTTGGCGGCATCCCGCAGCCCTGCCAGCTCCGGTGCTGATACACCCGGCACAAACAGCGCGCTACCGGTGGAAGGCCGGTCCAGATTTCCCGGTATGCGCAGGGGTTCGGCTTCGGTGCTGTCGATATAAATTCCCTGGCGACCTCCGCCACAGGCGGTGACTGCCAGACTGGTGAGCAGGATGAGCGTCAATCGATTGCTTGGAGTCATTATGTTTGACCTGATGTATGGGCGTTCGCCAGCAGCGCCTGATCATATTCCCAGGCAGCTTTTATTACCGACAGGTGCTGATGTTGCAAAGCTTGGGGCATCCAGATCAATGGTAGACGGATGCCGGTGTCGATCTGACCAACACTGGCCAGTGCCCATTTTATCGCAATGGGATTGCTGATGGCGTTAAGCGCGCCAAACAATGGTTGCAAGCGCTGCTGCAAGGTATCAGCCCGGGCTCGATCACCAGCGCAAGCTGCTGCCACCAGCCCGGCAAACTGCGCCGGCACCAGATTGGCGGCCACAGAAATCACGCCGTGCGCGCCAAGCAGCATGCTGTCACAGCAACTGTTGTCATCGCCGCTGAGAATGACAAAGTCATCGCGCAACAGCGCTTGCAATGCCGGCAAGCGTTGCGCTGTGGTATTGGCCTCTTTCAGCCCGATGATACGCGTATGCAATGCCAGCTCGGCAGTGGTCTCCGGCAACAAATCCACGCCGGTTCGAGACGGCACGTTATACAACAGCACCGGTACGCTGGCGGCGTCAGCTATGCGCTGATAATGCGCCAGCAAGCCCTGTTGCGGTGGCTTGTTATAGTACGGCGTAACTGCCAGCACAGCGTCAACGCCAGCAGCTTCTGCCAATCGCAAAAGCGCAAGGCTGTGCTCAGTCGAGGCACTGCCGATGCCTGCGATCACCGCGCCATGATCGGCAAACTGTGCCACCGCAGCTTGCAGCAGGGATGCGTATTCAACGCTGTGCAAACAAGCGCTTTCTCCGGTGGTGCCGGCAACAACCACAGCATCGGTACCGGCCTTTACATGCCATTCCAGCAAGCGCTGCCAGGCGACCAGATCAATGCCGCCATCAGCGCACATCGGTGTCACCATGGCAACCATGCTGCCAGTGAGGCGGGACTCAGGCATGAGCATGAACCTGTTGCTCAGGCCTGGTAAGTTGATTATTCGGGCAAGCTACTTGCGGGCATGGCTGCATATCAGTATTCTGACCACTGGTCATTCAAAGCTATCCACAAAGGCGTTATTTTATGAGCAACAGCACGACTCCGGCAATCAATGATGCCGTTGCAAACATCCGCTTGCCCGCCACCGGCGAGCAGGAACTTGGTGTAGATGATTTCCGCGGCCAGCAACTGGTGATCTATTTTTATCCCAAAGACAACACCCCCGGTTGCACCACTGAGAGTCAGGGTTTTGCCGAACATCATCAATCCTTTCGCGACTGCAATACTGCCATTGTTGGCGTGTCACGAGACAGTCTCAAAAGCCACGATAATTTCCGCACCAAGTATGAGCTGCCTTTTGCGCTGCTGTCTGACCAGGAGGAAACCCTGTGCAAGTACTTCGATGTGATCAAGGAAAAGAACATGTACGGGCGCAAAGTGATGGGCATCGAGCGCAGCACATTCCTTATCGACAGCGAAGGCATCCTGCGCCATGAGTGGCGCAAGGTCAAGGTTCCCGGGCATGTCGAAGAGGTGCTTGCTGCGGCTCGTCAACTGCATGCCGACAACTGAACACGGTATCAGCGCTGATCGACCTTCCATCGCCGTCCCGGGCAAGTGCCATCACACACGCCGATTCTGCAAGCGGCCACCTGTGCGCTACATGCTGAGCATATGCAATGACTGAAATCAAGCGCATGTACGTGCTGGACACCAATGTCCTGATGCATGATCCCACCGCCTTGTTCCGCTTCGAGGAACACGATGTCTATATTCCGATGGTGGTACTCGAAGAACTGGATGCGGCAAAAAAAGGCCTTTCGGAAGTGTCGCGAAACGTGCGCCAGGTCAGCCGTTTTATCGGTGATCTGATGCCAGACAGCCGTGACCACAGCAGCCTTGCTGAAGGTCTGCCGTTACAATACCCCAGTTCAATTGATCTGCCAAAAAGCAGTGGCCGGTTGTTTTTTCACAGCAACCATGAAGCCAGCGAAGAGCATTTGCGCAACAACGGCACGCTGGCGGATAATCGTATCCTGCACACCGTGATTGAACTGCGCACCCAATACCAGCGATCACATGACGTGGTGCTGGTCTCCAAAGACATCAATCTGCGCATCAAGGCACGTATTCTCAATCTGCCGGCAGAAGATTACGAAAACGACAAGGCGCTGGACGATCTCAGCCTGCTTTATCACGGCCACAAACAGCTCGACGAAAGCTTCTGGGAACAATATGAAAATCTGGAATCCTGGACCACGGATACCGGCCAGACCTGGTATCGCTGCCAGCGTCGCGAGGGCGATCAGTGGTATCCCAACCAGTGTCTCAAGATCGGCAATCGCAACGGGCTGGAAGCCATTGTCAAGGATGTCAGCGAGGACCAGTTTACTTTTCGCGTCGCCGCAGACTTGCGCCAGGAGAGCAACGCCATCTGGAGCATCCAGGCGCGCAATACCGAACAGAACTTTGCCCTCAACCTGCTGATGGACCCGGATGTCGACTTCATTACCCTGATGGGTACCGCCGGTACCGGTAAAACGCTGTTGACGCTGGCCACCGGGCTTGCCCAGGTCATGGACATGAAACGCTACAGCGAGATCATCATGACCCGCGCAACCGTATCCGTGGGCGATGAAATCGGCTATCTGCCCGGCACCGAAGAAGAGAAAATGAACCCCTGGATGGGCGCCTTGCATGACAACCTGGAGGTGCTGACCAATCCGCACGAGGGTGGTGACTGGGCGCGCCAGGCTACCCAGGATCTGATCAACAGCAAAATCAAGGTGCGCTCAATGAGCTTCATGCGCGGTCGCACCTTCCTCAACCGGTATGTCATCATTGACGAGGCGCAGAACCTGACGCCGAAACAGATGAAAACCCTGCTCACACGCGCCGGACCCGGCACCAAGATGATCTGCATTGGCAATGTCGAGCAAATTGACACGCCGTACCTTACCGAAACCAGCTCGGGTCTGACTTTTGCCGTGGAACGCTTTCAACACTGGGACTACAGTGGCCACATTACACTGCAGCGCGGCGAACGCTCACGGCTGGCCGATTACGCTTCGAAAGTGCTTTAGTGGTCGCTGGAGCGTGGCCAGGCGCGCAACACGGCATTCACCACCGTAGCCAGCGGGATGGCGAAGAAAATGCCCCAGAACCCCCACAGACTTCCGAAAAACAACACTGATACGATGATGGCCACCGGGTGCAGATCATTGACTTCCGAGAACAATACCGGCACCAGGATGTTGCCATCCAGCGCCTGAATGATGCCATAGGCCATCAGTACCCAGAAGAATTCGGAACCCCAGCCAAACTGGAAAAACCCGACCAGCGCCACTGGCAGCGTGACCACGGCAGCGCCTATGAACGGGATGAGCACGGAAAAGCCGGTGATGGTGGCCAACAGCGCTGAGTACTGCAGGCCGAGAAAACTGAACACCGCCCAGCTTATTGCCCCGATGATCAGAATTTCCAGCACCTTGCCGCGCACGTAGTTACCGATCTGCAAGTCAACTTCTCGCCAAACCGAACTGACCAGCTCCCGATCTTTCGGCAGATAGCGAATGAACCAGCGCAGCAATACGGCTTTGTCCTTGAGCAGAAAAAACACCATCATCGGCACCAGCACCAGAAACACCACCAGGCTGATCAGCCCCAGCACCGACGACCAGAACCAGGCCAGTACCCGATTACCGTAACTGGTAATGTCGGCGCTGTTCATGCGATTGATGATTTCCTCGACCTGAGCCACGGAAATGACCTGCGGGTATAACTCCGGCAGGCGCAGCAGTAATTCCTGACCCTGCTTGACATAATTGGGAATCTGCTGCAGGAACTGGGCAATCTGGCTGGACAATAACGGCGCCAGCAACAACAACAGCATGACCAGCAAAGCCAGAAACAGCAGAAACACACAACCCACCGCCAGCAGGCGCGGTACGTGAAACTGTTGCAGACGCGTCACCGGTCCTTCCAGCAGATAAGCGATGATGATGGCAGCGAACACCGGTGCCAGCGGTTTGCCGAGCAGCATGATCACCAGCAGCACGCCCAGCAATGCCATACCCAGAATAACTACCTGGGGATTGGTGAAGGTACGCTGGTACCAGTTGCGGATCATGTCAAACATGGACGGATTTCAGGCGCTAGCAAAACAGCAAACACGGCAAAGTTCACTGGCAGAACATAGTGGACTTGCAGACGATTGCCTGACATTGTACACCTGCACAGATGACAGCATGACGTCAGTGGATTGAATTCAGGCAATCATTAGGTCAGTAGACTACCTGATCGCAGTACTACAGGATGTGATATACAGCAAGTTTAGGGCCTGTTTACACTAATCCAA
>CAZHRH010000158.1:0-5028 GCA_964534475.1 uncultured Wenzhouxiangellaceae bacterium
GGATATTGACTGATCAGTGACATCAAATGCTGCTCACTCAACTGTCCCGGCGGCAGCTTGACCTCGTCATCCAGCTCGCGCCAGGTGGTGCTGCGCCGATTGAGCAGTTGTTCCTCTCCCAATATGGCCAGCCAGGCGCGCACCTGCCCCGGTTGTGGTGGTTCGGCACGCAAATCCACGAAACGGTATGCCGCACCCTGCGCATCCAGATAGCGCCGTGCCTTGCGGCAGGCATCGCAATTGTTCAGACCATAGACTTTGATCATCTCGACTCCAACAGATATACCAGTGGTCCTTCAATCTAATGATTGCGGGTTCAGCGTTCCCGTGGCGCTGCGCGGCAAGGCGCCGTGCGCAGGCAATGGCCGTAGCCCTTGGCAAGCACGGGAACGCCGCAGCGCAGCGCCACGGGAGCGCCCAAAGGGTTGGCCTGTCAGCGTCCATGGTTGCGTTGCGGCCCTGGTAAAGGGTTATCGCCATTCACTGCGGGCCGCGCCTTGCCCTGAACGCTGACAGACCAACTGAATCCATAATTATTAGGTTGAAGGACCACTAGCTCGATATCTTATACTAATCATCATTATCAATCGAACCATTCGAGTTTATGAGCGAACGCGAAGTCATGGAATATGACGCCATCATCGTCGGTGGCGGCCCGGCCGGGCTTAGCTGTGCTTTACGCTTGCGCCAACTCAACCCCGACATGTCGGTGTGCGTGATCGAAAAGGCGGCCGAAATCGGTGCCCATATCCTGTCCGGCGCGGTGATCGAAACCGCACCGCTGGATCAGTTACTGCCCGACTGGCGCCAGCAACCACCGCCGATCTGTGTGGATGCGGTCAGCGACGAGTTTCTGCTGCTGGGCAAAGACAAGGCACGCAAATTGCCGACCCCGCCGCAGCAGAACAATCACGGCAATGTCATCGTTTCGCTCGGTGCCATGTGCGCCTGGCTGGCAGAACATGCCGAGGCCGCCGGTGTGGATGTTTTCCCCGGCTTTGCCGCGCGCCATATCGCCTGGAACGACGACGGCAGCGTGGCTGGGGTGATCATCGGCGACATGGGCATCGACCGCGATGGCGAACCCAAGGAAACCTTTGTCCAGGGCATCGCCATTCATGCCCCGGTGACGTTGTTTGCCGAGGGCTGTCGCGGCCATCTGAGCAAACAGTTGATCAAGCACTTCAAGCTGGCCGCAGGGCGTGACCCGCAAACCTACGGCATCGGCATGAAAGAACTGTGGCAGCTACCTGAAGGTCGCGTCAAACCCGGCCATATCCAGCACAGCATCGGCTGGCCACTGGACAACAACACCTATGGCGGCAGCTTCATCTATCACCTGGATCAGGACCGGCTGGCGGTAGGCTTTGTCGTGGCGCTGGATTATGCCGATCCCGACTTCAACCCGTTCGAGGCGTTCCAGCAGTTCAAGCACCATCCGCACATCCGGCCACTGCTGCAAGATGGCGAGATATTGTCGTCCGGCGCGCGCGCGCTGGTCGAGGGCGGCTGGCAGTCGCTGCCGAAAATGGAAATGCCCGGTGCCCTGCTCATCGGCGACAGCGCCGGTCTGCTCAATGTGCCCAAGATCAAGGGCACCCATCAGGCCATGCGCTCGGGCATGCTCGCTGCCGAGCATCTGCACCAGCAACAGGCCAGTACCGGTTTTGATGAAACAATTCGCAGTTCGGCGATCGGCAAGGAATTGCGCAAAGTGCGCAACATCCGGCCCGGCTTCAACAAGGGACTTTGGTTAGGCCTGGCCAATGCCGCCTGGGAGACGGTCAGTGCCGGGCTGTCGCCGTGGACGCTGGGCAACCATGCCGACCACAGCGCACTGCAGCAGAACATTGATGTGCAGTATGACTGGGTGGAACGGGATCTGCCGCCGAAAGATCGGCTCGCCTCGGTGTATTTTGCCAGCACCGAACACGATGAGGATCAGCCGGTACATCTGCAGATTCTGGAACCCGACATCTGCACCAGCCGCTGTACGCAGGAATACGGCAATCCCTGCACGCGTTTTTGTCCGGCCAGTGTTTATGAGATGGTCAGCGACGACAACGGCACCCGGCTGCAGATCAATGCCGCCAACTGCGTGCACTGCAAGACATGCGATATCAAGGACCCCTACCAGATCATCAACTGGGTCACCCCGGAAGGCGGCGCTGGCCCCAATTATCGCAATCTGTAGCTGGAAATCGGGAGTTTCGTCTAACGCATCAACGCGCAGTCCAGCCACCATCAATGACAATGGTCTGGCCGGTGATGTTGCGGGCGGCGTGGCTAAGCAAGAACTCAGCCGTGCCGGCAAGTTCGTCGTAGTCGATGAAACAGCCTTTGGGCATCGGCTTGAGCATGATTTCGTCCACCACCTGCTGCGCGCTGATGCCGTGCTCAGCAGCCTGGGCAGCGATCTGTTTTTCCACCAGCGCGGTTTTCACATAAGACGGGCAGATGGTGTTGATGGTGATGTCGCTGTCGGCGGTTTCCAGCGCCACAACCTTGCTGAAGCCGATCAGACCATGCTTGGCGGCGACATAGGCACTTTTATAGGGTGATGCGACCAGTGAATGCACCGAGCCGATGTTGATGATGCGGCCAAAGCCGCGCGCGCGCATGCCCGGCAGCACCTGCTGGGTCAGGGCCGCGACACCATTGAGCATGACCTGCACCAGCAGTTGCCACTTTGCCATGGGGAAATTTTCCAGTCTTGCAACCTGCTGCAGACCGGCGTTGTTGATCAGCACATCGGTAGCGGCAAGTTGCTCGGCCACGACAGCAATGGCAGCATTGTCGGTGACATCCAGTGCCAGTGCAGTGGCAGTGCCACCATTACGGTTGATATCAGTCGCCACTTTGTCGGCACCCTGCGCATCCAGATCACTGACCATGATTCGATACCCCTGGCCTGCCAGTAACCTCGCCATACCGGCACCGATGCCGCTGGCAGCGCCGGTAATGAGGATATTGCGGGTACTGACTTCAGGCATGATCGCTTGCATTGCAGTGATGACAGTACTTATGTTAGCAAGCCTGAATACCAGCGTCGTGGTACGTTCGTACAATGGTCATCAGCCTGCGTCTGCATTGATCATGCGAAATATAATTCTGTGTGTTCATGGCCTGTTTCAGTTGCCACCATGAGGAGTCAAATCATGCCAGCCAAGTGCATCCCGGTCGCCGTGCTCATGCTGTTGTTACTGAGCGCCTGCGGCAGTATGCAACCCCAGCAGCAATCTGGGCCGGCAATGAGCTTTGTCACCACGCAGCAGATTGAGCGCAGACTGGAAGATCTGGTCAGCAGCGGGCTTGGCGTGGCCGGGATACAGGCACAGGCGCCAGCGCTGGACAACCCGCAACAGCCCGATCCGCTGCAACTGCGCCGGCTGGCCATCTATAACAATTACCGCGCGCTGCAGGATGTAAGTGGCAGCGGTTTCGGTGACTGGCACGGTCCATTACGCGCGCTGCCGGGAGTGGAAATTCTGGCCTGGCGCAAGGCAAACGAACTGCGTTATCCGCACGCGGTGGCGCTGCAGTTGCCGGACACCTTTGATCCCGCTAAGCCCTGTCTGGTGGTCAGCGCCGCATCGGGTTCGCGCGGCGTCTACGGCGCCGCTGCTGTCAGCGGTGACTGGGCACTGCTGCGCGGCTGCGCGGTGGTTTACACCGACAAAGGTGCCGGCACCGGTTTTTTTGATTACACCAGCGGCGATAGCGTGGCGCTGGACGGCACACTGCAAGCGTCATCTGCGGCAGCCGTCAGCGGTTACAGGCCTGCAGCAGGCCAGCGGCTTGCCGAGGACTACCGCATCGCCATCAAGCATGCCCACAGCGGCGATCATCCGGAAGCGCATTGGGGGGCCATGCTGCTGGATGCTACCCGGTTTGCGCTGGATCAGTTGCAGCAACGTCATGCCGACATGCCGCGCCCGTTGACCATTGCCGCCGGCATCTCCAACGGTGGCGCTGCGGTTTTGCATGCCGCCGAACAGGATCAGCAGCAGCTGTTCGACGCTGTGGTGGCCGGCGAACCGAACATTTATCCGCCGGCAGCCCAGGCCAGTGTACGCAGTGGTGATAACAGCATGAGCGCTGAGGCAGCGCTGCCGCTGTATGCCTACGCCACGCAACTGGGCCTGTATCAACCCTGCGCGGTGCTGCACGACGTGGCTGCCGACGCCCCTTTCGGCATGCTGCGGGCCATGCAGCAGGGTCTGTTACAGCAGCATTGCGATGCCTTGTCGACCGCTGGCTTGGTGTCTGCCGAGAATCCAGCCATGGCTGCCAGCAGCAAGCTGGATGCGCTCAACCTGACCGCTGCCGCACGTCGGCTGGGCATGGTCAATATCAGTCTTGGTCTATGGCCGGCGATTAGTGCAACTTACGCCCAGGCTTACGGCCGCGAAGACGCCAGTGAGCCGGTTTGCGGAGTGGCGTTTGCGGTTGTCGATGAGTCGGGTCAGGCACGTGCATCCACGCGCAGCGAGCGCGCTGCGTGGTTTGCTGCCAGCAGCGGTATTGCACCGACCGCCGGGATCGAACTGATCGAGGCCAGCGGCAGCAAGCTGGCGGGCGCGGAAAACCTGCTTGCTCGCGCCCGCTGCTGGCAGGCATTATGGCAGGAAAACGATGCCGTGCTGCACGCATCCATTGCCGCCACCCGTGCCAGCGGCAACATCAACAACATACCGGTGCTGATCGTTCATGGCCGCGCCGATGCGCTGATCGCGGTTAATCACAGTTCGCGGCCCTATGTCGCCGCCGCAATGCAGCAGGGCAGCAATGTGCAGTACTACGAAATCGAGCATGCGCAGCATTTCGATGCCCTGCTCGGCGTACCCGGCATGCGTGAGCATATCGTCGCCATTCACCCGTATTTTCTTGCCGCGCTGGAACAGGCATGGGCGCACTTGCGACAGAGTGAAATACTGGCGCCGAGTCAGGTGATACGGGATGCGCCGGGCCACGACCAAGACCGCCCACGACTGCCGCAGCAACCGGGCAGGAACGCCATCGTGCTCA
>CAZHRH010000159.1:0-5020 GCA_964534475.1 uncultured Wenzhouxiangellaceae bacterium
GTCAGTGTGGCGGTGTTTGTCGCTGCACTGGTGTTGTTGTATACATTTTCCACGCTCTACCACGCCGCACGCAGACCCGGTCGCAAGCGGGTTTTCAAGATACTTGATCATTGCGCAATCTTTCTGCTCATCGCCGGCAGTTACACACCGTTTACGCTGGTCGCGCTGCAGGGACCCTGGGGCTGGTCGCTGTTTGCTGTGATCTGGAGTCTGGCGCTGGTTGGCATCGTGTTCAAACTGTTTTTCACCGGCCGTTTCAAGTTGCTGTCGACCAGCATTTACGTGGCCATGGGCTGGCTGGCGATCGTTGCCATCGTGCCGATGGTGCAGGCGTTGAGCACAGCGGTGTTGCTGTGGCTGCTGGCCGGTGGCCTGCTGTATACCGCCGGTACGCTGTTTTACCATCGCCATGCTCTGCCCTATGCGCATGCCATCTGGCATGGTTTTGTGCTGGCTGGCAGCACTTGCCATTTTGTGGCTGTTAGTTTGCAGGTTTTGAGTGCCGCTTGACACCTTGCGCTTGACTGGTGTGAGCATGATAGCCTGAGAGGTGAAATTGAGATCCCTCGACTCGTTACACTCGCTCGGGATGACAGCCTGATTTTCGGCTCGGGATGACAGCCTGATTTTTAGCTCGGGATGACAGCCCGGTTTTGTCATCTCGACCGGAGCAGCATGCAATGCTGCGCAGCGGAGAGATCTCGTGCTGCTGCGGCCATTCGCACCTACGAGCCTTCGGGCTGATGCGCTAAATCGCCGCGCCCAGGCCTTGCGCGATGCGCAGCAGATCGGCAAACACGCCGGCGGCGGTGACTTCCGGGCCAGCACCGGGGCCGCGGATGATCAGCGGATTGTCGTGATAGCGCTCGGTGGTGAAGGCGATGACGTTGTCGGTCAGTGCCAGATGCGCAAACGGATTTGCAGCATCAACCGCCTGCAAACTCACGCTGGCAGAGACGGCATCGCTGTGCTGTTCGCCGCATTCGAGCCGGGCCAGATAGCGCAGTTTCTGTTGTTTCGCCTCAGCCTGCTGCAAGCGTGCATCCATAGGCGCATCAAGCTGCACTGAATTGGCCATGAATTCGTCCACTGATCCGTGCAGCATGTCGTCACTGACCAGCGCCTCCACATTAACCTTTTGCAAGCTGATCTGTTTGCCCATCTCCCGCGCCATGATCACCAGCTTGCGCGCCACGTCCATACCGGATAAGTCATCGCGCGGATCAGGTTCTGTGTAACCTGCGGCACGTGCCTCACGAATCAGTTCGGAAAACTTCACGCCGGGCTGAAAACGGTTAAACAGCCAGGCCAGCGTGCCGGACAGGATGCCTTCTATACGTATCACGCGATCACCACTGTCGAGCAGGTCACGCAAGGTCTGGATCACCGGCAGGCCGGCACCGACGGTGGCTTCGTAGCGCCAGCGAGCCTTGCCCTGCTGGCAGCTTTGCTGCAGTTGCTGATAACGATCCAGATCACCGCTGCCGGCCTGCTTGTTCGGGGTGATGACATGAATCCCGGCCTGCAGCCAGTGCTGATACTGCGCCGCCACGGCATCGCTGGCACTGCAGTCGATGATCACAGCGTGCGGCAGGTGCTCGGCATTGACATGCTCGGTGAAACCCTGCCACTGCATGGCCGCGCCATGGTTAGACAGCAGCGCTGGCCAGTCTGGCGCTGACGAGCTTGATGTCGGTAATTCAGCATCCAGGCCATTTTCGCTGAGCCACATCTGCCGGCTGTTGGCCACTGCACGCAGGCGCAGATCAATGTGCACACCTTGCAAAAGACGCGGGCGCGCGCTGCGCAATTGCTGTAACAGCGCCTGGCCGACCTGACCCGGCCCGATCAGGCCAATGGACAGGGTCTGATCGGACAGATAAAACCCGGCATGCATGGCGCGCAGTGCGCGCAGCGACTGGCCGGCATCCACCGCCACCGAAACATTGCGCTCGGAGCTGCCCTGGGCAATGGCACGAACATTGACCCCGGCGCGGCCCAGCGCGGCAAACAGCCGGCCGGCAATGCCGGTGTGGCCGGCCATGCCATCGCCGACCGCGGCCAGCACATGGATGTCATCGAGACAATGTATGCCGTGCAACTGACCTTGTTCCAGTTCATGGCGAAAGGTCTGCTGCAACTGCCTGCGCGCACGCGCGGCATCGGCTTGCGGCAGCACAAAGCAGATGGAATGTTCGGATGACCCCTGCGAAATCATGGTCACCGAAATCGTCGCGCGATGCAAAGCCTGGAACACACGCTCGGCAGTGCCGGGCACACCCAGCATGCCGGCGCCTTCGATGTTGATCAGCGCCAGCTCGCTGATGCTGGTGATGCCCTTGACCGGCGGCTCGGGCTGACCGCGGGCGTCGATACGGGTGCCGGCGAGTTCGGGCTGGAAAGAATTGCGCAAGTAGATCGGGATGTCGCGGGCAATGGCTGCGGTCATGGTTTCCGGATGCACCACACTGGCACCGAAATAAGCCAGCTCAAAAGCTTCGCGATAAGACAGCGCCGGGATCACCTGCGCCTGCGGCACCTTGCGCGGATCGGCTGACATCAGTCCGTCCACATCGCTCCAGATGTGCAGTTCGGCAGCATCCAGCAGGGCGGCAAACACGCTGGCACTGTAGTCACTGCCGTTACGACCCAGCGTACTGATCAGCCCAAAGCTGTCACGACAGACAAAACCAGTGATGATCAGCCGCTCTGGTGCGACTGCTGCATGCTGCTGAGCCGTTTGTGTCTGCCGCCAGTTTGCCAAACGCTCGGCGCTGGCGGCCAAATCCACTGTGGGTCGCAAGCCATGCTCGCTGGATGTGTCGTTGAGCACCAGCACAGCACGTGCATCCAGCATCAGTGCAGGCTGCTGCTGGTGAACAAACCAGGCGGTAAGCAGTTCAGCAGCACAGATCTCGCCCAGTCCGGACACCAGTTGCACGGCTTCATGTGGTGCAGTGCCCAGCAGTTCGATCCCCTCCAGCAGATGCTGCAGCCGGGTAAAACGCTGCTGCATGGATGCCTGGATGGCATCGTCAGAACCGATCTGCTGCAGACAATGCAGATGACGCTCGATCAGCGACTGCAGTTGCTGCGGCCAGTCCGGACTGCCGGCAGCAGCAGCGGCAAGCAGTTCCAACAGCGCATCGGTGACGCCACCCATCGCCGAGACGACGATGGCCTGGCGTGGTTGGTCAAGCTGCAGCAACAGTTGTCCGACATGCTCGAAGGCGGCAGCATCAAGCAGGCTGCTGCCGCCAAATTTATGCACCACAAGCTGCTGCTGACCGGGCATGGCGAAACTATCCGGGCATCGTCAGTCGCTGGCGCTGGCCACTGACAGCGCAGCGGACAGCACGATCAATATGAATAGGGCGAAACAGCGTGACATGAAATTGCGCATGAACAGATCCCGGACAAGAATACAAACTATGATCATACCGCAGCAGCCAGCCAGCGCAAGCAACCCGGCACAGACAATGCGGATCAGATATGGGCGGATCAGATGTGGGAGAGATAATTCTCGATGCCGTCGAGAAACATCTGCACGGCAATGGCGACCAGCACCAGGCCCATCAAACGTTCCATGGCGATGAGGCCGCGGCGACCGAGAAAATGCTGCAGTTGGGTAGCCGCCAACAGAATCACCACGCTGATCAGCCAGGCGCACAACAGCGCCAGCATCCAGATCGACATTTGACCTGGCTCGCGTGCGGCCAGCAGCATGAGCACGGCCAGCGAGGACGGTCCGGCCACCAGCGGAATCGCCAGCGGCACCAGCAGCGGTTCACCATCGATATCGTCTTCAGCCTGGGCCGCCTTGGCCACCGGAAACACCATCTTCAATGCGATCAGGAACAGGATGATACCGCCGGAGATGTACACCGATTCTTCGCTCAGATGCAGCGCCTGCAGTACCCACTGACCGCCAAACAGAAACAGCATCATGACCACCAGTGCCAGCAGCATTTCGCGCAGGACGATACGCAAACGGCGCTGTTCGGGCACGGCCTCCAGCACGCTGAGAAAAATCGGCAGATTGCCCAGCGGATCCATGACCAGAAACAGCAGCACCAGAGCACTGTAGAAATCTGACAAAACCATTCTCCCAGATAATCAGACCACGCAGCCGTCCAAGGCAGCGCGGAAGTTTAAGCGTTTGAACTCGATCAACCGGTTTTTATGCTGGAATCGCCAGTATCCGGCAGCAACGGCTCCAGATGTTTCAGCGCGCGCACATACACACGGCGCTTGAACGGCACCACTTTCTCTACCGGGTACCAGTAATCCACCCAGCGATAGTCATCAAACTCGATGTCTTCATAGCCATCCACGCCCAGCGTGATTCGCGATTCATCCGCCATCAGCCGCAGCAGAAACCAGACCTGCTTCTGACCGATGCAGACCGGCTTGCTGTTGCGGCGGCGATAGCGGTACGGCAGGCGATAGCGTAGCCAGCCGGGCGTCGAACCCAGCACTTCCACGTCATCTGCGCGCAATCCGGTTTCCTCGGCCAACTCACGGTACATGGCTTCCAGCGGTGTTTCATCCGTGTTCATGCCGCCTTGTGGAAACTGCCAGCCGTTGTCCTGTACCCGCTTGGCCCAGAGGACACGGCGGTCCTCGCGCGCGATGACGATGCCGACATTGGGTCGGAATCCATCCGGATCAATCATGATCAATCCAGCGCATCAGCGCAAATATTTAAACTGACCTGATATTACGCTATCTGCCCGATTCTGTACAGTTTTTTCTGCCGAATTATGGCCTGAGAGCGCACAACTTCCATCCCTTTGCTTGCAGCAAGTTCGTCATTGCCCAGCCTTTAGCGGCGAGCGCAGCAGGCCTGAACCGCAACCAGCGCGACACACATTGGCGCCATCATCAAGGTGAGCCTGGATTGCTCCAGAGGCTGCAACGCTTCACAACGACGGCTATGTTTCATGTCTTGCTGGACCATACCAGTGATACATTCCATTGATTTGTATGAAACGATCGAAGCAAGCAAGTAGTGCTCTAG
>CAZHRH010000160.1:0-2517 GCA_964534475.1 uncultured Wenzhouxiangellaceae bacterium
ATTGGCTTCCATATTGAACTTGCCCAGTTCGTGGGTGAAGTCCTCGCGCTGGATTGAGTCGAGGATTTCCTTGGCCCGCCACGACGGCAGATAGGAGTGATTGACCAGAAACATCTCCTGCTCGGCGCCGATACGCCGCTTGCCGGTTTCGAACATGTTGTTGTCCAGCATGTAGGCCATGGCACGCACTTCATCCAGCAGTGCGCGCATGAACGCGCGGCGGCTCATTTCCTCGGGATGTGATTCAATGTTCTGGTCACCCATACTCAATCTGCCTGGTTGTTATTGACGCCATGGCCAATCAGTTCAGTGCTGATCATAGCAGCAATTGCGCTGAGCACAAATCGCCATGCCCCGTCTGCCTGCCTGCAGGATGCAACTTGCCAAGCATGCACGGCGTATGCCATAGTCTATCGCGGTATTGATCTGACACTGGCCGAGACGGCAAATATGGATAAACCCTGGTTGAAAAGTTACCCGCAAGGCATGGCCACCGAGATTGACCTTGGTGAGCGAGAATCGCTGATCGAGGTGATCGATGAAAGCTGCCAGCGGTTTGCCGCCAAGCCGGCCTTTGACAGTCTCGGCAAAGTGATGAGCTATGCCGAGATCGACCGCCATAGCAGGGCGTTCGCCGCCTGGCTGCAACAGCATGGTCTGGAGCCGGGTGACCGCGTGGCGATCATGATGCCGAACCTGCTGCAGTATCCTATTGCTCTGTTTGGCATTTTGCGCGCCGGCATGGTGGTGGTGAACACCAACCCCATGTACACCGCGCGCGAACTCAAGCATCAGCTCACTGATTCCGGCGCCAGGGCAATTGTGGTGCTGGACAACTTTGCCCATGTCGTGCAACAGGTGCTGCCAGAGACCGATCTGCAGCAGGTGATCACCACCAGCGTCGGCGAGATGCTCGGTTTTCCGCAAGGCGCATTGATTGATTTTGTTCTCAAATATGTCAAAAAACAGGTGCCCGGATACCAACTGCCTGAGGCGACAGGTTTTGCCACGGTACTCAAGCAAGGCAGCGGATACAACTTCAAGCCGGTCACACGCAGCCTTGACGACATTGCCTTCCTGCAGTATACCGGCGGTACCACTGGCGTCGCCAAAGGTGCCATGCTCACGCACAAGAACATGTTAGCCAACGTGCAGCAGTCAGATCTCTGGCTGCAATCCATCGGGCTGGATGATGACGAGGTGATCGTCACTGCACTGCCCTTGTATCACGTGTTTGCGCTGACCGCGAATTGCCTGTTGTTTTTCAAGATCGGCGGGCTCAATCGCCTGATTGCCAATCCGCGAGACATGAAGAAATTTGTGTCTGAACTGCAGCGTGCGCCGTTCACCGGACTGACCGGTGTGAACACCTTGTTCAATGGTTTGCTCAACACGCCGGGATTTGACAGCACCGACTTCAGCAGACTCAAGTTCACGCTCGGTGGTGGCATGGCGGTGCAGCGCGTGGTGGCGGAAAAATGGCGCCAGGTCACCGGCAAACCACTGATGGAGGCCTACGGCCTGACTGAAACCTCACCGGCGGCCTGCATCAACCCGGTCACAGTGCAGGAGTTTACCGGTTCCATCGGGCTGCCGATTGCGTCCACCGAATGCAGTATCCAGGATGCCGATGGCAACTTGCTGCCGGCCGGTGAAACCGGTGAATTGTGCGTGCGTGGACCGCAGGTGATGAAGGGCTACTGGCAGCGGCCGGAGGAGACCGCCAAGACGCTGAGCGAGGATGGCTGGCTGCGAACCGGTGATGTTGCGCGCATGGATGAGGATGGTTTTTTCTACATCGTTGATCGCAAGAAGGACATGATTCTGGTGTCTGGATTCAATGTCTATCCGAATGAGGTGGAGGACGTTCTGGCCAGCCATCCTGAAGTCATGGAGGTCGGTGTCATTGGTGTCTATGATGTCAAGGCTGGCGAGGCGGTAAAGGCAGTGGTGGTGCGCAAGTCTGAGAGCCTTAATGCAAGTGAGCTGCGTGCATGGGCCAAGCGTGAGTTGACCGGATACAAAATTCCAAAGCATTTCCATTTTGTCGAGGAACTGCCGAAATCCAACGTCGGCAAGATCCTGCGCAAGGATCTGCGCGATCTCTATGGTGACAGCAAGAAGGATCGCTGATACAGCCGGGAGTATGGCCGCCTTCGGCTTGCCGCTGTACCCGTCTGTGAAATCTGTGTAATCTGTGGATTAAACAAACGCTCTATTCGGGAAAACCTGCTTGTTTGCACATCCTGTGTCTCGCCGGCTACTGCTGTTCGGTCTGTTGGCGACTTTATTCTCGGCTTTCGGGCAGACCTTTTTCATCGGTCTGTTCAGCGGCCTGTGGCGTGAGGAGTTCGGGCTCAGCAATGCCCGCATCAGCCTGCTGTACAGCTCGGCCACGCTGATCAGCGGCATTCTCATTATCAAACTGGGTCGCTGGCTGGATCATATCCCATTGCCGCGTTATACCGCCGCAGTGGTGCTGGCGTTTGCTGCCGGCTGTGCGCTGATGGCGCTGGC
>CAZHRH010000160.1:2617-4995 GCA_964534475.1 uncultured Wenzhouxiangellaceae bacterium
ATCTCTGCCGGCGCCAACAGCACCATCTCTGGCGCGCTGTGGGCGGAAATGTACGGTACCCGTCACATCGGTGCCATCCGCGCCATGCAGCATGCTTTGATGGTGGTCAGCACCGCCGCCTCGCCATTGCTGCTGGGCATATTCATGGATGCCGGCACCGACATGCGCGCACTGGCTGCTGTGCTGGGTGCCTATGCCTTGGTGATCGCGCCGCTGTTGGGTGGCGTCGTGCTGCGGCCGGCACCGAACAGCATGCTGCGTCAGTAATCGTTCATTGCGTATTCATGCGCCTTGTTATAGTGTTGCCAGTCTGATTAATGAACTCCTGAATACACGTGAAAACTTCTTGTCGTCGCCTGGCTGTCCTGACAATTGTGCTTACATTGTCGTCCGGCTGTGCTCTGTCCACTAACGTCCACGCCGACGAACTGACCATCGGCATGGGGGTAGGCTGGCTGCCGGAGTTTGAGGGTTCCAACGATTACCGCATGATTCCGCTGCCTAATTTCAGCTACGAGAACGACTGGATTGAGGTCAAACCCAGACAATTGGGAGTGGAGACGGATCTGTTCCCTGGCGAAAAGTTTGATCTTGGACCAATTGTGCGTTACGGCTCGGGTCGCAATGATCGGCGCAAGGTGGATGACCCGGTCGTCAGTCAACTGGACAAGGTAGATGATGCCATGGAGTTCGGTTTCTCCTTCAGTGGTGGTGTGCCGGTCGATATCATCGGCATTGATGATCCCGGCATCATCGCCACGCGCATTGAGGTGATTCATGGTCTCAACAGCGGCCACGGCGGCACCACAGTGGAAGGGGCGTTTCGCTTTGTGCGGCCGCTTTCAAACAAATTTACCCTGGTCAGCAGCGTATCGCTGACCTGGGCATCCAGCGATTACCAGCAGGCGTTTTTCTCGATTTCACCAGCAGA
Organism: uncultured Wenzhouxiangellaceae bacterium; assembly: GCA_964534475.1. GTDB lineage: Bacteria > Pseudomonadota > Gammaproteobacteria > Xanthomonadales > Wenzhouxiangellaceae > JAHJQV01. The sequence goes on from CAZHRH010000160.1 coordinate 3,549, forward strand.
ATCTTTACGCAGTGGTTTGCCTGAATTTCAGGCCAACGCCGGGCTCAAGGACATTGGTTTCGCCATCGCCGGCCGCTACAAGTTCAATCAGCGCTGGCGCACGTCGGTGTTGTTACGCCTCAAACGCCTGGTGGGCACTGCCGCTGATTCTCCTGTGGTGAGTATTCGCGGTAATCCCAACCAGCCGTTCATGGGCATCAATCTGGAATACAAGGTGTTTTAACCCGGATTATTCACCACCCGATCTACAGCGGCGGCCCTAGCTCCCGCGCCTGCAGCGTTTCGTTCGGTCGCGCATCCTCACCGTACAGGTGAGTACGTTTCCGCTGCACTCGGTCACGAATACACTGCCATCACAAGTGCCCGGATCAAGTCCGGGGCAGGTTCTGGAAACCCCTCGTGACGATCTGGTGATGAATAATCCGGGTTTAAATCAGCGTGCGGTTTGTTCTGCTGGTTGTTGCAATGCTTGCAGAATATCATGCAGGTCATGTTTCGCGCGTGCCATGGAAAAGTGCTGCTCAACATTGTTGACCGCATTGCTTGAGAGCTTTTGCCATAGCAAGCTATCCTCATGCAGTTTGACAATGGCCGCTGCAAATGCTGTGCTGTCATCGGCCAGCAGCACATCGCGTCCATGTTCCAGAAACATGCCTTCGGCGCCGATGCTGGTGGCTACCACCGGTACACCCCGACTCATGGAGCTGTTGATTTTGCCCTTGACGCCAGCGCCGTAACGCAAAGGTGCTACCGTGCAGCGCACGGCATCCAGCCACGGTTCCAGTTGTTCAACAAAGCCATGCACAACGATGTTGTCACTGGCCAGTGCATGTACTTTTTCTGTGGCATTGCTGCCGATCAGATGCAGTTTCACTTGCGGCAGTTGTGCTGTGACCTGTGGCCAGATTTCCTCGGCCAGCCAGACTGCGGCATCGATATTCGGCGGGTGCTGGAAACCGCCAATGAAGAGCACGCCGGAACGATCTTCGAACGCTGCCTGGCAACCGGCAACTTCATGTATGTTGGTCACGATGCGTACATCAATGTCTGGCAGTTCATGCAGCAGCAGGCTTTGTTCTGCGGCACTGACCACCAGCGTCATGTCAGCCTGTTGCATCAGATTCAGTTCCTGATGTCGGGTCTGTTCTGCCAGCCGGCGCAGGGCCAGGCTGTTCTGCAGTTCGGCCTGACGCTGTTCGCGCAGATAATGCAAATCTACAGTATCGTATATGATACTGGCATTGGCACAATAGCGTCTGATGCGTCGCATCATTTCGCTGGCCACTTTCAGTCGACTGAGCATGACAAGCTTGAAATCTGTCCCGTGCTGCTGCAGAAATTGCTTCCATGAACCGATGAAGGGCTGATACCAGATCTCTATGCCTTCTTGCTGTAACTGTTCAGTGTATTGGCCGGCATGGCCAAGATTCATCGGTACAAATACCAC
>CAZHRH010000161.1:0-4889 GCA_964534475.1 uncultured Wenzhouxiangellaceae bacterium
TCTAAATGCGCCAGGTCAGCGCGCTTCATGAATAATCCGGGCTAGGAGCCTGTCGGGTTTAACCGATCGTAGCGAGGGAAAGTCCGGTTGGAGTCAGATTTTTCGATCTTTTGAGGCGAATAGTGGGCCTATTTAACGAAAAAAGAGCGGGGAATCTGGCCCAATCCGGCTTTTCCGCAGTAGATCAGCGTTAAATCCGACAGGCTCCTAGCCCGGACAACCAGGTCGGCTGGTTGTGGCTATGTGCTTTGAGAATGGCTTAGTGGTCCTTCAACCAGCAGCATCAATCCTCTGCCAGCAACTCCAAAGCCGCAGCCAGCGCCTGCTCGGCAGGCACAGCCACATCCGGCTGCACGCCAACCAGATCCAGACGCTTGCCGTCTGGCGTCATGTAATCGGCCACCGGCAGAAACAGCATGAGGTCATCATCCACCGGCACGCGGTCGGCACTGAGCATGGCACCGTCGGTGGTCTCGCCGATGATAGGGACGCCTTTTTGCTGCATCAGGTAAACAAACGGCTCGGCAGCACTGCCGGTGTCGCCATCGGTGAGAATGGCGAGTTTACCGGTGAACACCGGATCACTGTGCCCGGGCAACTCCAGCCGCAGCGCACCCTCGCCTTGCAGCATCTCGGCAAAGGCCGCAAGATTCAACGTCTCCAGTTTGGGAATGGCTTGCCGCTGCGCCTGATCGGGATAATCGCCGTGCTGCATGAACCAGCGCCGGGTGAGGAAGTATCCCGCGTTGAGTGGTCCCGAGCGCAGATACCGGCTCAATGCCAACACCGACGGAAACGAGCCGCCGGTGTTGCCACGCAGATCGATGATCAGGGCGCTGAGGTTTTGCTGATGGATTTCGGCCAATTGCGCAGCCACCAATGCCGGATCGATCTCAAACTGCGCCACGCGCAAGACACCGATGCCAGCTGCCGGCTGGGTGAAACCCAATAGGGATGCAGTTACATTAGTCTCATCAGTGTTATCTGCCGACTGCCCGGAGACGCGCCGCGGCTGGCGTGGCCACAAACGAAAATGCGTGAACGGCAAGTCATCAGCACGACGATTGAAGCTCCGGGCAAATGTTTCCAGCGGCATGCTTATCATTTCTTCGCTGCGCAGATCGGCCAGAAAGGCCTGCCACTGCGGCGATTCCAGCCAGGCCGGGTTCGGCAGCATCTGGTTGCTGATCTGTTCTATCTTGCTGATCTGTTGCAGCCTCTGCTGCTGCGGATCAAAGGCTTTTTGCTGCTCACTTGCGGTGACAAAGGGCAGGCACAGCAATAGTGCTGGCGGGGTGATTTTGCACATGGTAATCCTCGTGTTGTTGCATTGAAAAACGCGATCATTGCACGAAGACAAACGCGCCACCACGGCTGTGGGACGAATCTGAAGTTTTTGTGATCAGGATGACATAGCTGCTGGCGATATCAGCGCATCAGCCGTCATCAGCAAGTCCAGATCAAACTTTGCCGAAACCGGAATCACTTGCTGCACATGCCGCAATCGCAGTTGACGTTGACGCGCGTTGCCCCGCATGGCAAGGATATGCAGCGGGTTGACCAGCCAGGAGCGATGCACGCGCTGCGCTGACGGGATCTGTTGTTTCAGTTCGGCCAGCGTCAGCCGAAACATCTGCTGCTTGAGTGTCTCATCCTGCAGATAATACAGCGTCACATAGTTTTGCTGGGCCTGCGCACAGACAAAATCGCTGGCTGCCAAGCGCAGGCGTTCCTTGCGGTTGTGACCACGCACGGTAATCATTCCAGCCTGGCTTGATCGATACTGCAAACGAGCATGCAACAGGCGTCGTAACAGCACGCCCGGTAGCAGCAACAACGGCAGATAGGGCAAGCCGATATGCAGCATCCAGGCCAGCGCATCGTTCCAGGCCGGTTGCCGATCATTCACCACATAGACGTTGTAAAAATAAGCCGACAGCAAAAACAGCGGCAGCAAAATCAGCAGCGACTGTATTTCCATGGCCACGCTCCACTGGCCGGCCGCCTGTCGATGGCGCCAGCGGTTGGCAGCGTGAACCAGCAGCCACGGCAGCAGCACGCACAGGCCATAACCGCACAGGCGCAGGTTGCGCCATGGTGCCTGATAGCGATCGGTGCCGGAAGGCTCCAGAAAGACAATGATGAAGGCCAGCAGCGCGCCGAGCATTACGCCCATCAGCAGCGCTGCACGCCAGCTCCGATCAAATTTGCACGGCTGACGCCAACACTGCCTTACAGATTGCGTCCAAGCCGCTTTACCAATCGGCCTGAAACGGCCAACCCGGCCATACAAAACAAGCATCAAAGCAATACCAAGCGCAATAGCCGGTTATCGGCGTGCGTCGTCAACTTTTGCGGATGAACCCGATAATCAAGAGCAAAACCACGGCTCCCACCACGGCAGTCACGATGCTGTTGACCAGCCCGGTACCGACCGCCACGCCGAGCTGACCGAACAACCAGCCGCCGATCACCGCGCCGACAATACCGACGATGATATTGACAATAATGCCCTGACCACCGCCCTTGACGATCAGACCTGCCAGCCAGCCGGCGATTCCGCCGACGATCAACCAAACCAATACACCTTCCATAACAACTACCTCTCTACTTTTTACCATTGATGAGCGCACAGTATCGCACAGCCGTATGCAGGATTCATGTCAGGTCAGAATCGTGCGTATTGACAACAACAGGGCTTTACTATATAAATAGTTATATAGCTAACTGGAGTGCCAATCAAATGTCTTTGCTGCTGGATGTTAATCGCTGGATCCACGTTATCTTCGGTTTTCTCGGCCTGGCAGCCTTCTGGGTGCCGATCCTGAGCCGCAAGGGCGGCAAGCAGCACCGCCGCTTCGGTCGTTTGTTCCGCTATTCGGCCATGGTGGTGATCACCGCCGCTGGCATTTCGGTCACACTGAACCTGTTGCGCTTGCTGCTGGCCGGCCAGAGTCCGGCACAGAACCCGTCTGGCTGGGCATTTCTGGTGTTTCTGGGTTATCTGGCGCTGGTCACCGGAGTCATGCTGTCGCACGGCCTGGCGGTATTGGCTGCGAAACGTGATCTGCGCCAGTTGGACACCGGCTACCGCCATCTGATCGCCTGGCTGTCCATCGCCGGCAGTGTTTTCATCGTCGGCTGGGCTGCGTACTGGCAGCCGCCGAATGCTGTTTTGCTCTACGCCTTGTCACCGCTGGGCATCGCCAATGGCGTGGGCATGCTGAAGCTGTACCAGATGCCGCCGGGTGATCCGAAAACCTGGCTGTATGAGCATCTCGGCGCGATGCTCGGCACTGGCATCGCTTTCCACACCGCGTTTGCTGTGTTCGGCGTCAATCGGCTGCTGCAGTTTGAGCTGCCCGGCATGCTTATGGTCATACCCTGGCTGCTGCCGACCGCAGTGGGTCTTCCAGCCAGCATACTGTGGAAGCGGCACTACCGCCGCAAGGCCATGATGCCGGCAAGATCCTGATCTTGCTCACATGAGCCTGCAACATATTCTGCTGGGTCTGCTGCAGCAGCCGGCCAGCGGTTATGATCTGAAGCAAGAATTTCAGCAGCGCCTCAGCCACTACTGGGGGGCCGAACTGGCGCAGATCTACCCTGCACTCAAGCGCATGCAGCAAGAAGGGCTGCTGAGCAGCACGCTGCAGCCATCCGACAAAGGTCCACGCAAACGCATTTATCAGCGCACTGCCGCCGGTCACAAGTCCTTGCAGCGATGGCTGCAATCGGGCCCGGAAGTGCACACCGACCGATTAAGCTGGCTGGCACAGGTGGCCTTTCTCGACACCGTGGCAGCACCGGATCAGATCGAATTCCTGCAGCAACTGCGGCAGGCATTTATCCAGCATCGGGCAGAATTACAGGCGATTGAGGACCACTGGCGGGCGCAGGATCCGGCCTGCCCGGATCAATTGCAGGGCGAGAACCTGTTTGCACACATGACCTTGCGCCTGGGTGTGGCAAAATACACGACCATTATTGACTGGTGCAGTGAATGTCTGCAGCGATTGCAACGCGAAGATGACAAAACCTATTCTGATCATACAACTGCGTCCTGAAGACATCACCGCCGACAGCGAGCTGGCGGCGATATTGCGTTATGGACAACTGCAAGCAGGTAATATCGTGCGCCTGCGTGCGGAACAGCAGGGTTTGCCGGAGATTGACCTGGAACGCTACAGCGCCATCATCGTGGGCGGCAGCCCGTTTGACATCAGCACGCCGGAAACGCAAAAATCGATCATCCAGCAAGACATCGAAGCCGGCTTCATGCGCCTGCTGGAGCAGGTAACGGCAAGGGATTTTCCATTTCTGGGCTGCTGTTCAGGCAACGGACTACTGGCCAAATTCTGCGGCTCGTCCATTTCCAGACGCTTCGCCGAAGCAGTCGGCGGTGTCGACATTAGCCTGACTGATGCTGGTCGTCAGGATCGACTGCTGCATGATCTGCCGACGTCATTCCGCGTTATGGTCGGGCACAAGGAAGCCTGTGACGAACTGCCGCCCGGCGCGACCCTGCTGGCCACCTCGAAAACTTGTCCAGTGCAGATGTTTCGCCTGCAGCAGAACATCTACGCCACCCAGTTTCATCCCGAAGGCGATGCACAGGAATTCATCGCGCGCATCAACACCTATCGCCACAACGGCTATTTTGAGCCCGATCAGGCTGCCGCGCTGATTGCGCGCGTGCAGCAGGAACGCACACCCTGGTCACATGAAATACTGCGCCGGTTTGTCCAGCTCTATAGCAACAATGGCAGTGGTTCCGACTGACAGTTTGTTCTGTAACAAGCGCAAATTTGTCCAGCACAGCCACTACATGCCGGGACAGCTAAACTGCCCGCTTGCTGACTGCTCCAGCGGTTCAATTTCGAACTCGC
>CAZHRH010000162.1:0-4875 GCA_964534475.1 uncultured Wenzhouxiangellaceae bacterium
ATGCTGAAGGCAACCTCGGTCTGGCCAACGCCATGCTCGGACACCTGTCCGCCAAACTGCCGATCTCGCGCTGGCAGCGCGACCTCACCGACTCCACCGTGCTGCGCAGCCTGGGCACAGCGATCGGCCACTGCAGCATCGGCTGGCAAGCGCTGCACAAGGGACTGGGCAAACTGGCGGTGAATGAAGCAGCTCTAAGCCGCGATCTGCAGCAAAGCTGGGAAGTCCTCGCCGAAGCCGTGCAGACCGTGATGCGCCGCCACGGCCTGCCCGAACCTTACGAACAGCTCAAGCAGCTCACCCGCGGCCAGGGCATTACCGAGGCCTCATTGCGCGAGTTTATCCAGCAACTGGAACTGCCCGACGCCGACAAGCAGCGCCTGCTGCAGCTCACGCCGGCAAGCTACACCGGGCTGGCTGAGCAACTGGCGCGAGAGCTTTCAAAATACAGTTGAGCCCGGTCTATCCCGGCAGTTTTATAGAACTAACCCGCTGCCGGGGGCAGCAGAAAACAACACTGTGGTCTGGGCGCATGCGCAAGCTTGCGGTCGAGTGTCGCCAACGGCAATTCAAGCCGTTCAGCAATGGCCACATAACAGGCATCGTAGCTGGTGATGTTTGCGCGTAACTCCCATACGCGATCGGCGAAGGGCGCGAAAGGTAGCAGTTCAAGGTCAAGATCGACAAGGTCGGCTGCGGCTGACCCAGCTTCCAGTCGCTCCAGCAAACCGGCAAGTTCGAGCCGGCGCAGAATATTGGTTGCCTCTACCACAGCAAGGTGCGGAGCAATGAGGTTTTCATCTGCCAGCAGCTGCTGAGCCCAGTTGCCAAGCGGACCAGCATCGCTGGTCATTGCCACCAGCACAGAGGCATCAACGACCAGACTCAACGGCGATCAGCGTCACATGCGGCAAGAATATCTGCACTCGACAATTGCGTGCCGGTCGTGGTCTTGCGCGCTTGGATCCTTGCCAGAACCTGTTCAACAGGCGGCCGCGCGGCCATGCGCTGTAACTCTTGCCGCAAATACTCTTGCATCGATTTACCTTGCAGTGCGGCACGAGAAGCAAGCTCATCACGAACTTCTGTCGGCACATTACGTACAGTGATTTGTATCGCCATGCTGTAACTTTAGTGTCAATGCATGCATAATGCAAGCGCTAGCAAGTTTCCGCGCAGATGCAAACATCCGCCGCCGGGTGTAAAGTAGTGCGTTGATATTGCTTGCAAACCCAACACGACCAAGAGATCTTTCCATGAACAAATCACCCTCCTGCTCTTTCGCAGCGTTGCTGCTGCCATGTTGTTTTACCCTGCTTTTGTTGCTGGCTAGTCCGCTCAGCGCCCAGGACAAAGGGGACGACGAGGCCGATCCGGCGTCGATCTATGCCGGTCTGGCGATTCGTGATATCGGTCCGGCGGTGACTTCCGGGCGCATCACTGACTTCGCCATGCATCCGGATGGCTGGCAGGTGTATTACGCCGCGACGGCTTCCGGCGGTCTGTGGAAGACGGTTAACGGCGGCATTACCTTTGCGCCGATCTTCGACAATGAAGGTTCCTATTCCATAGGCGTGGTGGAACTTGATCCGAATAACCCGGATACGGTCTGGGTCGGCAGCGGCGAGAACAACGCGCAGCGCTCTGTGGCCTATGGTGACGGCGTGTACAAATCGCTGGATGGCGGCCGCAGCTGGTCCAACATGGGCCTGGAAACATCCGAGCACATCGGCAGCATCGTCATTGATCCGCGCGATTCCGATGTGGTCTACGTCGCCGCGCAAGGACCGCTGTGGAATGCCGGTGGTGAGCGTGGTGTGTACAAGACCAGCGACGGCGGCGACAACTGGGAACAGGTGCTGGCGATTGATGAATACACCGGTGCCAATGAACTGCTGATGCACCCGGACAACCCGGATCTGCTGCTGGCATCAAGCTGGCAGCGCCACCGACAGGTGTGGACATTGATCGACGGCGGCCCTGGCAGCGGCGTGCACCGCTCCACCGACGGCGGTGCCAGCTGGAGCAAAATCACCGCCGGCCTGCCGACTGGCGACATGGGCCGCATCGGTCTTGCACTGGCGCCTTCGGCAGCCGATACCGTGTATGCCATCATCGAGGCCGATGACGAAAGCCAGGGCATCTACCGCTCCACCGATTTTGGCGTGAGCTGGGAAAAACGCTCCGGCTATGTCGCCGGCAGCCCGCAGTATTACAACGAGCTGATCGTTGATCCACACAATCCGGACCGGCTGTATTCCATGGACACCTTCATGCAGGTGTCCGAGGATGGCGGCAAGAGCTGGAGCATGGTCGGCATCGAGCACAAGCACGTCGATGAGCACGCACTGTGGATCGATCCAGCCAACACCGGGCATCTGATCACCGGCAATGACGGCGGCATCTATGAAAGCTGGGATCGCGGCGACAACTGGCGCCATGTGCGTAATCTGCCGATCACCCAGTTCTACCGCGCCACGCCGGACAACGAACTGCCGTTTTACAACGTCTACGGCGGCACCCAGGACAATTCCAGTCTCGGTGCGCCAGCGCGCACCACTTACAATTACGGCATCGCCAACCATGACTGGGTGATCACGCTTGGCGGCGACGGCTTCAAGACCCAGGTGGATCCGGAAAACCCGGACACGGTGTACTCGCAACTGCAGTACGGCATGCTGGCGCGGTTTGATCGCTCCAGCTTTGAGCGTGTGATGATCACGCCGATGCCGGGTGCCGATGAGGACAACTACAAATGGAACTGGAATTCAGCGTTCATCATCAGCCCGCACGATCGCAAGCGGCTGTATTTTGCCGCCGAGAAGCTGTTTCGCAGTGACGATGGCGGCAACACCTGGCGCGTGGTGAGCCCCGATCTGACCCGCCAGCTCGACCGTAACGCGCTGGAAGTCATGAGCCGGGTGTGGAGCGTGGACGCGATTGCCAAGAACGCCTCGACCTCGATGTACGGCAGCATCATCGGTCTGTCGGAAAGCCCGCTGCAGGAGGGTCTGCTGTATGTCGGCACCGACGATGGGCTGATCCAGGTCAGCGACGACAATGGCGCCACCTGGCGGCGCAGCGAGAACTTCGGCAAAGTGCCGGAAATGACCTATGTCAGCGATGTGGAAGCCTCACTGCATGATGCCGATACCGTCTACGCCACCTTCGACAACCACAAGCGCGGCGATTATCGCCCTTACGTCTATGTCAGCAACAACCGCGGCCGCAGCTGGAAGTCCATCAGCGGCAACCTGCCCGAGCGCGGCAGCGCGCACACCATCGTGCAGGATCACGTGGATCCGGAGCTGTTGTTCGTCGGCACCGAGTTTGGCGTGTTTGCCAGCCAGAACGGCGGCCAGAGCTGGTTTGAGCTCAACGGCAACATGCCCACCATCGCCGTGCGTGATCTGGAAATCCAGCGCCGCGAGTCGGATCTGGTGATCGCCAGTTTTGGCCGTGGCATCCGCATTCTGGATGACTACAGCGCGCTGCGCACCCCGGCAGCACAGTTGCAGGAAGCAGAAGCAACATTGTTCAGCGTGCGCGACGCCTGGCTATATGCCGAGGACGATGTCTGGGTCTACGGCGACAAGGGTTCCCAGGGCGTGACCTATTTCACCGCCGACAATCCGCCATTTGGTGCTGTATTTACTTATCATTTGCGCGATGGCTACCAGAGCCTGCGTGAGCAGCGGCAAAAGGAAGAAAACGAACGCAAAAAAAGCGGCGATGACAATCCCTACCCGAGCTGGGATGCCTTACGCGCCGAAGATCGTGAACAGGCACCAGAGCTGTGGTTTGAAATCAGCAATGCCGCCGGCGAGGTGGTTCGCCGCATCACCGGCAGCACCGGCAAGGGTTTGCATCGGACAAACTGGGATCTGCGCCTGCCGGCGCCGGATCCGGTGAATCTGTCCGCGCCGGGTTTCCGCGCACCGTGGGCTTCCGAGCCCAGCGGTGTACTGGCAGCACCTGGCGAGTATTCGGTGCAAATGGTCAAGGTCGTGCGCGGTGAGCGCAGCGAAATTGGCGCGCCGCAAGGCTTTATCGTCAAACCGCTGCAGCGCGGCCAGTTCCGGCCGGACTCGTTGACCGACCACAACCGCAGCATGCAGGCGGCGGCCGACCTCAGCCGCGCCGTGCAGGGCGCCGGCAAGGCGCTGGGCGAGCTGCAGGAACGCGTCAAGCATTTGCGCGTGGCGCTGCGTGATACACCAGCGTTGGACAGCGATCTGGCCCAGCAACTGCAGCAAATCGATAGCGGCCTGCAGGATGTGAGCATGCTGCTGAATGGTGATGCGGTCAAGGCGCGCGCCAGCGAACCGCGACCGATGGGGCTGGCCGCACGCGTCGGCATGTTTTCGTGGGCGCACTGGAACTCGCTGGCGGCGATCACCGGTAACCAGCAACAGTCGCTGGACATTGCCCGCACGCAATTTGAGCAGGTGCAGCAGGGTCTGGATACGGCCGATGCGCAACTGCAAGCGCTGGAAGCGGCTGTCGCAGGCGACGCGCCGTGGACGCCTGGTCGCATCCCGGTGCTGGAGAACTGAGTCTTATTGCCACAACAAAGGCTGACCTGAGGCAGATCAGCCCCCTCCCCAACCCTCCCCCGCTCGCAGGGGAGGGAGTGTCCGAGGCGTTGCTTACCACGACATCATCTACCAGACTTCCGCGAACATGGGTTAGTCTTGATACAGGCAACGAACTGACTATGGGCCTGACGCTGGCAATGGGCAGTCCCTTCCCCCGTTGGCGGGGGAAGGTTAGAGCTTGCCCCGGACCCCGTATCAAGTACGGGGCAGGCTTTGATCCGGGGATGGGGGCAGTTGCAATCCGGCATAAGCTCTGGCCGCAAATCCTGCACAGATG
>CAZHRH010000163.1:0-4796 GCA_964534475.1 uncultured Wenzhouxiangellaceae bacterium
TATCAGCAAGGCGACTACCGGCAACTGTATCTGGTCGCCTCCCCTGCCATGCTGGGTGAACTGCGCAAACAACTGGATGAGCAGGTTGCCGATAAAGTCACCGGTGTTCTGGATAAGGATTTCAGCAAGCTGTCGCTGCAGGATTACAAAACCCAGTTGAAGGAGTTAACACGGCTGTTTTAAACAAGACGCTGCCCGGCTTTTTTCGCGAGTTAGGGATGCAATACCGTTGTCCTTTACGCGGTTACCTGAAGCTATGGCATATCTATAATTTATGCAAGCGCTCGACCAGGATCATGTGTGGCACTGTCAATGCGGCGAGGCCAATGAATACAACCTTGAACACTGATTCATCAACAGCAAACTGATGCACTGTCTGCAGCTGCAGTGCAGCGAGCGCCGCTGCCGCGATGACGAGAATGCTCAGGCACGTTGCGGTGATGAGTGTACGGCGCACATGCTTGACTTTGGCCATGGCCAGACTGAAGTGGCGGAGCGCGTGTAGCGCACAAAAATAAACCATAAAATAAATCAGCGGCTGCAGAAAAAAAGCGGCCGCAAACAGCAAAAGTTGTTCCGTGGCATCCCGGCCGCGGCAATTTCGCCAAAGGATAATGCTGCTCAGCAGTGCAAATAGCGCCGCACCACCGAGGATGGCGAGCGTGTCAGCGGCGATACCGGCGGCAGGTAGCGGAGCAAGGTGGGCGAAAAGTGCTGTCACCTCGTGGCGATGGAACAGGGCTGGCGCGCCCACAGTCGCCAGACCGCCGGTCCAGCGCAGCGGGCCGGAACCATGCCGCCAGTCGTCGGCGAAGTGTAGCGCCGAGTAGGCGAGGAAAGCGCAAAGGGCGAGTCCGGGCAAAGCCAGCCAGAACGCGATCACTACCGCAGTCAGCCCCAGATAGAAACCCGCAAAGCGCAGCTTGCCGCGCCAGCCATTGAGCGGCCACAGCAGCTCGGCGATGGGCAGATCAAGAGCGCCATGTGGCAGGCCGAGAAAAGCCACGATGGGTGCCAGCACCAGAATCTGCTGCGTCACCGTGAGCTCGATAGCTAGCGATAAGATGATAGCCAATGACACCATCGCCGCAAAAAAAGGCGTCTGCCAGTGCTTTAGCGTTGTCATAATTGTGTCGCTGCGGCACGCAGGAACGGCAGCGGAGGCAGCGAGGCCATGACCGAGAGCCGATCAACTGTACGCGTTGATCCGGACAGGAAACGTTCCAGATGATCTTCCCGTGAACTGCGAAACAGGCATTCAAACAGAGCAGGAGCGCGATCAGGCGCTGTTGCCAACACCTGCAGGAAAACCCGGTCCATGAATCGTGTCATGCCACCATCCAACTGGGTGTCAGGCACTTCGCCATTTACCAGCGCAGCGGCCACGCGATCTGCCTGCGCCTGAATGCGCGCAAATGCATAGCCAGTGGACGGACGGGCGGCACCACCGCCAAGGCCCATACGCACGATGCCATCGGACCGTTCGTGACCAAAACCCACCTGCATGGGTAACGCACCGCCCTCATGGCGAAGCGTTTCGACATCGCCTGGCTCCAGCAATGCAATCTCATCATCCAGCCAGCGGGCCAGAGCATTACGGTCTGGCGCAGTGGCTGCGAATGTGGTCACCTCGACCAGTGCCTGATCACGCTCAAAAGGCAGAGTATAGACAAAGTTCACCCTACCGTCCTGGGATGGACGAAACGTCATCAAATGCACAACGGCAGGATCAAAGACCGGTCGCGAGGTCCTGATCTCGCGACCGACAAAGAACTGACCATAACGTGGGATATGTTTCTGCGGTCGTGTGTCCACCAGAGTCGTTGCCGTGAAGGCACCTGCGTCGGTATCCACATGCCATACCTGATCGGCACGACGGACTGTACCTGCGGCGACACCAAGAGAAATTGCCGAGCTCGGATCATCGTCGATCATGGCCAGCGCGCGATTGTAAAAACTGTCAGCATTCAGCGTCTGATAGCGCAGACCCTGCGACTGACGCCGCGTCTCACCGTGCGGGCCGAACACGCTCCAGGCGCGCCACTCGGACCGTATACAGTCTTCGAACGGATCTGAGGCAGTCCGCCAGAAACTCCAGGTGCGATCGTTCACGTAGTGCGTGCGCGGCTCGATCACCCGAACGGACAACCGTGTGCGCGTTAGTCGTGCGGCGAGACTAAGTCCGGCGCAGCCCCCGCCAAGAATAGCAATATCAACGTCAGTTGAACTCATGTTATCGCGTCGTCATCGCTAACCATACTCATTACCTGTCACATAACCATCCAGCCAAGCTTCAATTTGTGGTCTGTGAAGCTGCAGCAATGACGCCAGATGTGGTCGACAGCGGCACTCTTGTCGGGCTGGTGGATCTGGTCAAGCTTGATCTGGCAAGATTAGATGGGAGCATTACCTCCCGATGTGCATACACTTCGGGCAAGATATGTTTAGTGCTCGCACAAGATATTATGAACAAAATAAGCAAGATAGCGATGGAAGTTCCACCGCTTGGTACCTGTCATCTACTATCATCTTGTGCTTTAGCTGCCGCTAAAAAATGCTGCTGCACGCCCGCAGGCGGCAGCAGCATATATACATCAACGAAAACTAGGCACTAGCGGTGGCTTTCGTCAAGTCGGCTGACATATCACCACTCTTGCGTACCGCGATCATGTAGATCAACACGCCAAATAGCGACTTGGCTACGATGTCTGCGACAGTGTAACCCACCTGAATGATGGTTGAAGCCGTAGCACCATCAATACCGACAGCGCCAACAAAATAGACCACCGGGTAGAATGACCAACTCAGCACCACAATCCAACGTGCCGTGCTCACCAGTCCACGTGCCTCTTCCGGCTGGGCAGAAATCGACTTCGACAGGCCCACAAACAACTCATACACAATCCACAGAAAAGGAATCATTGAAAGTATGCCCCAGAGCCAGCGTTGACCGTCGCTGGTTGCAATTTCGCCCGGATAACCAAGAGCGATCATCAGCGCAGCAAGCAACCCCAGCCGGGTAGCGCGGCCGACTGTCTCCGATCGAGCGAGATTCATCACCAGTATCAGTTCGACCAGCAACAACGGTACCGTGAGCAACCAGTCCACATAACGATATGCATCGTTGAAAGGAATACCCGTGGCGACCAAGGCGCCATCGACAAATTCATATGCCTCGTTCCAGCTTTCAAAGATGCGAAGATAATGATATGCAGCAATGAATGTAACGAGACCCGTTATGGTCAGGGCCGTTTTGTACTGCGCTGCGACCTGACTTCGGCCGAGCCAGAAAAACAGCGTGGAAGCTGCGAAGGTAGCAAAAGCGAATGAGAAAGCGTTGTAGATCAGGTTATATTGACCAGCACTTAGAATTTCCATCTAACAACTCTCCAATTGATGAGTTTCATGAAGTGTGCGTTTGTAAGCAGCGAGATAGCCGGACACACACCCTGTCTTAAAATCTATGGCATACTTTCAACCGATTGCCATAGCATCAATGATCCATGAAAGATTCGTATCATGGATAACTAGTCGCTTCGCGTTTCGCTTATGACTGGTTTCACCGGCCTCAATGCTACCGTTGCATTTCACGCTGATAGCGCAGCGCCATGCCCAGTGCCTTGCTGTGCAGGAAAGATCAATACACTGTTCACAGCTTCAAGCATCGTCGCGGCTGGATAGCTGGAGATCTGGTTAAGCTGTCAGTCGCTCAGGAAACGACCTTGAAGTGAAACGAGCGCATGCTGGCGCTGCTCAAAGAGATAGCGCTGCAGGCGGTAGATGGATGTGCCGATCTGTTCGTTAATGGATAAGCTGTGAAAAGCTCAAAAACCCGACCAGGATTGTAGCGTCTTGTCGTCCGGTTCAGCTACTGACAAGTTTGTCGGTCGCGGTGAAGCGTGACTTCTCGAAGCGAGGCTCAATAACTCGCCAGGCCGCAACCAGCAGCGCAATCGTTGCCAGATGGAAAAGACCGGAGGCAGCGACAATGAAAGTGAGCTGCCAGATCAGCCCGGATGCCAGCGCCAGCGCCCAGAGACCCACGATGTAGGTTTTCGCGAGTCGTGCCTTCAGTGGCTGGCCGAGCCGCCACCACACCGCAATCAAAGCAAGCAATGCCAGCATGCCCTTGATGCATGCCATGCCGCGCAGCAGAATGAACAGTTCCGCATCGTCAGCCCAGTGCGCAGCAGGCTCGAACATCGCCAGCGGAGCGACAAGCAGCATCGCGCTGCCCAGCAATAACATCAGATGCTGCCGAGCCGGGCTCATAACCCGGCCGGAAGTCGGCACAACAGGCAACACCAGCGCCTCATTGCGGGCAGGAGTCGAAGCGGCGCTGATTATCGAGTGTTGCATCGGTAGGATTATAGCAGCCCGCTTGAAGATCTGGCGCAAGCAAGATTACGAGCGTGGCAATCCAGATTTGTCCTTACTGGATTCTGCCGCGCTGCGCTCGCAGCTAAAGGCATCTGCGTTGGCTGTACCTCCTCGCAATGACAGGCTTCGATCCATGCATTGCTGGATACAAGCAACGGTTAATCACTCAATTTCTCATCACATATTCTGTGTGTCGGCCATCAAAACACCTTTTGCTCGCCAAGTTCCTGCCCGGCAAGGCCATGCTCAAGCATGCGTTGATAGTGATCGCGCAGCGTTACGCTGCCCGTTTCCGGGGTAGCTGCTGCATCGTATGCCTGCCGGCTTTCATCCCAGACCAGCATCGATTCCGTGGCATAGTAATGACCGATTCTCGCCAGTTCGGCCTTGCGTGCTGCAGCGGGCCAGACCAGACC
>CAZHRH010000164.1:0-4765 GCA_964534475.1 uncultured Wenzhouxiangellaceae bacterium
GCGCTTGCTGGTGTTGCTGGCCGGCATGCTCATTGGCTGTTATTTTGCCCTGTCATGGTTGAATTCCGCCCCCATCGACAAGCTTGCGGCCCATTCTGTTGCCGTTCTGCCGTTTGCGGATTTCAGTCCTGCTGGTGACCAGACCTATCTGGCCGACGGTCTCGCCGAAGAACTGATCGACCGCCTGACCCGCATTCCGGATCTGCGCGTCATTGCGCGCACTTCCTCGTTCGCGTTTCGTGACAAGGATGCAGATATTCCCGAAATCGCGCGCAAGCTGGATGTCGGCTTTGTGCTGGAAGGCAGCGTGCGCAAGGATGCAAGCCGCATCCGCATTACCCTGCAATTGATTGAAGTCAGTAGCAACAGCCATGTCTGGTCGAACAGCTACGACAGGGAACTCAAGGATATCCTCGACGTACAGTCCGAGATCGCTGCTGCGGTTGCCGATGCACTGCATCTCAGCCTTGCGGATGCTCCCGGTAGAGCCATGCAAGCGCCGGTTGCTGCGCAAGCCTATGAAAGCTATCTGCTCGGTCGATTTTTCTTCAACCGCCGTGCAAGCGGCGATGTCGAGCGCAGCGAGCAGCATTACCGCAAGGCGGTCGAGATCGATCCCGATTTCGCGCAAGCCTGGGTTGGTCTGGCCGCTGTCTACTGGTTGCGGGCGGCGGATCGAGCACAAAGGGCGATCTGGATTGAAAAGATGGGGACAGCGCTGGAACAGGCGCTGAAGCTCGATCCCGAACAGCCCGAGGCGCATGCACGCGCCGCTGCCTACTACGCCTCGATCGGGGATCAGGATCAGCGTGAGCGGCATTGGCGTTTGGCGCAGCAACTCGGTCCTGAGGACAATCTCATCGTGAACTATGCTGCCGCTCAAGCACTGGACGCTGGCAATTATCAACGTGTTATTGAACTCTCGCGCAAAGCGGTGCAACTGGATCCGCTCTCGGCCATCGCCCACAGCAACCATGGTTTTTATCTGCTGGCAGACGGGCAATTCCAGCCCGCGCTGGCAGCAGTTGATAAGGCCGAGCAGTTCAATCCCGAAATGAACACGCAGCATGCAATGCTTCGCACCCTCATTCAGGTGCTGACCGGTGAGCACGAGCAGGCCTTGGCTCAGGCGCTGGCCTGGCCGGAAGGGCCGGATCGCGACCAGATACTGGCCCAGTCATACCACGCGCTGGGCCAAGATCAAGCCGCGGCAGCGGCTGAGCAAAGGTTGTTAAGCAGATCCGATGGCGACAGCGCCCTGCGCATGGCCGAAATCGAGGCAGTACGTGGCGATGCCGATGCCGCCTTTGCGTGGTTGGAGCAAATTCACCTGCGTGAGACCTTAGCCGAGAAGAGCAGCCTCTGGCCTCGATGGGACAATAGAGTACGTCTGTCGCCCAGCCTGCGCGGGCTGCGCAATGATACGCGCTGGGAACAGGTGATGCATACCCTGCCGCAATTCCAGCCGCTTGATATTGCTGATGGCAGCCTTGAATACGCCGCCAGCCAGGATTGATCCCACGCCCAGGCCAACGGTCAAGCAGCAATCTTGAACGTCGGCTCCTTGTGTGCGCCCAGCAACAAAAATCTCATAAAAATCTGATAACAATCTAAGGCATTGACCGCAATGCGACAGTGACAATGCATTCTGCTTACCGGAACAAATGGTTGTGACGGAGGCGATTGTTCAACTATCCATTGAGGTTTTATCATGAAACGATGCAACTACATCACACATGCATTGAGCATCATTGTGCTCAGCACACTACCGTTTATCAGTATGGCGCAGCCCGCAGGCTGTACTTTGCTAGAGCTCCTCACCGGCGAATGCCCTGTAGGCGGCGGGATGGGCGGTGATGATGAGCAGTTCAGAAACTCATCCGATACCGGCAAGGTCAGCATGCAGACCGTTAACGACATCACTCAGGAATCGGGTGGCGTTTTCATTCCCATTCCACAATCCTCATCAACATTGACTCGCACCATGAATGGGGTTGTTGCTACACTGAGCACTTCAGGTCTGGAGCCGGATGAAGTCCATACCATGTGGTGGGTGGTGTTCAATAATCCGGAAGCATGCACAGGCGGTACGCCGGACAGTGAACTGGAATGCCTGCCTCCTGGGGACGTTAGCAATGCAGATGTCAATGCCTCCGTGTTCGGGGGTTCAGGCCAGGTCAGCGATCTGTACGGGAGGGTGACATTTAACGCGCATGCCTTTGTCGGTGAAGACAATGGGCTCACGTTAAACACCGGACCAGGCATCGTAGATCCGATGAACGCTGAAATTCACCTGATCGTCGAAAACCACGGCCCGGCAGAGACACTACAGAACGCTGGCTTGCTGGAAGAAGCCATGCAATATCAATTTGTAGGATGCCGCGAGGGAGAGCCGAATGAGGGGCTATGTGGTGGCAACATACAAGGTACTGTACATGTCCGCTAGCGTAGTCCTGTTTTGTCGTTAAGACGAAATCGTCATGATCTGAACCAGCAATGGCATCTACCCGTCCGGAATTCCGGACGGGTTTTTTGCTGTTCGCAAACATTAGTAAGCGTTTTTCTCACCTGACACCAATTAATCGTGGCCGCCTCGTTCCCCTGTTTCTGTGCGGGAATGCATATCACGCTGCCACTCTACTGAACGATAAATGTGTTATCGTGAGATAGGAAGAGTGATAAACAACAATAAAATGAGTTATTTATGCGATGATAAGATGACCTGTTTGTGATGCTGGAACTGTTTTCTCAGCGCTGACACTATAGCGTCATGGCGCAATTGACCAGATGCAGCATCTACGCTCCACACGTTTGAGAGAGGGCTGACTAATGAATATCTTGGCAGAATTCAAGCGTCGCAACGTGTTTCGGGTAGGTGTGGCCTATGCGATTGTTGCCTGGTTGGTCATCCAGGTGGTCGAAACCATCTTTCCTGCCTTCGGGATCGGTGACGAAGCCATACGTTTCACCACACTACTGCTGGCAATAGGCCTCTTGCCCGCCTTGATCTTTGCGTGGATGTTTGAACTTACGCCGCAAGGATTACAGTGGGAAAAGCAGGTTGATCGCGAACAGTCAATCACAGCTTACACGGGTCGAAAACTTGATCGTGTGATCATTGTCATGCTGAGTCTTGCGCTAGGCTACTTTATCGTTGACAAGTACTATTTTTCGACACAATCGGCTAACCTGTCAGCCAGTGATACACCACGGCTGGAGTCAGATAGCGGTGGGGTGGAGGATGAATCGGCAGTTGCTATGGTGGCTGCAGATACTCAGGAAAAACCCTCTATTGCGGTTCTGCCTTTTGCCAACATGAGCTCGGATCCCGAGCAGGAGTACTTTTCTGATGGCATTTCTGAAGAATTACTCAACCTGCTGGCTAGGATACCCACGCTGCGGGTGATCTCACGCTCATCAGCTTTTCATTTCAAGAACAGGGACATGTCACCCAGGGACATTGCGGAAGCATTGGCGGTTGATCATATACTTGACGGCTCAGTGAGAAAATCCGGCGACCAGATACGCATTACCGCACAGCTCATTGAAGTGGATTCAGACACGCCCTTATGGTCGCAGAGCTATGACCGAAAGCTACAAGATATATTCATCACTCAGGAGAATATCGCCACCGCTGTCGTTGAACAGTTGCAACTGTCATTATTGGGTGCTGAACTGGGAACTTCCAAAGTCGATGCCGAAGCTTTTACATTGTTTCTGCAGGCGCGCCATATGTCCAGACTGGGCAGTGCTGATGGCTACCATAGGTCCAATGAGCTTCTGCATCAAGCGCTGGAAATATCACCGGATTACTCTGCTGCCTGGGATGCACTGGCAACCAACTATATCAACCTTACCTTCTCGCAATTGCTGGATGTGGAAAATGGCTATTCGCTGGCTCGTCAGTCCGCGCAGCAAGCAATAAAAATCGACCCACAAAATGCCATGGCGCTGGGCAGGCTTGGGTTGATCGCAATGATTTACGACAATGATCCTGTCGCAGCAGCAGCCTATATGGAAAAGGCGCTCAAGTTACAGCCCGAGAGTCTCAATATCATCGGCAATGCATCTTTGTTGTTGCTTAACATTGATCGACTGGACAGTGCGATCGCATTGGCAGAATATGCCGCAAAACGTGATCCCATGAATTCGGCCGCCAATTACAATCTGGGCAGTTTTTATTACTATGCCGGTCGCTGGGATAACGCTATAGCTGCATTCAAGACCACCCTGAGATTAAGTCCCGACTTCATCGGCGCACATTATGGCCTGGCTGTTTCTTTGCTGATGAAGGGAGAAATACAGTTTGCGATTGCCGAGATCAAGGCTGAGTTGAGCCCGGCATACCGTCTGACCGGGCTTGCATTGTCGCACTATGCCGCTGGTGATATCGAGCAGGCAGATCAAGCTCTTGACAAAGTTATTGCGAACCATGCACAAGTCGCCGCTTACAGCATAGCTTCTGTGTATGCATACCGCAACGATGCGGATAGTGCCTTCAAATGGCTGGAACAAGCAGTAGACAACGAAGATATCGGTTTGTCTGATATTGTCGTGGAGCAACTGTTCACCAATCTGCATGACGATCCACGTTGGGACAAGCTGTTGAAATCGCTTGGTAAATCGTCAGAGCAACTGGATAAGATTGAGTTTGAGGTCAATTTGCCGTGAATGCAGTTGTCTGCCGACAGTTCTAGGGCCTGTTTACAGTAATCCAATGGCCTCTGCTGGAACTGATTTTTCGTCCAGCAAGGCAGAATGACCG
>CAZHRH010000165.1:0-4757 GCA_964534475.1 uncultured Wenzhouxiangellaceae bacterium
AATATCTCCAGTTGTTTCTGATGATAATATTGCATTAGGGATATGAGACCACCGTTACGTATATGAAATTCGGAAAGTATTTTCACGAATATATAAAGCGCTTAATAAATAGACTAAAATACATAAGACAGCTCAAAATACCAACACAGCATAGCCAACATGCTACAGCATTTTCAGCTTTTTTCCATAGCATCTTGAGGTCGGACTGAGGCATGCTGCAGATTGATTCCGTCAGTTTTCAGCATGTCTTTACCAAGATGAAGCACGGATTCGTTGGTTTCCACAGTGGATTTGGGTGACCTGAGATACCCTTCCTGATATTCCCTCTGATACCTTTGCAAATACTCTGTAACAATTCTGTGCAATCATAACAATAGCGACAATTGAGTCGATCAGTGCTTTGAAGAGACTACTATGAATGAGGAAAGTTTGATGGCGCTGCTCGGCACGAGCAGTAGCAAAAGACACCCACAGGAATTTCACATGCAGGTCATCCTGCAGCGTAAAGCATTACCAATGCAATCAATGAGGTAGGGAAAACCGCTATGACCGAGAGACATCTTCGTCCGTCAAACGCCCCCGCTCCTGTGGTCAACGCCGAGGACGTGCTTGCCGACGTCAAGACCTGCATTGTCTATCCCGAGCGTGGGGCCTTTGCGGCACGACTCGCACCTGTGGGCCGCGTGCTCGGCACGGATAAGATCGGCATCAATCTGACCGTTGTGCCACCGGGCAAGAAAGCCTTTCCGCGGCACTATCACTTCGTCAACGACGAGGCTTTCGTGATCCTCTCCGGGACCGGCACGCTCCACTACGGCGAGGACGATTGTCCGCTGCGGCCGCTCGACGTCATCCACATCGCGGCCGGCACGGGCATCCCGTTCCAGATCGATAACACCGGCACCCAGGAGCTGCGCTATCTGGCGCTGTCGAGCATGATTCCGGCGGATGTTTTCCATTACGTCGATGCCGACAAGTACGGCGTCTTGGCCAATGGCGCGCCATTTCACCCGATGGACACCGAAGGCCTGGAGCGTTTCGCCCGCTGGGTCTGGCCCGAAATGAACGTCGGCTACTGGGAAGGCGAGGCGGAGGCCGGCGAGGCCGGCGAAATCCTCACGCCACGACCGGCACCGAAGGAATGAGCGGAACCTGACCGGCACTGGTCATCGGTGTCAAGTGGTCACCGTGGTCAGGTCGTGTAACGTGCATGGCCATTCCGGAGGCGTGGTTTTAGTTGATGGGTTTTTCGGTGCGCTGGAGCAATTCTAGCCCCACATCCGCTATTCGGAAATCCCGGGACAGGGAAATCTACAGCCAGTATTCTGATCTCCGGACGAATTCCGCCGGGGCTGTGTAGCATAACACCGCCGAACTTTCAATCACTTGAACCTCGGTATTGCATGTGACACCGGCCCCACCTAGCTAGGTCTCCCGCCATGAATAGCACTTCATTTAGGTGCTCGGCCACTTGCTGGCTATTAAGTGACCGGAACTAAGATTTCCAGGGACGCGAACCCTGGCCGATCGACCATCCGGACTGTACCGAGGTATGGGTGCCCGAGTTCCGCGGCCGAGTTCCGCGCCTAAGCCAACATACCGTCGTTGCCTTGCAAATGCTCTGTAACAATTCTGTGCAATCATTCATAAGCCGATTATTGAGGCGATCAGTGCCTAAAGGATACGACTATGAATGAGGAAAAATTGATGGCGTTGCTCGGCACCGTGCTTGGCGACCTTGGCGGTGCCTATTCCGTGCCGCTGGTGCGCATGGGCGAAAGTCTCGGCATATACAAGGCGCTGCATGCGGGGGGCGCGCAACACGCGCAGGATCTGGCCGCACGCGTCGGGGTGGATCCGCGCTATCTGCGCGAATGGTTGTCGAACCAGGCAGGGTGCGGCTATATCGAATACGATTCGGATCTCGACACCTTTTCCATGAGCGAAGAACAGGCGTTGGCCTTTGCCGATCCCGAAAGCCCGGTCTACATCATCGGGGCCTTTGACAATGCGGTCAGCGGGGTGGTCAATCAGCCGCTGGTCGAGGCCGCTTTTAAATCCGGCGACGGGGTCGCCTGGGGCGATCAGGCGTCGTGCATGTTCTGTGCGGCAGCCAAGTTCTTCCGGCCCGGCTATTGCGCGAACCTGGTCGACAACTGGCTGCCGGCGCTCGACGGGGTTGTCGATATCCTGAACACTGGCGGACGGGTTGCCGATGTTGGTTGCGGACATGGGCATTCGACCATGATCATGGCGGAAGCCTATCCGCACAGCGAATTCGTCGGCTATGATTTTCATGCGCCCTCGATCGAACAGGCCGGCGACCATGCCGCGACGCACGGGCTGAACAATGTTCGATTCGAAGTGGCCACGGCCAAGGATTACCCCGGCACGAATTTCGATCTGGTGACCTGTTTCGATTGCCTGCACGATCTGGGCGACCCGGTTGGCGCGGCGGCGCATATTCGCTCGACCCTCAAGCAGGGTGGAAAATGGATGGTGGTCGAGCCGATCGCCGGTGACAAGTTGTTTGACAATCTCAACCCCGTGGGACGGCTGTATTACGCGGCCTCGACGATGATCTGCGTGCCGACCTCAAAGGCGCAGGAGGTCGGGCTGGCGCTTGGCGCGCAGGCGGGCGAGGCGAAGCTGGTCGAGGTGATGAAATCGGGCGGTTTTGCCAAGGTGCGACGCGCGGCCGAGACGCCGTTCAACATGGTGCTCGAAGCGGCTTGAACACCCGCGCGGTCGTGGCAATCAATATGATGAATGGTCCGGCATACGACTGGCGGCACCCGAATCCCAGAACAGCCACGCTCTACAGGCAGTATCCTAAAGCAGCTTCAGCCTTTCTCAATAACGACATGGCTTATGTCTGTTTGGGCATGATCTTGATATTGCCGGGATGTCAACTTCAGTCTTGAGTATGGATGTTATATCCCTTTCTATCCCTTAGGGGAGCGGGTCTTGCAGAGTTAATTGGAGAATTTGGCAAACTTCGTTGGCTGCGAGAGTAGCGCAGCAGGACGCCCGGCAATCCCGATGTGATGGCTATATGGGGAATGGGTATCCAGCTCCGGCTCGTCCAGCTCCGGCTGATGTAGGTGTCCAGTTCTGGCTGCTTCGGCTCATCGTTAGTCTGCCTTGGCGACGATAGAGTAGCTGCATTTGCCAGGGTTGCTTTGCCTGCGTTTGATACTGCTGGAAGCAATCGAGGAGCATGATTAAACTACCTGTATTGTTCACAATGCAGCAAAGCTGCCCGGAGATTATGCCTGTACGCCGCTCTCTGCTAATTTTTCTGCCGCATGTGCTCGCAGCTATTACACTGACAGTTGCGCTGATCATCATGATCGTCGAGGAGACCAATCGTAATCAGACGGACCGTATGCTCGGTAGCATTGGCCTGCTGTCAACGCTGACCGCCACAGCTATATCCATGACTGTGGTCGTGACTGCGCTGATCTTTGGACGGCCCCGTCCAGGTTGGGCTTATTGCATCACACACCTTTTCGCCTCAGTGGTAGTTCTGGCTCTGGCCTGCGTCTGGTTTGCCGCGCACTTGGTATAGGACATGATGCTGATATCCAATGCCAGACCGGACTCCATTCTGGCGTGCATGCATTCGGTTTGTAGATTCGGGCGTTTTGCCTGATGAATGTCATTGTATTGTCATCTTGTCACTTTAATTTTAACTGGAGCAACATTACAAGATTTCAACAGCAGGGCAATGAACAAGACAGGCTGGATATCAAGATTCAATGCCAAACACTGGATCTGGTTGGGCATCGGCTTGATGATCATTCTGGTCTGGTTATGGCCTCGAGGGCCAACACCGGAAGCGCTTGTCGAGCGAGCCATTGCTGGCGAGATTGTGCACGCTGTACCTGAATTAAAGAATAATCACGCAGCATTGCTGCGCGAAGCCGAACGTCGCCTGCCCGATCTTGGGCCACGAGATTGGTCGGAACGGAAGGGCCTGGCGCGGCTGGTTGCGGGCGTGCGCTTCTGGCAAGTGGTCAACACTATCGATGACCCGACCCATTTTTCTGTTAACCGAGCGCTGCTGAACCCGGATCCGGAGATCGTTGTAGTGCTGTCCAAGCTCTGGCTGGAGGGGGATCAGAATGACTACGCCGCATTGCTCGGGCTGATTCCCACCGGCCTGCTGGACTTCCGCACTGTGGAGGCACTCGCGCGCTCGGTCTGGGATCAATCGGGTCCACAGGGACGTGTTGCTTTAACTTTATTCTTAGATCATTTAATGACCATTGCGCTGGATTCGCGTCCAGCGCCGCCGCCGGTGCCGCAGGGTGAGGTGTTTGCTCTCCAAGGCTGGGACGGCTACCCGAAAGAAGAACGCGAGCGGATGCAGGCCCAAATGAAGGCATTGCTGAACGAATGGGTTGTGCCCACGTTGTGGGCGGCTGCGAATGGTGAAGGGATACCGAGCGAGGACGCCGGTGCGGTGCGTTATATGCTGCGCGGCCTCGGAGTAAATGCCGAGCAAATATGAGCGGCTTTTTGTACGAAGGCATCACATCCAAAACGAGGTGAAAACCATGGGACTGAAGGAAAAGAAACTACGCAAGGTGATCGAAGACGAAAATATTCCGTTTCATGCCCGCACGTTCAAGGACTACTGCGGCGGTGAGTTGGAAGTCGACATTGACTGGGATGAATGGATGAGTGACTACGAAGGTCTGCTCAATCTGAATGGCTATCAGATCCAGCAATTCACCGACTCGCTGAATCTG
>CAZHRH010000166.1:0-4652 GCA_964534475.1 uncultured Wenzhouxiangellaceae bacterium
GGCATGCCGCTGCGCTGGCTGGCGCTGTGTCTGTGGTTGCCGATACTGTGGCCGCAGCAGCCACAGTTGCCACATGGGGCCTGGCAGGCCGAGGTGATGGATGTGGGGCAGGGCACTGCGGTGCTGGTGCGCACGGCCAGGCATATGCTGGTGTATGACAGTGGTCCCGGCGATAATGCTGGTCGTGATCGCATTGCTGACATCGTGCCGGCATTGGCGCAATACTGGCAGCTACAACCTGAGCGCATTGTCATCAGCCACAGCGATCTGGATCATGCCGGCGGTTTGTATACGCTGCGACAAAACTGGCCTGACGCCACGGTTTACAGCAGTGACCGTCAACTTGGTCGGCCCTGCGCCAGTGGCCAGCATTGGCGCTGGGATGGCGTGGATTTCACCATGTTGTATCCAGGGCGTTATCTGCCCTACATGAAAAACAACAGTTCCTGCGTGCTGCTGGTGGCATCTGAAGCCGGACGCATGCTGTTATCGGGCGATATTGATCACCACATTGAGCGTAGGTTGCTGCGACAATGGCAGGGTCCGCCCGCCGATGTGTTGCTGGTGCCGCATCATGGCAGCAGCTACTCCTCTTCCAGTGAATGGCTGCAGGCGGTGTCAGCCAGTACTGCCGTGGTTACTGCAGGTCAGTGGAACCGGTTTTCTTTTCCTCGCCCGGACGTCGTCGAGCGTTACCAGCAACAGCGCACCCGCCTGCTCGGCACGGCCGGCTGCGGGGCTATCAGCATTCGCGCATTCGGTGATGATCACGGCATAAGTGTCATCAGCCAGCGCCTGCGACAGCCACGCTGGTGGCAGCAAGTGGTGGAACTCGATTGCGAGTTAAATCACCGTCGTGGACAATAATTGACTATAACTGTGAAATTCAGCCTCAATCGACCATAATAGAGGGCTGCAGACAATCGCATATCGTTGCCACAAACCGAAACAGGAGCAGACTTGAAAGACATTATCATTTCCGGCGGCTGGATCATGCTGCCGATACTGTTATGTTCGGTGATCGCTCTGGCGATCATACTGGAGCGGTTCTGGAATTTGCGCCGCAGCCGGGTGTTTCCGTGCAGCATGCTGGATGACCTGAACAGCTACATTCATTCCGGCAAGCTCGACGACAAGCACATTGAGCGCGTGCGCAAGTCTTCGCCGGCTGGTGAAATCATGGCGGCAGCACTGATCAATCGCCATCGTCGGCGGGCAATCATGAAAGAAGCGGTGCAGGACACCGGTCGCCACGTCGTGCATGACATGGAGCGCTTCCTCAATACCCTGGGTACAATTGCCGGGATCACGCCACTGCTGGGATTGCTCGGCACCGTGATCGGCATGATCAATGTCTTTTCTGCCATCATCAATTATGGTGTCGGCGATCCCGCCAAGCTCGCCGGCGGCATCTCGCAGGCATTGATCACCACCGCCGCCGGTCTTACCGTGGCGATTCCGGCGTATGCTTTTTTCCGTTACTTTCAGGGCCGCGTTAATGCCTATGTGGTGGATATGGAGCGCATGGCAATCAGTCTGATCGAGACCATGGACAGTCAGCAGAACAAGCCGGCGGAGGATTGACATGCAACTGCGCAAAAGCGGCACGGAACAACCGGATATCAATCTGACTTCGCTGATTGATGTGGTCTTTCTGCTGCTGATTTTCTTCATGATAACGACCACATTTCAGCACAGCACGGCGCTGAAAGTCGCGCTGCCGCAAGCGGACAATGCCGATCAGGAGCAGACCCCGGAGACGGTGATGTTAACGATCAGTGCGGATGGCCAGTTCGCCATTGATGACAGCGTGCTCGGCGGCAATGATCTGGACACGGTGCGCGCGGCCCTGGCCAGTCGCTGGCAGCAACAGGACAATGCCACACTGGTCATCAATGCCGATGCCGACAGTGCCCATCGTCACGTCGTCACGGCCATGGATGCCGCTAGCGCAGTAGGCATCAGCAGCCTGTCGATTGCTGCCGAGCGCAGCCCTGTCGACGCCGCGCCTGCCAGCGATACACAACAGCCACCGCCACAGCCATAGTCAAAATGGTTGCCGATGCGCAAGCGCCGCGACCGATATGGCGACGTCTGCTGGCCAGGCTGCAACCGTACTGGCCCTGGTTTATCCTGGCGGTGCTGGGGCTGTTGCTGGATTCGCTGGCACAGTCGGGTTTCATCTATCTGCTGCGGCCGTTGATTGACGAGGGCTTTAACGCTGCGTCGGGCGTTGGGCAGTGGTTGCCGCTGGTCATGTTTGCCCTGATTCTCATGCGTGTGGCCGGCAACTTCGTGGGCATCTACACCACCGTCTGGATTGGCCGCAAGGTGGTCAATCGCCTGCGTGCGGATCTGTTCGGCCATTATCTGGTGTTGCCCAAGCGCTTTTTTGATCAGCACAGTGCCGGCGATCTGGTGTCTCGCATCACCTACAACACCGACCAGGTGGCGCAGGCCGCCACCAATGGCATGATCACCGCCGTGCGCGATACGCTGACCGTGATTGGCCTGATCACGGTGATGCTGGTGCAAAGCCTGGTGCTGAGCCTGAGCCTGGCGCTGCTGCTGCCGGTGGTGGTGCTGGTGGTGGGTGTGATCAGTCGGCGTTATCGGCAACTGAGCCGACGCATCCAGGAATCCATGGGCGATCTCACCCACGTCAGCGAAGAAACCGTGCGCGGCCACCAGGTGGTGAAGATGTACGCCGGTGAAGACTACGAGCGGCAGCGTTTTGCGCAACACAGCGAACGTAACCGGCGCTTGCATCAGCGTCTGATCGGTACCCAGTTGTTGAGTTCGTCGCTGGTCCAGCTATGTGCCGGACTGGCGCTGCTGCTGCTGCTGTATCTGGCTACCCAGCAGCGCTTTGACCTCAATATCAGCGCCGGCGTGTTCATCTCGGTACTGGGGGCGATGGTGGCCATGATTGCGCCGATGAAACGCCTGACCAATGTGCATGCACAGTTGCAGAAAGCACTGGCGGCGGCGGACAGCGTGTTTCAGGTCATTGATATGACCACGGAAGATGAGGAGCAGGCGCTCTCGTCAGATAATGCCGCTGCCGACGCCAACAGCACGGCCAGGCCGCCGCAGCGCAGTGGCGGCCTGATTGAAATCCGCAACCTCGGCTTTCGTTACCCGCAGCGTGAGCATGATGCCCTGCAGGATGTCAGCTTGCAGTTACCACCGGGCACGGTCACCGCGCTGGTGGGCCGCTCGGGCAGCGGCAAGACCACGCTGGCGAGCATGCTGGCGCGCTTTCACCTGCCCACCAGCGGCAGCATTGTGCTGGATGGCATGGCACTGCAGGACTGGCCTTTGCAGCACTTGCGCCGGCAGATCGCCTATGTCGGTCAGGACGTGGTGTTGTTCAATGACAGCCTGTACAACAATATCGCCTATGGCGCGCTGGCGTCGGCAGATCGCGAGCGTGTGCTGGCAGCCATTGCCGGCGCGCATGTGGACGAGTTTGCCGAGCAACTGCCGCAGGGTCTGGATACGCCGATCGGTGATCGTGGTCACCTGCTGTCCGGCGGGCAACGCCAGCGTCTGGCCCTGGCGCGTGCTTTGCTCAAGGACGCACCGATACTGATTCTGGACGAGGCGACTTCGTCGCTGGATAACGTGTCGCAGCAGTACATACAGGATGCCCTGCAGCAACTGCAGCAGGACCGCACTGTGCTGATTATTGCGCATAGGCTGCAGACCATTGAGCACGCAGATAGTATCGTGCTGCTGGAAGCGGGCCGGGTAGTGGCACAAGGCAGCCACCAGACGTTGCTGACTGAAAGTGAAGCCTATCGGCACCTGCAACAGCAGGTTGCTGCCGACGCCGATGCGTAGAGCTGATTCAGTGCCGGCTTGCCTGCCATGAATGAGCTCGCGCAATGGTTGCAGCAGATCTGGTATGGCAACCGGGTTCCGCCCTGGCCGCTGCGCATGCTCGCGGGCATCTATGCGTTCTCGCTCAAGCTGCGCCCGGCAGCCAAACCGGCGCCGCAGCAAGTGCCGTTGCTGGTGGTCGGCAATCTGGTCGCCGGCGGCAGTGGTAAAACACCGCTGGTGTTGCATCTGGCGCGCCTGCTGCAGCAGGCCGGATGGCGAGTCGCGGTGATCGCGCGGGTCTATCAGGGCAGCGCACGCGGTGTGCATGTGCTCGATGACAACAGCAGCGCGACGCAGGTCGGAGATGAACCGATGCTGCTGTATCAGTCGCTGGATTGTCCTGTGGTGGTTTCTAGAAAAAGACGATATGCATATGATTATATTGTTAAAAATATGCGAAATATCCAGCTGGTTATCAGCGACGACGGGCTCCAGCACCGTCACTTTCTGGCCAGCATCAGTATCGGTGTGGTGTCCGCGCGACGCGGTCTGGGCAACGGCCGCTTATTGCCGGCAGGCCCGCTGCGTGAGCCATGGCAGCGGTTTAATGCGCTGGATTACCTGGTGGTCAAATCAGATCAGGATTCAGGCACTGCAGCGCACGTTAACCTGCCTGGCTGGCCGGAGGCGTTGCCGGCTAATGCTGTGAGCATGAAGCTTGCGCTGACGCATGCCAGACGCCTTCGCGATGGCAAAGCAGTCGCGCTGGATACATTCGCGCAGCAGGAAGTGCAAGCCGTGGCGGCGATTGCCGATCCAGGCAG
>CAZHRH010000167.1:0-4630 GCA_964534475.1 uncultured Wenzhouxiangellaceae bacterium
AAGATCGAGCGCGGCGTGTTTGCGCCGCCTTCGGAGCAGGTCATCGTCAAGCTGGCGCAAGATTTGGGTGAGGACAAGGATGTGCTGCTGGCGCTGGCGGGCAAGTTGTCCAGCGATCTGCAGCAGATCATCATGCAGCGGCCGCAGTTATTCGCCGAGCTGCTGCGGCAGTTACGGGAAGCGCCCGATCACGCCATTGTGCGGGTGGTGCGCGAAGTGAAAGACGGCGATTGGTAACCGATGAGGAGACAGACCATGATTGAATTACAACACAACCGGCTGGTATTCA
Organism: uncultured Wenzhouxiangellaceae bacterium; assembly: GCA_964534475.1. Classification (GTDB taxonomy): domain Bacteria; phylum Pseudomonadota; class Gammaproteobacteria; order Xanthomonadales; family Wenzhouxiangellaceae; genus JAHJQV01. The sequence goes on from CAZHRH010000167.1 coordinate 290, forward strand.
GCTTTCCCCAGGTGCACGAAGCGGCACAGTGTACGATTGATTTTCAGCGCACCTTGCGCATTCCCGACGATAACCGCGATTATCCGTTGCCGCCGGGGCTGAACAAGTTTCCGCTGCAGCATGTGGAGGATCATGCCAATCGGTTGCCAGAGCAATGGCAACAGCATGGCGGCGTGCTGCTGCCGATGTATCAGTCCGAGGCCATGTGGCTCAACTTTGACGCTGGTCGAGGCCATCGCGGGCTGCCCTATCCGTTTGCCATCAAGATTGCCGCCGGCAAGATCAACGCGGTGACCGGTGCTGGCTGGGACAATGCGCTGCAGCGCGAGCCGCAGGATTATGTGGTGCTGCCGGAGCAGCCGTGGCTGGATGGTTTCTGTGTGCAGAAAGGTCTGATTCGGCAGTTTGTGGCCATGCCGCTGGGTGCAGGTTACTCCGCCGAGGAGCAGTTGACCGGTGCCGCCGAGCATGGTGGATTGCAGATCATTGCATATCCAATGAAGCGGGAACGCTATGAGGCTATGGTGCGGGAGCATGAAAATCAACCTATGTTTCATCGCCGCATGCATAGCATGATGCATTGTGAAGTAATTTCTGACTCTGCCATGGGCTTAGCTCCCGGCGGCCTGATGCGCCAGAACATCCATGAAGACAAATACGGTTTTGATGCCTGGGACAGCAGCCAGGCCAGCCGCTGTTTTGTGCACATTCTCAACAGCGAGCAGTGGCAGCAGGCCACCGGCCAGCCGGTGCCGGGCATGCCGCCCACCGCCGCCGATTACACCAATGCCGGTTTGCCGTGGTTTGAGCACTATGACGATACGCAGAAGCCGCTGGCCGGCAGCGGCGAGCTGTCGGGTTTGCACAGTGTGGCGGCCATGGGCGTGCAACAAGGCGAAAAGCCGTTGTCCGACAACGAGCCGGTGAGTCCGCAGCAGGTGGTTAAGCTGGGACCGAAAAGCACGCAGGTGAAGCAGGGCTGGTGGTGATTGCTGTGATTTGAAGGGATGTTCGAGGTGTGGCTGGAGGCAATGGGGATTGGTCGGGGAAAGGGGGATTTTGTACCTGCGGCGCAAAGTGTTGCATTGACTGAATTCCGGCCTGCGACGGAATTACGAGCTTTGTGTAACCGATTGATACACATCCAGCCAATGTATTTAGCGGATTTATTTTCCATTTTGATTGGAACTACTATACATTTTTGGTTACTATATAGATGTGGGCAACGCCCGGGGGTTCGCGCCAAGCTGCGAGCCGGAAGACTTAGGCTCGGTTATCCGGGCCTTTCTTTTGTCCATTGTCAAAACAGCTATACTTGACGCCTCTAAGCAAGCGTTCGTCATCTGACAGCACCGCATCAATGATCTTGCCCGCCTGCATTAGCCTTCTATAAGCCCGGTAGGCTGGATCGTAACCAGCTTTGGCCATGGGATAAAGATACAAATCAGCAATCTGTATCATTGGCACGTTCTTGCTGCGCTCTCTTGGTTCTCCGCGAATAGTGGATTTGAGTTGGTCCGCAGTCAGGTTCTGATAGATAGCTGAAGTCTCCACGTTAAAGGGCATGCCCTCTTTCTTCAGTGTTCGCACGTATTGCTTGATGTCCTGATCTTCTGCTTTACCGGATTGTTCAAAGAAAATCCGCAGATAACGGTTCTCGACCATCGCCTGTTTAGCCGCGCGTTCTACCAGGATGCAACAAGCCGTTTTGCACATCAGCCAAGGCTTGCCGTGGTACCGGGTATGATAACGCTCGTTATAGCCAGGCCGATGGATGATGGCGGCGATGCCCAAAACGGGCAACGCTTCAAGGAAGACAGACAGACTGGGTAGGAATTCACCGGCAAGTTCCGGCTTTTTCAACCAACCGAATTTACCCCGACCGCCCCTGATAGAACTCGAATGCAATGGATATCCAATCTCCCATTGTGCACAGAAAGCCTTATATTGTGAATATATCAGGTCAACGTCTTCTTTTTTGACCAATATGCCACCCAGTCCAAAACAATCCATGCCATCCTGCCGCAGTTCTGCCGGTTCCCGATCAGGAAACCGACTGCCGGTGTCGTCAAAGTACAAATGCAATTCCTCGTCCATTCTGCTTCCTTATTCACCTTTAAGCGCTAGGATGGCATAAATAAAGAGAAAACTTCGGGGTATGGCTTCCTTTTAAGAGTTGCTGTCAAGTCTGGTGTATCAGTTCTGGTTACTCTGGACAAATTCGGGAGTGAATGGAAAAGATGGTGGTGATGGGTGGACTTGACCGGTTCGTCTGGAACGAACCGGGTCGCACGCAGTGCGCCCGCAGGGCAGGTTACATGGATGTAACCTGACAGCCCCGACCGGTGGTCGGTGGTTCTTGCTAACTTAGAAGAACTTTACCAGCGCAGCTTAGGCTGGATTTGTGGAGATGGTGGTGATGGGTGGACTTGAACCACCGACCTCAGCATTATGAGTGCCGCGCTCTAACCAACTGAGCTACATCACCTGATCTGTAAGGACACATTGGCATGCGTCAGGCAAGACTGCGTATTTTCGCAGCATTGCGCGGTTTGTCAAGGCTGGTCGGCTGGTATTAGTATATCCGCTGACTGCAGTGTCTCGGCAATGGCCAGAAACAGGTCTGCGCCGATATTGATCAGCCGGTCCGGGAAGTCATAATCGGGATTGTGCAGGTCAGCGTGCTCAACGCCGGCACCCAGTCCGAACATGGCGCCTTGACTCAGTTGCGTGAAGTAGCCGAAGTCCTCCGACCAGCGCATCGGCGTCGGCATTGGTATCAGTTCGGCCTGGCATTGCTTTGCTGCTGTACGGATCTGTTCAACGCCGGCCGGGTGGTTGACGGTGGCGGGGAAATAATCCTCGTAGGTGAATTCGTACTGCAGCGACTGCTGTTCGCATACCGCTGCGGTGCGCAGTTGGACCTGTTCTTCCAGCGTTGCCAGCGTGGCGTCGTGCTCGCTGCGCAGGGTCAGATAGATTTCTGCCTGGCCGGGGGTGTTGCCGAAGGTCTTGTCGCCCAGCTTGGCGCCGACCACGGTGATCATGGCCAGTTCGTTGTCGGCAAATGGTTGCGCCACCATGGGCAATAACTGCAGCAGGCTGATCACCGCCTCGGTGGGGGCAATGCCGGTTTCGGGTTGTCCGGCATGCGCTGTTTTGCCTTGCAGACGAATGATGATGCCGCGTGAGGCACAGCACATGGTGCCGGAGCGCACGATCACGCTGCCAAGCGGGAAGCCGGGCATGTTGTGGAGCGAGAACGCGTGCTCGGGCCGGCGTTGCAGAAACTGATCGTCCCGACAGACGGCCACGGCACCCAGGCCGGTTTCCTCTGCGGGTTGAAACAGCAACTGTATGGTGCCGGCAGACAGCGGCTTTTGTTGCAGCCGCCGGGCCACTTCCACCAGTATCGTCATGTGGCCATCATGACCGCAGGTATGTGCGATACCTGGATGCTGGGAGCGGTATTCAACCCGGTTCCTTTCACGAATCGGCAAGGCATCGAGCTCGCAACGCAGCATGACCACAGGCCCCGGTTGCGCACCATGAAACACCGCCATGACGCCATGCCCGGCGATGCCGGTGAGCAGTTCATCGGGGCCATAGGTGCTGAGCAGGGCGGCAATGGTGGCCGCGGTATTTTCCTCCTGGCCGGACAGTTCCGGTGCCTGGTGAAGGCTGTGGCGCAGTGCTTGCAGATCGGAAACTGATTTCGCCATCGAGCTATGCCAGCGCCTGCTGCAGATCGGCGATCAGATCATCGGCATGTTCAATCCCCACCGACAGCCGCAGCAGGTATTCATCGACACCCTCGGCCTGCCGCTGCGCCGGCTCCACGCGTGCGTGCGAGGTCAGCAGCGGCTGGCAGATGGTCGATTCCACGCCGCCCAGACTCACCGCCGAGGCAATCAACTGTAAACGACGTTCGACGGCATCTGCCGTCAGCGGCGGTTTCACTCGCAGCCCGAGCATGGCACCAAAGCCGTGCATCTGCGCTTTGGCGATGGCATGACCGGGATGGGACGCCAGACCGGGATAATCGACTGCCGCCACCGCCGGATGCTGAGCAAGCATGGCGGCAATGGCGGCAGCATTGGCCGATTGCTGCTGTACGCGCACGGCCAGTGTTTTCATGCTGCGCTCCAGCCACCAGGCGTCCTGCGCATTCATCGTCGCACCCATGCGCACGGCCAGCGCGCGCACGGGCTGCAGCAACGACTCGCTGCCGACAACGGCACCGGCAATCAGATCACTGTGCCCGCCGAGATACTTGGTGGCGCTGTGGATGACGATGTCAGCGCCCAGGTCAATGGGGTTCTGCAGCATCGGGGTGGCAAA
>CAZHRH010000168.1:0-4594 GCA_964534475.1 uncultured Wenzhouxiangellaceae bacterium
CGACTGCGGCGGATCGCCGAGGCCACCGAACGCACCGCTTCATCCTGGCCGATCACGCGCGCGTGCAGTTCCTGCTCCATGCGCAGCAGTTTGTCGCGCTCGCCTTCGAGCATTTTCGAGACCGGAATGCCGGTCCAGCGCGACACCACCTCGGCGATTTCTTCTTCGGTGACCTCGGTGCGCAGCAACTGGAAATCGTGTTCCTCGTTGTCTTCCATCTCGTCGATCTGTCGTTCCAGCTCGGGAATGCGGCCATAGGCCAGCTCGGACATGCGGCTGAGATCCTGCGCCCGGCGCGCGTTGTCCAGCGCCGCCCGGGCCCGCTCCAGCTCTTCCTTCAGATGCGTGGTGCCCTGCACCGCAGCCTTCTCGCCGGTCCAGATTTCCTCCAGGTCGGCGAATTCCTTTTCCAGCTCAGCCAGCTCTTCATCGAGCTGATCCAGGCGCTTGTGAGAAGCCTCGTCGGATTCCTTTTTCAGCGCCTCGCGCTGCATCTTGAGCTGGATAATGCGTCGCTCCAGCCGATCCAGCGCTTCCGGCTTGGAGTCGATCTCCATGCGAATGCGCGAGGCAGCCTCGTCCATCAGGTCAATCGCCTTGTCCGGCAACTGACGATCAGCAATATAGCGATGCGACAAGGTGGCAGCGGCGACCAGCGCCGGATCGGTGATCTCGACACCATGATGCACTTCGTAGCGCTCCTGCAGACCGCGCAGAATGGCGATGGTGTCTTCCACCGACGGCTCGCCGACCAGCACCTTCTGGAAACGACGCTCCAGCGCGGCGTCTTTTTCCACATGCTGGCGGTACTCGTCCAGCGTGGTAGCGCCGATGCAGTGCAGCTCGCCGCGCGCCAGCGCCGGTTTCAGCATGTTGCCGGCGTCCATCGAGCCTTCCGCCTTGCCGGCACCGACCATGGTGTGCATCTCATCGATGAACAAAATCACCCGGCCTTCCTGCTTGCCCAGCTCGGTCAGTACCGCTTTCAGGCGCTCCTCGAACTCGCCACGGAACTTGGCCCCGGCGATCAGCGCGCCCATGTCCAGGCTGAGCACTCGGCGGTCACGCAGACCCTCCGGCACCTCGCCATTGACAATGCGCTGCGCCAGGCCTTCCACAATCGCAGTTTTGCCGACGCCGGGCTCGCCGATCAGCACCGGGTTGTTCTTGGTGCGTCGCTGCAGCACCTGGATGGTGCGGCGAATTTCTTCATCGCGGCCGATCACCGGATCCAGCTTCGAGCTTTCCGCGCGTGCGGTCAGATCGATGGTGTACTTGTCCAGTGCCTGGCGCTGGTCTTCGGCGTTGGGGTCATTCACCGCTTCACCGCCACGGGCATTGTCGATGGCCTGTTCGATGGCCTGGCGGTTGACACCATGCTGCTGCAACAGTGTCGCCAACTCGCCCTTGGCTTCCAGCGCGGCAAGCAGAAACAGCTCGCTGGCGATGTACTGATCGCCGCGCTTCTGGGCCGTCTTGTCGCACAGATTCAACAGGCGTGCCAGGTCATTGGAGACATTCACATCCCCGGCCTGACCGCCGCTGACGCTGGGGAGTTGTTCCAGCTTCTCGGTCAGCGCCGAGCGCAGCCCGGCCAGGCTGACTCCGGCAGATTGCAGCAGTGGCCGGATGCCGCCGCCGTCCTGGTCCAGCATCGCCGACAGCAGATGCACCGGCTCGATCATGGCATGATCCCGGCCCAGCGCCAGACTTTGTGCATCCGCCAGCGCGAGCTGGAACTTGCTCGTCAGTTTGTCCATTCTCATGTCGTGTTCCTCAATATCAGATGGCTGATGCTGACACGAAGATGGCCTTCGGCAACATCAGAGATGGCTTATATTTCGGGTCAAAATCTTGCCAGACAAGCTATCTGGATATCGGCACAGGGCAGATCTCTCCGCTGCGCAGCTCTATGAGCTGCTCCGGTCGACCGATCAGCAGGATAGCTGATCGGGTCGGCTAACAGCCGCACTCAGTGCGAGCGGCAGGGAAGCCGCGAGACAGATGACAAAACAGACTGGTATTATGTGCCACTCCGGTCGACCGATTAGCAGGATAGCTGATCGGGTCGGCCAACAGCCGCACTCAGTGCGAGCGGCAGGAAGCTGCAAGACAGACGAAAGCCCAGGTGTCAATGCAAGCAAAATCTAAAGCTGCAACCCCGACCAACATCAAAGCTGTCAACTCGGTCAAAATCAAGGCTGTCATCCCGACCGAACGCAGTGAGCGGAGGGATCTACTAACCCGCAGTCATCTCGCAAAGCCTTCAGCTGCGAGCGCAGCGCGGCAGGCAGCGAACCAAGGGATCTCCTGTCACAAGCACCGCGCCCAATGCAAGCGCGGGAGATGCTCCGGTCGTGACATCTCCAGCCACCTCATTCAGAATGCAGGCTGAACAAGACAAATTCAGAGACGCAAACGATGCCTGAGCTGCAATCATGAGCCGAGCTGCGGTGATCATTGCCGTAGTGGTCTGCTACCAGATCGCCCTGCTGGCGATTGGCTGGTGGGCGACGCGGCGCAACCACGACAACACCGACTACTATCTGGGCGGGCGCAAACTCGGTCCGATGGTGGCATCGTTAAGCGCCGCGACCAGTTCATCCTCGGCCTGGAGCCTGCTCGGCGTCAGCGGTGCCGCCTTCGCCTGGGGTGTGCAGGCGATCTGGCTAATCCCTGCGGTGCTCACCGGCTTTGTCATCAACTGGTTTTTGATCGCCCCGCGCATGCACCGCGCCAGCCATGCCAACCAGGCGGTGACGCTAATGGAGTTCATCAGCATTGATGTCGCCAACAACGAACAGACCAGAAACCGGCTGATACGGCAACTGTCCGCCCTGATCGTGCTGTTCTGCTTTGCCTTCTACATCGCCGCGCAGTTTGAAGGCGCCGGCAACACCTTTGCCCAGTTTCTGCCGATCAGCCCGGCACTGGCGATTGTCATCGGTGCCGGCGTGGTCATGCTGTATGTTTTTCTCGGCGGCTTCTGGGCCGCCAGCGTCACCGATGCGCTGCAGGGCGTGGTGATGTTTGCCGTGGCGCTGCTGCTGCCGATCGCCGCCTTGCTGGCCGTGGGCGGTATTGCGCCATTGTTGCAGGGTCTGGCAGACGTCGGTGATCCCGGCCTGCTGGCGGTGGTGGATCAGCCCACGCGCTGGCTCAGCATCGTGTTCGTTGCCGGCTTGTTCGGTATCGGTCTGGGTTATCCCGGCCAGCCGCACGTGGTCAATCGCTTCATGGCGCTGGAGCACGCCGCCGACATCCCGCGCGCGCGCTGGATCTCCATCGTCTGGGCGCTGGTCATATTCTCCGGCATGGTGTTGCTGGGGCTGTGCGCGCGGGTGCTGATCGGTGATCTGGACAACCAGGAAAACGCCCTGTTTGCGATAAGCGACGTGCTGCTGCCGTCACTGCTCGCCGGCATCGTTATTGCCGCCGCACTGTCGGCGATCATGTCCACCGCCGACAGTCAGTTGCTCACCGCAGCTTCAGCGGTCAGTCATGACCTGCAGCAGCAGTCCATGCAGCGCGCGCGGCTGGTGGTGCTGGCGCTGGGCGTGATCGCCGTGCTGCTGGCGATTTATTCACCGCGCTCGATCTTTGAACGCGTGTTGTTCGCCTGGCAGGCGCTGGGATCGGCATTCGGCCCCATTCTGGTGGTGATGCTGTGGCTGGGACCGATCAAGGCCAACTGGAAACTGGCTGCCATGCTGACTGGTTTTCTCGGTACGGTGGCGCTCAGCTTCCAGCCCAGCGCCCCTGGCGATGCCGCCGAACGCCTGCTGCCTTTGTTTGTGGCATTGATGCTGGCGGTGATTGGGCATTATCGGCAAAGACGGTGATGGAGGTTTTTTAATGTTCAGTGATTCATCATAGCTGTCTGTCAGGGTCCATGCGAGCATGCAAAACTCTCATCAATTCAATAGTTTGATTTGTCAACTTGTAATAAGCAATGTGTTTATGGACTGGGAGCGAATAAAATCCCGGCCTGACTGCTGCACGCGAAACTCCAATGCCCGGTGAAGCTCTGAGCCGATCGAAGCAGCATTCAAGTTCATCGATATACTGATCAGCCTGCATAACACCCCATTTCTTAAGTGTATACAGCCAAATTTCGACAAGATCCTCTTCCGCCTGGCGAGTCTTTATGAGTTTATACATCCAGCCCGGTTCGCCTTGCTTGCATGCGGCCCATGCGCTTGATCTCAGCCATATCAAGATCTCCAGCCATGCCGCTTTCCTCGCCAGCAATCAAAGCTGTTCGCAAAACCTGAAGCTTCTGCTCACGTTCTTCCAGCAAGCGCAGACTGGCACGAATAACCTCACTCACCGAGCCGTAACGACCTGCCGTAACTTGCTCGTGGATGAACCCTTCAAAGTGATCACCTAGGGTAATACTGGTGTTTTTGGCCATTGCGTCTGCTCCATTCAAGATACCTGATAATACCATATTATGGTATTAACGATCCAGGCAAATACAGCCCCACGCTGCCGGTATGGAGAGTTGTTCTGTTCGAGTTTGTCTAATCCTGTTCTCTTAATTAGGGCCTGTTTACACTAATCCAATTGTCACTGTTGCACCTGAAAGAGTGCC
>CAZHRH010000169.1:0-2824 GCA_964534475.1 uncultured Wenzhouxiangellaceae bacterium
CAGCGTCGGCTGGCTGTGCTGGCCGGTAAAATCCAGCGTTTTGAAGCCAGTTTCACCGATCAGCTCGAGCAGAAACGTTATCTTGACGTCGGCTATTATCCGGACCTTGATGACGACGACCAGACCCGTGTCCGCGGCTACTACACCGTGGCCCAGGACATCACCGAACGCAAGCTGGCCGAGCAGGCACTGGAGCAGGCCAACCTGAACCTGGAGCGGCGCGTGCAGGAACGCACCAGCGAGCTACATAATCTCAATCTCCAATTGATGCAGGCCAAGCAGCAGGCGCAGCAGGCCAACGCCAGCAAAACCCGTTTTCTCGCTGCGGCCAGTCACGACCTGTTGCAGCCGATGAACGCCGCGCGCCTGTTCATTTCCATCATCAATGAAGATGCCGAGGATATTCCGGAGCGGCAGCGCTCACTGATCGAACAAATCGACCACAGTCTGGAAAATTCCGAGCGATTGCTGGAAAAACTGCTGGAAATCTCCAAGCTGGATGCCGGCTATCAGCGCACCGAAATACAGGCATTCAATATCCACCAGACCATGCTGCCGCTGGTGCAGTCCTACCAGACTTTATGCGCGCAAAAAGGCATTGAATTGCGCATACACTGCAACGAGTCGCTGTGCACCACCAGCGATCCGCAGTTGCTTTATCGCATGCTGCAAAACCTGCTCGCCAATGCGGTACGCCACACCCGACAAGGCGGTGTGCTGATCAGTAGTCGTTGGCTGCGCGACAGCAATAAAATACGCATCGCCGTGTACGACACCGGCCCGGGCATTCCGGCATCAGAACAAGAGGCGATTTTTCGCGAATTTCATCAGCGTGATAAAAACCCTGACGATAGCGTCGGTCTGGGTCTGGGCCTGACCATTGTCGAACGTCTGGGTCAATTGCTGGGGCATCCGATCGGGTTGCGTTCGCTGCCCGGCAAGGGCAGTTGCTTCTGGATTGACCTGCCCGTTACCGACCCGCAGCAGCTTGACAAAAGCATCATCAAGGGCAAGGACAAAAAACAGCGTGGCGATCAGAGCAAGGCTTTCCTGCACGGAGTCAGCGTGCTTTGTGTTGATGATGATAACGACAACCGCAGCGGCCTGGGTGCGCTGTTGCAGCAATGGGGCGCAGATGTGTATGAATGCGCGAGCAGTGAGCAAGCCGAAGAAATATTGCGGCAGACACCGGAAATCAGTATTGCGCTCAGTGATTTTCGGCTGCTGCAGGAAAACAGCCTGAGCCTGCTGCAATCTCTGCAGTCGATCAGCGCTGGCCGGCTGCACATCGTCGTTATTACCGCCGAGCAAATGCCCGAAGTCGAAGCACAGATCCGGCAGCAGGGCTATACCATGCTGCGCAAACCGGTGCGTCCGGCGCGTCTGCGCAAGCTATTAAAAAGCCTTATAGATTCTCTTTCAAAAAACTAGACACAAAGCCTGCTTGCAGGCGTTTAAAGCATCAGATATGAGTGCGGCATACTCCGCTGAGTGACTTGCGGATCGTGCTCAGAACGAGCAGATTGCAGCGGTCAAAACCACCGACATGGCAACAGGGGCAATCAACCTATCGTACGCACACTAGCTGCCACTTCACACGCACGTGCACGCACAGCAGCCATAGTTTCTGCTTGCTCAAGCTGTCGCACCAGCGCCACCCCCATGCGACGTTTGCGATAAGCCACCGGCTTGCCGAACAGGCGCAGCTCACTGCCGGCTATCGCCAGCGCCCGATCAACATCCTGGTAGCTGATGGCATCACTGTCGTGCTCGCCATAAATGACCGCGCTGGCACCCGCCTGCAGCAGGCGGGTATCCACGGGCAGGCCAAGGATGGCACGGGCATGCAGGGCAAATTCGCTTTGCCATTGTGTCACCAGTGTGACCAGGCCGGTGTCGTGTGGTCTGGGGCTGACTTCGGAAAACCAGATCTGATCGCCTTTGACAAACAGCTCGACGCCGAAAATGCCGAGCCCCGGCAGGTCGCCGGCCAGCGCTGAGGTTACCTCACGGGCCATTTGCTGTGCCCGCTGCAGGGCCACATCGGACATCGGCTGCGGTTGCCAGGATTCAACGTAGTCACCTGCCTGCTGGCGATGACCTATAGGAGCACAGAAGCTGGTTTCGATATTGCCATCAACACTCACAGCACGCACTGTCAGCAAAGTGATTTCGTAATCGAACTCGATCATGCCTTCTACGATGATGCGCTGGCCGCTGACACGACCGGCAGTCTGCGATTTGTCCCAGCTGGCAGCGATATCGGAGTCACTGTGTAACAGACTCTGGCCCTTGCCCGAGGATGACATCACCGGTTTGATAAAGCACGGATAGCCGATGTCGGCGATGGCAGAGCGCAGGTCTGGCAAAGTATCGGCAAAGGCATACGCCGAGGTCGGCAAAGCCAGATCTTCGGCAGCAAGACGGCGGATGCCCTCGCGGTTCATGGTCAGCTTGACGGCGCGTGCCGAGGGCACCACCCGGGCCATTCCAGACTGCTCAACGGCCACCAGAACATCGGTGGCAATGGCCTCGATCTCGGGCACAATCAGCTGCGGCTGTTCGCGCTCGATCAGCGCCTTGAGTGCAGCAGCATCGGTCATGTCGAGAACATGGGCATGATGCGCAAGCTGCATGCCGGGTGCATTGGCGTAACGATCCACAGCGATCACTTCCACGCCAAGTCGCTGCAGTTCGATAATGACTTCCTTGCCCAGTTCGCCGGCACCGAGCAACATCACGCGAGTCGCGGTTCGGCTCAGCGGTGTGCCGATGGTCACCATGCGGGTTATCAAACAGATCTTGCCGGGACAGATCTTGCCGG
>CAZHRH010000169.1:2924-4572 GCA_964534475.1 uncultured Wenzhouxiangellaceae bacterium
ACAGATCTTGCCGGGACAGATCTTGCCGGATCAGGCGTAGTAGGGATTTTCGCCTTTTTCATGCTCGGTCACATCAACCACGCCGGCCAGCTCGGGCAGCTTTTCACGGAACGTTTTCTCGATGCCTTCCTGCAGCGTGACGCTGACCATGCCACAGCCCTGACAACCGCCGCCGAACTTGAGCACGGCGAGCTTGTCTGCGGTCACTTCCACCAGCGAAACCTGGCCACCATGCATGGCCACCTGCGGATTGACTTCGGTGTTCAACAACCACTGCACGCGCTCTTCCAGCGGCGCATCAGCAGCCGGCGTCTGGCCTTTCAGACCCGGCGCGCTGATGGTGAGCTGGCCACCGGTGGGATTACTGATGAAATCGACGCTGGCATTGCGCAGCCAGGGCTTGCTGGTGGCATCAATACTGATCAGCAAACCATCCTGCTCAACCAGAACATCGTCTGCTTCGCGATCATCTTCGGCACAGAAGGTCAGTTCGATGTCGGCACTGGGCATGCCCGGATTCAAGGCACGCAGGCGCAAGCCAAGGCTGTCATCGCCCTGATCGGTAATCAGACCCTGAAGATATTCGCTGGCACTGGAGGTAACTGAAATCATACGGACTCCGTGGTTAATGTTGCGCTGATATTATGATACAGATACGGCAGCGATGCATCCAGCCGCCAGTCCATACCGGAGTGGTTGCCATCGAACTCTTCATAGTGATGATTGATGCCGGCATGTTCAAGCCGCTGCTGCAGGCGGCGGCTGCCAAACTGGATGTTGTACTGGTCAAACCTGCCGACATCCAGCCACATTGCCTGCAGCTGGGCGAGTTGTTGCATTTGCGCATCAGTCCAGCGCGCCGGATCAAAGCGCAACCAGTTGTTCCAGGCTGCTTCATCCAGTTCACAGGTCGCGCGCGTAAATGGCAGCCGCAGACCCAGCGGCTGATCCGGCTGCGGGTCATAGCTGGCGGCCAGGCACAATGTCATCAGCGCGTGAAATTCTCGATAGTCGGCTTTCTTGCGCCGCCAGAACTGGCGCACAAAACGCGGCAGATCGTAATCGTAGCGCTCCAGCACCTGACAGGTTTGCGGCAGATCCGGCAGATACACCACGTCAAAGCCCATATCGGCGGCATGCGCGGCACAGGCAGCAAACACCCCCGGTTTTGACATTGCCAGATGCAGGGCACCAAAACCACCGGAGGATTTGCCGAATACGCCACGCTGTGCAGAACCCAGCGTACGCAATTGCTCATCAAGTTGCGGCAACAGGTGGTCACAGATAATGTCTGTCCACGGCCCCAGAGTGGCGGAATTAACGTACTGATTGCCGCCCAGCGCGTTCCAGGCGTTGGGAAACACGCAGATCACCGGCCCCATGGCTTCGCTGGCGATGAGGCGATCCAGCCGCTGCGGCAGCGTTTCACCGTGATTGCGCCAGGCCACCTGACCCGGGCCGGCGTTGGTGTAGGCGGCCAGCGCCACGAATAAAGGATAGCGCCGCGTGACATCTTCCGCATAAGCGGGCGGCAGATAGACATCATGGACAATGCTGGCGGACTGCCCGAGCAGATTGTCGCGCAATTGCGGCACCTGCTGGGTGACTTGCGTTATTGTGCCCTTCGGGTAATCACATTGCGGTTGTA
>CAZHRH010000170.1:0-4550 GCA_964534475.1 uncultured Wenzhouxiangellaceae bacterium
AACTGCTGCGCCAACTGGCCGGGTTCATGGGTGGGCATGTAGTTATCAAAACCCGGCGAGCTGATCGCTGTGGTAATCAACTCCACCGCCACCGGAGCAGCATCGGCCTGCAGGTACACATCAGCAGCAATCGAAGTGTGAATGTCGCCGGTCAGCACAACCGGGCTGAGTGCATGCTGCTGCAATGCTTGCAGAAATTTGCCGCGCGCAGCCGGATAACCGTCCCAGGTATCCAGCAACAAAGGCATCTGGCCACCACCGTTGTGGAGCAAGGCGTCGACAATGTCATTGCCCAGCCTCTTGCGCGCGCGCTGTTGGTCCAGCACAGCAGACAAATCCGGAATCAGCAGTGGTGCCAACATCACCTGCTGGCCGATCAGTTGCCAGCGCGTTTGCTGCGCCTGCTGCAGAGTCTGTTCGAACCAGTTTTCCTGTGCAGAACCCAGCAGACTGCGCTGCGGATCAGCCAGGGCCGCACGCAGCGCTTCCGGCTGCTCGGAGTAGCCCATGGCATCGATCTGTTGATCACGGCCGATATAACGCGTATCGAGCATGATCAGCGTGGCCAGATCACCAAACTGGAATTGCCGATACAGTTTGATCTGATCCAGATCATCCTCATTGCGCACCGGCATCCATTCCATGTAGGCACGCCAGGCTGCGCGGCGACGCTGCTGCCAGTCGCCCTCGTCGTCCTGATGATTCTGCGCACCGCCCATCCAGGCATCATTGGCCACTTCGTGATCGTCCCATACCGCGATCATCGGGTGACTGGCATGCATAAGCTGCAGATCCTCATCGGTCTTGTACTGGGCATGCCGCAGGCGGTAGTCATCCAGCGTCAACAGCTCGGTTTTGGGCAGCAATTCCCGCCCGAATTCAGCCGAGCGCGCAGTAGCGTAACCGTCCCGCGCCTGCTCATAGATGTAATCTCCGAGATGAATCACCGCCTGCAGATCATCGTTCAGCGCGATATCGCGGTAGGCATTGAAAAATCCGGCCGGGTAGTTTGAACACGAAGCCACGGCAAACGCGAGATGACTCACCGCACCTACTGGCAGTGTGCGCGTGCGCCCGATCATTGAGCGCTGGCCCATCGCCTCGAAGGCATAATAATAGGTTTGGCCGGGCTGCAGCCCGCCGGCATCGACCTTGACGCAAAAATCATGCGCGTGCTCGGCACGTGTCTCACCAGTAGTCACCACCTGCTGCAACTGCTCGTCTGTGGCCAGCAGCCAGCGCACCGGCACATCATCGTGGCCACGGGCGACGCTGACCCGCGTCCATAACATGACTGCGTCTGCCAGTGGATCACCGCTAGCGACGCCATGCGCGAACAGCAGTTGGGAAGCAGAATAAGCGTCAGCAGCCGCAGTTTCGGCGCAAACACGACCGGCGGCAGCCAGCAGTGGCAAGCTGCCTGCGCCCTGAATGAAATGACGACGATCCATAGCCAGATTCCTCAGTAAATAAAGGTGACGCCGGCACCATAAAAGCGCGGCGCGCCAGCAATGAAAGTGGGAATACCGAAACTGCCACCGGTGTTGCCGGCGTCGATCAGGTAGTCCTTGTCAAACAGATTGCTGGCAAAACCTTCTACCAATAAACGCCCGTTCAGCAAGCTGACGCCGCCGCGAATGTTGACCAGAGCATAGTCGTTCTCGCTGATCGACGGCACAGTGAACACGGTGCTGCCATTGGCCGGATCGAAGACACGGAATGCGGTCTGGTTTTCGTCCTCGAAAAACACTTTCGACTGATAAGTAATGTTGGGCGCGATGAACCAGCTACCCCCGGCAAAGGCGCGCTCCAGGCGCATACCGGCCGATGCAGTGTGATCGGGTGACAGCCGGAAACGGTTGCCAGCAAACAACTGCCGGTTGCCGGCGTCGTCGGTCTGATCAAAACGGCTGCGATTGTAGGCGTAGTTGGCGAACGCGCTGAGCCCGCCACCAAGTTGCAATGCAAGCTGTGTCTCTACCCCGGTCGTATCAGCAGAGCCGGCGTTGACCGATTGGATCTGCGGCGGCTGTCCCGGGCCGGCATCAATGCTGATATCGGTCTGGAAGTTCTCATAGTCATAATAGAACGCCGCAAGGTCGAACTGCAGCCGCTGCTCCATGAACAAGCCCTTGAAGCCAACTTCAAAGCTGTCGACCGTCTCTTCCGGCACAATGACAAAGTTAACCGGCACGCCCAAGGTCGGATCTATCTCGCCGGCCACATCCTCTATCACCTCCGGACGCCGTCCACGGGCATAGCTGACGTACACATTATGCTGATCGGTCAAAGCAAACTGGTTGACGAAGCGCCAGGAAAAGCCGTCGAAGTTATTGCCGATGTCCGGGTCATCGTCCGAGGAAATGATGCCATCAATCTCCGGCACCAGCAATGGTGGCAGAAACGGGTTGTCGACTTCAATACCTGAGGAAAACAGTGTTTCCTTGTCGTCACGGGTGAAGCGACCACCGGCAGAGACGGTCCATCGATCGGTCAGCATATAGCTGACATCGGCAAACACATCCCAGGAAAAATTATCGGAAAAATTGGTGAATTGCTCCTGCTGAAACAAACCCATCGGTGTTTGCGCTGCGGCCAGCGCCTGATTCACCACCGCCGGATCACCAGTCAAGAAGGCTTGCGTGAGTGGTACGCTGCCAAGCAGTGGTGCCTCGCCGTTGACCACCGGCCCCTGCGCTGCCACCGAATTGAACAAGGCACCGACCAGACTGCCATCCAGCCCCAGCGGCACGCGCTGGCTGCCTTCCTCGGCAAACACACCGCCGCCAACAAATGCGGTCAGGCGATCGCCATCATCGAAGGTCACGCGCAGGTCAGAGCTGAACTGCTCCGATTCAGCATCTTCGCCAAAGATGAACAAATCAAACGCCGAGCCATCCGCATCGAACACTTCCAGCGAGTCAAATTCACGATAGGCAGTGGTGCTGACCAGATTCCACTGCGGCGTAAGCTGCATATCAAAAATGGCCGTGATGTCAAAAATTTCACGATCCACACCGAGTGGCTGGCCATCAATAAGACCGCCAAAGCTGTTCAGTGCTGCAGCTGAAAAAGGATCGGTATCACCGCCCAGCGCCGGTAGCACGCCGGATTTGAACGAGGTGCCCGGCGGTGAGTCGTCGGAATAGTTGGCGATCAGATCAAGTCTGGCAACATCACTGAAATCAGCCCGCAGACTGCCCCGCACGGCTACTGTATCAACCCCGTTGAGATCACCGCCAAGCAGGTTGTCGATAAAGCCATCGCGCTCACGATAGGTGGCGGCAACGCGCACCGCCACCTGATCCTGAACCAGCGGCAGATTGATCATTGCATCCGCCTCGCGCGCACTGAAATTGCCAACGCTGACCCTGGCGCGCGTGTCCAGCTGATACTGTGGGCGTGCGCTGATGATGTGTACGGCACCGATTTGCGCACTGCGCCCAAACAGCGTGCCCTGCGGACCTTTCAGGATTTCCACCCGCTCGACATCGTACAGTTCAACAAAAGAACCGCGCGAACGAGCAATGGAAACACCGTTCTGATATACCGAGACACGCGGCTCGATGTTGGCGGCACCGTTGTCGGAAGTAATACCACGTATGACAAAACCAGGATTGTTGACGCTCTGCTCCTGCACCAGCAGACCAGGCACGAAACTGGACAAGGTGTCGAGCTGATTGACACCGATGTCGTCAAGAAACTGCTGATCGTAGGCGGTGATCGCAATCGGCACCTCAACTGAGGTCTGCTCGCGGAATTGAGCCGTGACCGTCATCGACTCCAGTTGCGTGTTGTCGTCAAGATCACTGTCCTCAAGGCGGTCTGCAGCAGAGCTCGACTGCTGCGCGAACAGTGAACCAGATACCAGCGTCTGGCACAACAACAGTGCGAATAACAAACAACTGCGCATGGCAGAAGAGCGGTGACAATGAAACACAGGATGACCTCTGACTGGATGAAGAATGGCCAGAGCATAGCTGTACTGCTTGACACTGCGATGACGGTTTGTTTGCAGTTTGGTGACTGTCGGCAGCTTGACTGACTGCAGCCGTACTCAGATCATCAGCCGCTGCACCGGGCGGCCATGCAGCACATGCTCATCGATGATCTCGTCAATGTCCTCGCTGTCGATATAGGTGTACCAGACCGCGTCTGGATACACCACCAGCACTGGTCCTTCCTCGCAGCGATCCAGACAGCCGGCCTGATTGATGCGCACTTTGCCAGCACCGGCCAGGCCAAGTGCCTTGATCCGCTGTTTGGCATGATCGCGCGCAGCCTGCGCGCCGACCGCAGCACAGCAGGGCCGCTCGGCATCGGCCGCACGCTGATTGCAACAGAAAAACAGATGACGCTGGTAATGACTCATGAGCGGGTATCCGTTTTTAAATCAGTTCCGGATTATGGCAGCAACAAATGGGGGGGGATACACGCCGAGGCATGTGCATATTCAACGCACCACAAACACCGAAATCTCAGTGTGTCTGACCAACCAGGCGGCGTTGGAGCCGATCAGATGCAGACGATCGGCAATGCCGGGCACGTGC
>CAZHRH010000171.1:0-2864 GCA_964534475.1 uncultured Wenzhouxiangellaceae bacterium
TTTCGTAGATCAGCACGCCAATGGCCGGCATGATCAACCCGCGCAGGCCGGTCAGCGTGACGTGCACGCCCATGTACAGCTCGGAGCTGTGATCGCTGGAGAAATCGTTGTGGCCCAGGTTCCAGCCAAGCACGCCGCCGCCATAGGCGATGCCGAGCATGGCGCCACCCAGCCACAGCAACCAGCTGACATTGAACATGCAGGCAGCGGTAAAAAAGCCGATCGCCAGCACAAAGCCCCAGCTCTGCCTGGCGCGGTAGGGGATGATGTGCTGACCGTCCAGCAGCCGTGCCCAGAACGGTACCGACACCGCCAGCAGCAGCAGCGGAATTGAGGTGGTGATCAGCACCTGCTGCAGCCGTTCCAGACCAAACTGCTCGTTGAGCAGAATGATCAGCGGCGCGGTGACCATCAGATTGCCGGTGCCAAACACAAACATCGCCTGCATGTAGCGGCGAAAGGCAGCGTCATCACGCAACACGGCGCGAAAGCGCTGCCACAGACGGCTGCCGCTGTTGCTGCCCACCACCTGCCGTTCGAGTTTGAGAATGTGCTGGTGGCGACGGATGCGGCCGCGCCGGTACACCATCGCGGCGGCAAAGCCGGAAACTGCGGTTACCAGCCACAGCAGCCGGGCCAGCACGGCATGCTGATCCAGCAGTGCACCGAGCAGCGCCGAGCTGGCAGCAATCAACAGCGATGACAGCGTGGTCATCTGTCCGGTGATGCGGGCACGCACGTGGCGCGGAAAATTGGCGCGCCACACCGTCGACCGCAAAGTGATGGTGGCCGCCCACAACATGCGTGCGGTGACGCTGGCCAGCATCAGCAGCCACAGTCCCGTCAGCGAGCGCGGTGCAAGCGCAATCAAAAGCACGCAGCAGGCGCTGAAAAACATCAATCGGGACAGCAGCCTGATCTTGTCGCGACCGCGCGCCCAACTGGCAAACCAGAAGCTGATCAGGTTGGCAAACGCCGGTGCGCCGGACACCACCGCCACGGCCAGATTGATCAGCAAGGGTGATGCCGTGCCGCTGTAACTGGTTTTCACCAGCACGCCGAGCAGACCGCCCTCGACCGCGCCGAGAGTGACCGAGATCAGCGCCCAGCTCAGCATCTCGCGCGGAATCAGCGCACGCGCCATGATCGAGGCGCGCTGCGAGGTCTGGCTGATGGCCTGTTTGTGCTCAGTTTTCATCCGTGCCGGTTATAATCAGTGCTTGAAGTTCAGGGATTTGACGCATGTCCACGCAGTTCTCCGCCATTGTGCCAGCAAGCTCGTCTGCTGTGCCGACATTCACTGCCGAAGCTGGCGCTGCGCTGGAAAAGTTTCTGCTGCACAACATTCCGCTGGCGGCCGCCATGCAGTTGCAGGTCAGTGGCTCAGACAATGCCAGTGAACTGTTGCTGCAGGCGCCGCTGGCAGCCAACATCAACGACAAGGGCAGCGCCTTTGGTGGTGCCACGGCCAGCCTGCTGACGCTGGCCGGCTGGGGCTGGCTGTGGCTGGCCAACCGGCACATCGGGCTGCAACGTGATATCGTAATTGCAGCTTCCGAAATCAGCTATCAGCAGCCGGTGTATGAGCAGTTACGATGCATTTGTCCGGGGCCTGCTATGGTCGACTGGCAGCGCTATCTGCAATGCATGCGCAAGCGTGGTCGTGCCAGCCTATCCCTGGCTTGCGAGCTGCGGCTGGCCGATGCCAGCCTGGCTGCAAGCATGACCGGTCATTATGCCACTTTGCCAGGAGCAGCAAACGAATGAACAGTATAGATTCAGGGCAATACAGAGGCTTGCTTGCGGTGGTGATGTGTCTGCTGCTGACAGGCTGCCCGATGAACGACAAGAGCAAAAAGCAGGACGAAACGCTGAACAATTTCCAGACCATGCTGCGCTTCAGCGAGTATGGTGGCCTGCTCAATTTCATTGATTCCGACTACCTGAAAGAAAATCCGATCACCTCGCTGGAAATGAACCGGCTGCGTCAGTACAAGGTGTCCAGTTACGATGTGCGCTCGGTGGTTGCCGATGATGACGAGCAGGGGTTCCGTCAGGTGGTGGAGCTGAAACTGTTCAATCTGCGCACCGCACGCGAACGCACCGTGCTGTATTACCAGAACTGGAAGTGGCACGATCCGCCCGGTGTCTGGCGACTGCACTCGGGGCTGCCGGATCTGGGCAGCCCACCGTAGATGGCGGCCACGCGCATCATAGCCGTGGTCAACCCCAAAGGCGGTTGCGGCAAGACCACCATTGCCACCTCGCTGGCGGCGTGGCTGGCGTATGAGGCCGATGTGGCGCTGGCCGATCTGGATGTACAGCAATCCAGTGCCGAGTGGCACCGCCTGCGGCTGCCGGAGAATCCATGGATCGAGCTGATCCCGGCGCGCCGCTGGCCACCACAGGCACCGGCGCATTGCGATTACCTGATCATCGATTCACCGGCGGCGATCAGTAAACGCGAATTACAACGGTTGCTGGCATTGTGCGACAAGATCATCGTGCCGCTGCTGCCGTCACCGATTGATATGCGCAGCGGCTGGCGCTATCTGGACCAGTTGTTCCGGCTGCGCAAGGAAAGTCGATCACAGTGTGAAATCGGTCTGATCGCCAACCGGGTAAAAAGCTGGACCATCATCTACCGCGAGTTGATTGGCTTCATCGACCAGTTCAAAGCCCCCTTCGTTGGCCACCTGCGCGAATCGGTCAACTACATCCGCGCCATGGAAGCCGGCCTGGGCGTCGCCGAGCTGCCCTATTACCAGTGCCGCCAGGACTGGAGCGAATGGCACCCGCTGGTGGATTGGGTCAAGCATTGAAACAGGCTGCTTGAAAAACCCGATCCAGTGGCTGGGAATCAC
>CAZHRH010000171.1:2964-4542 GCA_964534475.1 uncultured Wenzhouxiangellaceae bacterium
CTTCATTCAGGGCAGCGATGGGCGTTACTGTTACGCTCCCTCCCCCGTGCGCGGGGGAGGGCTGGGGTGGGGGGACTCAATAACTGCAATGTATCCAGCAATCGTCACCAGATCGTTTTTACATGCTGATACGTCTGAATCCTGCTATCAGCGGTAATCAACGGCACAGAAAAATGTCGCGCGAGAGCAGCGATGATTCGATCTGCAGGATCAGCATGAAAGCGGCCGGGTAACCTTACCGATTGCACTGCAACCTCCGTGCTCAGCGCGACCAACATCACCCCTTCGATGCTTTCGACGGTGGCCAGCCAATCATCAAGATCCATGGTCAACACCAGTCGATCCTTGGCAATCAGCATGGCAATCTCCCAGGCGGAGATCGCCGAAACCAGAATCTGCCCACCATCTGCAGCGAGTTCATTGGCGATGGCTTTGCGAGCCACTGATGAGAGCTGCTGGTCGCCATTAACCCACCAGATCAGGGTGTGAGTATCAAGCACTATCATTCAAGTGCTTCCCAATCCTCGGTGGCAACAGGGGCGGTGGCATCGGTGTATTCAGCCACACTGCCGTTGAGAATCTCCAGCGGGGCGCGTTGCTTATCCTGATACTTGCGTACCTCAACAGCAGGTTTGCCACGATCGGTCACGATTACCGCCTTGCCGGTTGTTTCCACCTGACGAAACCATTCCAGTGCCTGCGCCTTGAATTGTGATTTTGAAACATGTTTATGCATGAAAGTACCATAGTCATATGCCTATAGTCATGCAGTATAGCAGCAAGCGCTCAAGCCATGCGCTGCGCTGCGCCATATAAGCAGTCTTGTGAGCACAACACAGCGTTTGAATTGTATATCTATGCGGAATCTTGTATGCTTTCAAGCGAGTAACAAGTTAACGAGGGTACCGTGTACAAAGACAATATCTCTCTGATCTCACTGCAATTTCTGATGCTTGCCAGCATCGGTATCATCATTAATCAGCCAGCTCTCGCCGCTGCCGCTGAGCTAGAGCAGGCCGGCGAAACAGGCTTGATCAACATTCAAATAACGCATGGCCAGCCCAGCCAGCTTGCCTATGCACGCGTGAAAAGACTGGTTATGGGCATGCAAAGCCAGTTCCGGGTCACCGCACTGTATCAATTCAGTGAGCAGGACCAGCAGGCCTTTCATACCCAACGCATTGATGTTTATGATGGACAGGGCGCATTGGCGCATTCCCGGGATCATGAGTTCAAACCCGATGACAGCAGCTATTATGCTTATGCGGACCTCAGCCTGAACCCGGCTGAGCATCAGCCGGGAGACTGGCAGATCGAAGTCTATCTGGACGATCAATTGATGGGCAGTGAATATCTGCAGGTGCTGGCAGACAAGACAGAGCTGGCCGCAACATCTCCTGATCAACCGCTGATCGTGGGTCAGCCGATACTTCGTAAACAATATTTCGATGCCCAGGAAACGTATTCTGCCGCTCTGACAATGCACGTCAATCGCGATGGTAAAGTCACTGAGGTCACCACTGATGGTCTGGCTCCGGAAGAGCAGACCATGTTTGACTATCTGGCCAGAGAAGCAGC
>CAZHRH010000172.1:0-2755 GCA_964534475.1 uncultured Wenzhouxiangellaceae bacterium
CGGCGCAGCGCGGGCAAACGAAGCTGCCAGCACGCGCTGGACAATGTCTCGCTTGGGCTCAATGCCGGTCAGGTCACGGCGCTACTCGGACCAAACGGTGCCGGCAAGACCACGCTGATCAAGCTGCTGCTGGGTCTTCTGCCGCTGCAGCAGGGTGCGATCAGCGTGCTTGGCCATGCTCCCGGCCGCCCGCAGGCCAGACAGCAAACCGGCGTCATGCTGCAAGCCAGTGGCGTGCAGGAAAACCTTAGCGTGCTTGAACTGCTGCACTTGTTCAGCAGCTTGTATCAGCAGTCGCTGGTGATCGACGATTTGCTGCAGCGGCTGGATCTGACCGCCATCGCCGATCAGCGCTATCAGCATCTGTCCGGTGGGCAGAAGCAGCGGGTGCTGTTCGCCATCGCCATGAGCGGTAATCCGCAGTTGTTGATTCTCGATGAGCCCAGCACGGGGATGGATGCGGCCAGCCGGCGTCAGTTCTGGGACGTGATCCGCGCTTGCCGAGATCAGGGCAGGGCGATTTTATTGTGCACCCATTTCATGGATGAAGCCGAGCAGCTCGCCGACAGCATCGTCGTGCTCAATCAGGGTCAGGTGCTGATGCATGCCAGCGCCGATTGCATCCGTGAACTGGTGCCGAACCGGCTGATCAAGCTGCGCAGCAGGCTGTCACAGACATCGCTGACGGCATTGCCCGGCGTGCAGTCGGTCAGTCAGCAGCATGCACATTGGCATATTTACTGTCAGCGCGCAGAACAGGTATTGCCGGCGTTGTTGCGCGCAGACCCGGAGTTGACCGATCTGGAGGTGCGACGAACGGACCTGGAAACCGCCTTTCTGGCACTGACACAAGACAAGTCGGAGCAGACAGCATGAACGAGACAGTGATCTTTGCGCAATCCGGGCATCAGCATGGCTTCAGACGCCGCGTCATCATGCTGGCACGGTTCATTGAATGCCAGTGGCTGAATCTGCTGCGCACGCCGGCCTACACACTGCCGACGCTGTTGTTTCCAATCATGTTCTATACATTCTTCGGCTTGCTCATGATTCGTGGCCAGGCACAGTATCTGCTGTGCACGTTCGCCATCTTTGGTTGCATCGGCGCGGCCCTGTTTGCGTTTGGTGTGAGCATTGCCACCGAGCGCGCGCAGGGATGGCTGACCTTGTTACGGGCGACGCCGGCATCGATTGCCGCCATTCTGGTTGGCAAGTGGTTTGGTGCCGGATTGTTTGCCGCCATGATCACACTGATCATGGCTGTCTTGGCGGCGATATTGGGCGGCGTGCGCATGGAAACGCTGCAATGGTCTGGTCTGCTGCTGGTTATGGTGCTGGGTAGCATGCCGTTTGCCGCACTCGGCCTGGGGCTGGGTATGAGCATATCGCCGAATGCGGCACCGGCGGTGGTCAATCTGATCTATCTGCCGCTGGGCTTTCTATCCGGGCTGTGGATTCCGGCCAGCCAGTTTCCGCCGTGGCTGCAGGCCATTGCTGAGTGGCTGCCGCCTTATCACCTGGCGGCACTGGCCTTGCACATCAGCGGCACGCAAAGCGGAAAACCGATACTGAGTCTGGCCATAGTGGCGGGCTATACTTTGCTGTTTATGCTGTTTGCCGCCTGGGCCTGGCGTCGGTCAGGCCAATAGACATGAGGGTAAATGGATGCAAAACCTGCTGCGCATCGCTGCACTGATAAGCATACTTCTGGTCGTGGTCCTGTTGCTGCCGGAGCCTGGCAGACCCCCGGATGATTCTGCCGGGAAAACTGCTGATCTGCTCGCTGAACCGGCACGCTGGATGGCTGCCGCCGATGACTACATGGGCGGTGCTTCCAGCGCTGCGATTGCCTGGAAGCAGGATAATGGGGCGCAGCAAGCCGGGGATAAGGCAGATAGCAGCCAGGCACTTGCCATAACTGGCGCAGTCGCAGACGGCTATCCGTTCCCGTATGCTGGTGCCATGTGGTTTGCCAGTGACCTACCGATGCAGCCCGAGGATTACAGCAGCTATGATCGGCTGCTGCTGCACATCGATGGCGCGCCTGGCGAGTATCAGTTGCTGTTCTTCAGTGGCGCCAGCCAGGCGTCGCAGCCGCAGCAGTTGCCGATAACGGTGGGGCAGATCAACCGTATCGAGCTGGGTGAGGTGGACGGTCTGGATCTGACCCGGCTGCGTGCGATCGGCGTGTTTGCCAGCGGTTCTGCGCGCGCGGTGAATTTCACCATTCGCGCTGCCAGCATAGAATGAATTTCTCAGCGCGATTGCTGGCACTGCATCGCTGGCTGTTACCGCCGCAACTCGGGCTGGGCTGGTTGCCTTATCTGTGGGTGATTTACCTCGGCTTTTTCTACATCAAATATTTCTTTCGTCAGCCTGACGCACTGGAAATCAGTGCTGTCGTTGCCACAATGGTTGCGTTTTTGCTGCTGTATTTCAGCGCTTACCGCCGCCGTGGCCTGATTGCCCTGCTGCATGTAGCTCTGCTGGCCATGCTGGCAGTGGCATGGACACCGTTTAATCCCGGCTCCAGCGTGTTTTTCATCTATGCCGCCAGCTTCGCTTATCTGACCGGACCGCCACGTCGTTCTGCCTGGGTGGTGGCTGGCGTCGGTGCCTTGGCAGCGCTCAGCGCCTGGCTGGCACAACCAGTTTTGTGGTTCTGGCTGCCGGGTGCGGCGGTCAGCGTGATCATCGGTGTGGCGAATATCTTTTTTGGTGAGAACGAGCGTAAAAACGCCGAGCTGCGCCTGAG
>CAZHRH010000172.1:2855-4505 GCA_964534475.1 uncultured Wenzhouxiangellaceae bacterium
TCGCTGCAGGAAGTGCGCAAGGCGATCTCTGGCCTGCGCGAGCAAAGCCTGGCAGAAGCCCTCGACCAGGCCAGGCTGGCCATGCGCAGCGCCGATATCGAGCTGCAACTGGATGTCGATGATGAGCTGAATCTGCCGGCGCGCGATGCCGCCATGCTGGGACTGGTGATCCGCGAAGCCTGTACCAACGTGATCCGTCACGCCGATGCAAGGCACTGTCGCATCAGTCTCCATCGCGATAGCGGCAACAGCAAACTGCTGCTGGATATCAGCGATGATGGCGGCGGTCATATCCGCGCCGATGGCAGCGGCATCCAGGGCATGCGTGCGCGGCTGGAGTCACTCGGCGGCGAACTGCATCTGGATACAAAACGTGGCGGACATCTGCAGGGCTGGGTACCATTGAGCGCATGCACCACTGCAACAACCACATGACAGCACGATGATCAATGTCTTTCTGGCCGAAGATCAGACCCTGTTGCTGGGCGCACTGGCCAAACTGCTGGAGCTGGAAGCAGACATAGCACTGGTAGGGCAGGCAGCAGACGGTGACAGTGCACAGCAGTCCATCTCGGCCAGACAACCTGACATTGTCCTCAGCGACATCGAAATGCCGGGCCTGACCGGGCTGGAGTTGGCCGAATGGCTGCAGCATGAGCATTCTGATGTGAAAGTGGTGATTCTGACCACGTTTGCGCGTCCGGGCTATCTGCGCCGGGCGCTGGAAGCCGGCGTGCGCGGCTATCTGCTGAAAGACACGCCGGCCGGGGAACTGGCCGATGCCCTGCGCCGCATTCAAAGCGGCGAACGCGTCATCGATCCGGAATTGGCACTGACCGCGTTCGACAGCAAAAACCCGCTCAATGAGCGCGAGCGCCAGATCCTGCGCCTGGCCGGCAGCGGTCTGGCCAACGCCGATATCGGCAGGCAATTGCATCTGGCCGAGGGCACGGTGCGCAACTATCTGTCCGAGGCGATCAGCAAGCTCGATGCCAACAACCGCATTGAAGCTTACCGCTTCGCCCGCGATCAGGGCTGGTTATGAATGAGCATGGATAAATCAACAGTGATCAAGCCAGCTACAACACCAACAGCGAGGCTCGCGCGTGGTCACGGCATGACCCGGCTGGAAGTGTTCACCGATGCTGCCTTCGCCTTTGCTGCTGCCATGCTGGCGATCTCGATTGATGAAATTCCATCCAACTATCCAGAACTGCTCGCCGCACTGAAAGACGCTCCTGCATTTGCCGCCAGTTTTGCCATTCTCATGCTGTTCTGGCGGGCACATCAGAAGTGGAGCGAAGCATACGGGCTGGAGGACTTCCCCGCAGTTGCGCTTACCGCGTCGCTGATTCTGGTGGTGATGGTTTATGTCTACCCGCTGAAAATCCTGTTTGGTGGGGGATTTGAAGCGCTCTCAGGTGGCCGCTTGCCATCATCATTTCAATTGCAGTCGCAAAGTGAGTTTCGCGGGGTGCTCACCATCTATGGCCTGGGCTTTGCGGCAATGTGCGCGCTCATATCAGCTCTGTATCTGCATGCCTGGCGCTGCAGATCAGCGCTTGAGCTTAATATGGCGGAACGATTTAACGCCTCTGCCGAAGCCTGGTCATGGCTGTTTGTAGCAAGTTTTGGTCTGCTCTCGGTGAC